>UQRU01000107.1 GCA_900543475.1 uncultured Eubacteriales bacterium
CGGGGGGGGGGGGGGGGCGGGGGGGGGGGGGGGGGGGGGGGGGGGCCGGGCCCCCCCCCCCCCCCCCCCAAAACCCCCCCGCCCCCCCCCCCCGGGGCGGGGGCGCCATGCGCCCCCGCCGCCCCCCCCCCGGCAGGCTGGCATAGCGCCGTCTGCAGCTGGAGGAAATCCGTGGATGCTAGGGCAAAAAAACCCGAAACAAGCTGTGTTTGAAGGGGAAGAAAAGCCGTTGTGTTTTTGAAGGAATGTGATACACTATAGAATGAGTGAATAGGCGAAAGGAGTAATAAAAACCATGATCAAACATATCGTTTGCCACAAATATACCGACCGGAGCCAAGCCCCCATCATTGCCAAAAAGCTGCGGGCGCTGGTGGGCCAGGTGCCCGGGCTGATCAGCATGGAGGCGGGCGCGGATTTTATGGGCAGCCCCCGCAGCTTTGACCTGGCCCTGGTGGCGACCCTGGAGGACCGGGCGGCCCTAGACGTCTATGCGGACCATCCCGCTCACGTGGCGGTGAAGGAATATCTCCATCCCTTCCTGGAAAAGGGTATTTCTGTGGATTTCGAGGTAGAATAAGCGACCATGAACCATTTTCAGGTGGTATCCCCCTTTACCCCCCAGGGGGATCAGCCCCAGGCCATCGATACCCTGGCCAAAGGGGTGGAGCGGGGGGACCGGCTCCAGGTATTGCTGGGGGTGACGGGCAGCGGCAAGACGTTTACCATGGCCAAGGTGATCGAGCGGGTGCAGCGGCCCACCCTGGTCATCGCCCACAACAAGACCCTGGCTGCCCAGCTGTGCGGGGAGTTAAAGGCATTTTTCCCGGATAGCGCGGTGGAGTATTTCGTCTCCTATTACGACTATTACCAGCCGGAGGCCTATATCGCCGCCTCGGACACCTACATTGAAAAGGTGGCCACGGTGAATGACGAGATCGATAAGCTGCGCCACAGCGCCACCTGCGCCTTGAACGAGCGGCGGGATGTGATCATTGTGGCGTCGGTGAGCTGCATCTATGCCCTAGGGGACCCGGAGGAATATCTGAAGCTGTCCATCTCCCTGCGTAAGGGCATGGAGATCGACCGGAACGACGTGATGCGGCGGCTGGTGGATATCCAGTACCAGCGCAACGAATACGACTTTGTCCGGGGCACCTTCCGAGCCAAGGGAGATGTGCTGGATATCTTTCCGGCCAACTGGTCGGATAAGGCCCTGCGGGTGGAATTTTTTGGGGATGAGATCGACCGGATCAGCGAGGTGAACGTGCTCACCGGCGAGGTGCTGGTGGATCGGGCCCACGTGGCCATATTCCCTGCCAGCCATTATGCCACCGGCCGGGAAAAGATGGAGGCGGCCCTCAAGGAGATCGAAAAGGATATGGAAGCCCGGGTGGCGGAGTTGAAAGCGGCGGACCGGCTGGTGGAAGCCCAGCGGTTGGAGCAGCGGACCCGCTACGACATGGAAATGATGCAGGAGATCGGCTATTGCCAGGGCATCGAAAACTATTCCCGGTATTTTGACGGCCGCGCCCCAGGCCAGCCGCCCTTTACCCTGCTGGATTATTTTCCAAAGGATTTCCTGCTGATGATCGACGAAAGCCATGTGACCATCCCCCAGATCCGGGCCATGTACCGGGGGGATCTGGCCCGCAAGACCGAGCTGGTGGAATATGGGTTCCGGATCCCCAGCGCCTTTGACAACCGGCCCCTGCGGTTCGAGGAGTTTCAGGAGCGGGTGAACCAGGTGATTTGCGTATCCGCCACCCCGGCGGAATATGAATTGCAGCAGGCCACCCAGGTGGCGGAACAGATCATCCGGCCCACGGGCCTGTTGGACCCGGAGGTGGAGGTGCGCAAGGTGGAAGGCCAGGTGGACGACCTGTTAGGGGAGATCCGAGGCCAGGTGGAAAAGGGGTTCCGCACCCTGGTGACCACCCTTACCAAGCGCATGGCGGAGAGCCTCACGGAATATCTGGATTCCATGGGGGTCCGGGTGCGGTATATGCATAGCGACATCGAGACCATCGAGCGGATGGAGATCATTCGGGACCTCAGGCTGGGGGAATTCGACGTGCTGGTGGGCATCAACCTGCTGCGGGAGGGCTTGGACCTGCCGGAGGTGGGGCTGGTGGCCATTTTGGATGCGGATAAGGAAGGGTTTTTGCGTTCGGAGACCTCCCTGATCCAGACCATCGGCCGGGCAGCCCGAAACAGCCAAGGCAAGGTGATCATGTACGGGGATACCGTTACCCCCAGCATGGAACGGGCCATCAGCGAGACCAACCGCCGCCGGGAAAAGCAGCAGGCCTTTAACCAGGCCCATGGCATCATACCCAAGAGCGTGACCAAGGAAGTCCACGGCATCCTGGAGATCAGTAGCCGGCCCAAGGGAGAAAACCTGGGGCAGCGGGACCGGGAGGCCAAGGCGGAGATCTTGCAGCAGCAGATGCGCCAGGCAGCGGCGGAGCTGGATTTTGAGACTGCGGCCAAGCTGCGGGATCAGCTTTTTGCCCTTACGGGCCAAACCCAGGAAAAAAAGATCGCCCCCGGCATGCCGGGCAGCCGGCGTAAAGCCAGGGGCCGTACCAGGAAATGACCAAAGCCCGGGAAGAAAGGAACATACCGGCATAACCATATGAAAGAAGAACTGCGCATACAAGGCGCCCGCGAACATAACCTGAAGAACGTCGACCTGACCCTGCCCCGGAATAAGCTGATCGTATTCACCGGCCTTTCCGGCAGCGGCAAATCCTCCCTGGCCTTTGATACCATTTACGCCGAAGGCCAGCGGCGGTATGTGGAATCCCTGTCCTCCTATGCCCGGCAATTTTTGGGCCAGATGGAAAAGCCCGACGTGGACTATATCGAGGGGCTTTCCCCGGCCATCAGCATCGACCAGAAAAGCACCTCCAACAACCCCCGCTCCACCGTGGGCACGGTGACGGAGATCCACGATTACCTGCGCCTGCTCTATGCCCGCATCGGCAAGCCCCATTGCCCAAAGTGCGGCAAGCCCATCGAACGGCAGACGGTGGACCAGGTGGTGGATCAGATCCTGGCCCTGGGGGCCGGCCGGATCCAGGTGATCGCCCCGGCGGTACGGGGCCGGAAGGGGGAACATGAAAAGCTCCTGGAACGCATCCGCAAGGACGGCTATGTGCGGGTGCGCATCGATGGGGAGGTCTACGACATCAACGACCTGCCCAAGCTGAACAAGAATCAAAAGCATACCATCGACGTGGTGGTGGACCGGCTTTCCATTAAGCCGGGGGTCCAGAGCCGGCTGACAGAGTCCCTGGAGACCGCCTTTGCCTTTGGGGAAGGGCTGGCCAAGGTGGACGTGATCGGGGGGGAGGAGTTGCTCTTTTCCCAGAATTACGCCTGCCCGGATTGCGGCGTCAGCATGGAGGAGCTGACCCCCCGGATGTTCTCCTTCAACAACCCTTACGGGGCTTGCCCCCATTGCGGCGGCCTGGGCATCCTGATGAAAATGGATGAAGCCCTGGTGGTGCCGGACCCTACGTTGAGCCTGCGGGAAGGCGCTGTCAGCGTCAGCGGCTGGCAAAGCGGGGCGGAAAACAGCATTGCCGGCATGTACTTTGGGGCCATGGCGGAGCACTATGGCTTCTCCTTGGACACGCCCTTCCAGGACCTGCCGGAACAAGCCCGTCACGCCATCCTATACGGCACGGGGAACGACCGGCTGCATATCGCCTATCAGCGGGAGTTTGGGGCGGGCACCTTTGACGCGCCCTTTGAGGGGATCATCCCCAACCTGGAACGCCGCTATAAGGAGACCCAGTCCGACGGGGTGAAGCAGGAGCTGGAGAGCTATATGTCCAGCGTGGCCTGCCCGGCCTGCGGGGGAAAGCGGCTCAAGCCGGAAAGCCTGGCGGTGACCGTGGGAGGGCTGTCCATCGCAGCCCTAAGCGATTTGACGGTGCGCAAGGCCCAGGCCTTCCTCCAGGGGTTGGAGCTGAACGAGACGGAACGGCGCATCGGGGAACAGATCTTCAAGGAGCTCCATGCCCGGTTGGGATTTTTGGTGGACGTGGGCCTAGACTACCTGACCCTGTCCCGTTCCGCCGGCACCCTGTCCGGGGGCGAGGCCCAGCGGATCCGCTTGGCGACCCAGATCGGCTCCGGGCTGGTGGGGGTGCTGTATATCCTGGACGAGCCCAGCATCGGCCTACACCAGCGGGACAACGCCCGGCTGCTCGCCACCCTGAAGGGGATGCGGGACCTGGGCAATACCCTCATCGTGGTGGAGCACGATGAGGAGACCATGCTTTCCGCAGACCATATCGTGGATATCGGCCCCGGGGCGGGAGAGCACGGCGGCCATGTGGTGGCCCAGGGCACCCCGGAAGAGATCATGGCCAACCCGGATTCCATCACCGGCCAGTTCCTGTCCGGCCGGCGGTGCATTCCCGTGCCCGCCCAGCGGCGGCAAAGCGATCGGTTTTTACGGGTGCGGGGCGCCCGGGCCAACAACCTGAAGGGCATCGACGTGGATATCCCTCTGGGGGTATTCACCTGCGTCACCGGGGTATCCGGCAGCGGCAAGAGCAGCCTGGTGAACGAGGTGATCAAAAAGACCCTGCTGCGGGAGCTGAACCGGGCTAAGGTCCGCAACCCCGGGGCTTGCGAGGCCCTGGAGGGCTTGGACCAGCTGGATAAGATCATCGACATCGACCAATCCCCCATCGGCCGCACCCCCCGGAGCAACCCTGCCACCTATACGGGGCTGTTCGACCTGATCCGGGAGGTATTCGCCATGACCCCGGACGCCAAGCTCCGGGGCTATAACAACGGCCGCTTCAGCTTCAACGTGAAGGGGGGGCGGTGCGAAGCCTGCCGGGGAGACGGCATCATCAAAATCGAAATGCACTTCCTGCCGGATATCTATGTGCCCTGCCAGGTGTGCAAGGGCAAGCGGTACAACCGGGAGACCCTGGAGGTCAAATACAAGGGAAAGACCATCGCGGATGTGTTGGATATGACTGTGGAGGAGGCCTTGTCCTTTTTCGGGCCCCTGCCCCGGCTCCAGCGTAAGCTCCAGACCCTGTATGACGTGGGGCTGGGGTATGTGAAGCTGGGCCAGCCTTCCACCACCCTGTCCGGGGGCGAAGCCCAGCGGGTGAAGCTGGCCACAGAGCTGTCCCGGCGGGATACGGGCCGCACCATGTACGTGCTGGACGAGCCCACCACCGGCCTGCACGTGGCGGACGTGGAACGGCTGCTGGGGATCCTTCAGCGGCTGGCGGAGGGCGGCAGCACGGTATTGGTGATCGAGCACAATTTGGATGTGATCAAGACCGCAGACTATATCATCGACTTGGGCCCCGAGGGGGGCGACCAGGGGGGCCGGATCGTGGCCCAGGGCACGCCGGAGGAAGTGGCGGCTTGCCCGCAAAGCTATACGGGACAGTATCTGAAAAAACTCTTGGGGGTATAGGCAATGGCATACAACATGGAACGGTGGCACAGCGCGGTACAGGCCCGGTTTTCCGTGCGGCGCTATGATGGACCGCCGGGGGTAGAGGAGTTGACAGCCTTGGCCCAGGCGGCGGAGCGGATCGGCGGGCAGGGGGTGCGGATCTTGTTGGGCCAGGGAGAGGATATTTTTAGGCCCCTGTTCCTCAACTATGGGCGCATCACTGGGGCTACCCATTTCGCAGCCTTTGTGGCCGGGCCAGAGGCCCAGGACCATACTGTAGGCTATATGGGGGAGGCCTTTATCCTGGAGGCCACCGCCTTGGGCCTTGGTACCTGCTGGGTGGGGGGGAGCTTCCGCAAAAGCCATACCGCCTCCCTATTGCCCCTGGAGGCGGGGGAACGCATCGTGGCCATCACCCCCATGGGCGTGCCCGGGGAAACCTATGTGGGCCGCCCCCGCAAAAGCCTGGAAGCCCTGACTGGCCTGGACCAGGAAGCCTTGCAGGCCCTGCCGGAATGGCAGCAAAGCGCCCTCTCCTGCGCCCGGCTGGCCCCTAGCGCGGTAAACCGGCAGCCCTGGCGGTTTCAGCCGGAGGGCCGGGGAATCCGCATCATCAAGACCAGCGGGAACTTCGGCTTCGGCGGAGTGGACCTGGGCATCGCCATGCTGCATATGGAATTGGGCGCCGCCCATTGTTCCGTAAGCGGCCAATGGCAGGAAATGGGAGACCAGCCCCTATTTGTGCCGGAGGCTGAAAATCTATAACCGGATCCGTCAGGGTGTATATTGCATCAGGATAGAGAAAAAGCTATAATAAACATGATACGGTCGCAGCTTTGCTTGCCTTAGGCAAGCCGAGGCGCGGTTGGCAGAATAACGGGAGGGAATCATGATCGTTCGCAAGGTATCCGAGGCCGTCATCCGGCGGCTGCCCAAGTATTACCGGCAGCTTATCGCCCTGCAAGCCGCTGGGGTGGAAAGGATATCCTCGGGCAAACTGGCCCAGCAGATGCGGCTTAACGCATCCCAGGTGCGCCAGGATTTTAACTGCTTTGGCGGCTTTGGACAACAGGGCTATGGCTATAACGTACAACATTTGTTAGAGGAGATCCGCAACATCCTGGCGCTGGATAGGACCTATCCAGCCATCGTGGTGGGGGCTGGCCGCATCGGTACGGCTCTGGCCAATTTCGACGGCTTTAGCCGGGACAATATCCAGATCCAGGCCCTGTTTGACATCAAGCCTGAATTGGTGGGCCAGACCATCCACGGTAAGCCCGTACTCCACATGGATGCGCTGGAAACCTATATCCGCGACAACGGGATCCGCATTGGCATCATCGCCGCCCGGCGCAGCACCGCCCAGGACATTGCAGACCGGATGCAGGCCGCCGGGATCGAAGGGATCTGGAATTTTGCGCCGGTGGATGTGACTGTGCCCGGCATCCCGGTGGAAAACCTTCATATGACCGATAGCTTGCTGTGCCTTTGCTATCGGATCGGCCACCAGCTGGCGGATATGGAGTAACCGATACCTGCGATAGGCAGGTATGGATGAATACGCAGATTGTGCCAGGGGCTGCATGAGTAAACGCCAGCCCCTTTTTAAAGCATTGGTTGTTGCCGCCTTAGTAGGCGGCTTTTTTGTTGGAGGATATTCGGCCGTGGGGGGCGGCCGGGGGGGGGGGGGGCCCCCCCCCCCCCCCCGGGCCCCCCCCGCCCCCCCCCCCCCCCGGGGGGGGCCCCGGCCCCCCCCCCCCCCCCCCCCGCCCCC
>UQRU01000108.1 GCA_900543475.1 uncultured Eubacteriales bacterium
GGGCGGGGGGTTTTGCCGGCGCGGCCCCCAAACGGGAAACCGGGGCGCCGGTGCCACCCCCGCGGCCCCCCCGTTTCCCGGGCCCTGGCCGCCCCCGCCGCCCCCCGGGGCCGCTGGAAGTTTCGCCGTCCTTTCAGATGGAGCGCCTGGTTTCTGACCCAAAACCTACCCACAAAACTAGCCCGCCGCTCCCGATGAGCGGCGGGCCGGCATGATCCGTTGGAAAATCAAAGAAGCGTTCCAGCTGGTTTTCCCCCGCTTTTTTCAAAAGCGGGCGGGGGCTTGGGGGCGGAGCCCCCAAAAGCCCGGTGTAAGGCCCCAAAAGCCTGGCGTTTAGTTTTCGCCGTAAGGCCAGGGGAAGGTGACCGGGATCCGCAGCATCTGGCCCACGTAGATCAGGTTGGGGTCCTGGATGTCGTTGGCGGCCACGATGGCGTCCACGGTGGTGCCGAAGCGGCGGGCCAGGTCATAGAGGGTATCGCCGGGCTGCACCACATAGATGATATAGCCGGGCTCGGGTACAGGGGGGGTAATGGTGCCCAGATAGGCCATCAAAGCCATCCAGGTACGGGGGCCGATGATGCCGTCCACGGTCAGGCCCTTGGCTTGCTGGAAGGCGCGCACGGCATTTTGGGTATTGGGTCCGAAGATACCGTCGCCGGAACCGGGGTTGAATCCGGCCCGGGCCAAGGCGGTTTGGGCGACGCGCACCAACATGCCCCGGTCGCCCCGGCGCAGGTAGATGTCCCGGCTATCCAGATAGGGGGCAATGGCCAGCCAGGTGTTGAAATCCACCACGCCGGTTTCAGGCAGGCGCTTGCTGCGCTGGAAGGCGCGTACCGCGCTTTGGGTACGGGTGCCAAACAGGCCGTCAACCTGGGTGCCGATGTCAAAGCCGGCACGGATCAAGCCGTTTTGCAGACGGCGGACCATATCCCCCCGGCTGCCCCGGCGCAAAACGTCCGGGTCGGGTTCATAGACAAAAGGCATGAGGAAAGCCCAGGTCTTGGGGCCTACGATACCGTCCTCCTGCAGGCCCAGCACCCGCTGAAATTGCTTTACCGCCTGCTCGGTCTGGGCGCCGAAAATGCCGTTGATGGGGCCGGGGTCATAGCCGGCTCGGGTCAATGCTGTTTGCAGGGTGCGGACGTCGCTGCCCGTATCCCCGCGCCTCAAAGTTCTCATATCTTGCACCTCTTTAAGTCTGGGATTTACTGCATACTATTCCGCAGGGGAAAGGAGTGTGCAGCACGGGCCTGTATTTTATTCACATTCTTCTTTCTTTTTCGGCGCGATAAAGCCTTGATGCCGCCGTATAATACAGGTATTACCTGGAGATACAAATGCGAAAGAAAGGATTTCCTATATGATGCAGGAACACAAACCATCGAAAAAGCCCCTCCTATATTATGCTATGGTGGCAACCATCATCATCCTGCTGCTCAACGCCCTGGTATTTCCCTTATTCATGGGGAACCAGGTGATCGAGGTGGGTTACAGCGATTTTCTCGCCATGGTGGACGCGGGCAGCGTGACCCAGGTGGCCCGGGACGAGCAGGAAGGCACCCTCACCTTTTTGGCCGAGGATGAAAAAGGCCGGGAACGGGTATATCAGACCGGGCTATGGCCGGATGACGACCTGACGGACCGGCTGACGGATAAAGGGGTGGTTTTTGCCCAGTCCATCCCCACCCAGGCGTCGCCTTTGATGACCCTGCTGTTTTCCTGGGTGCTGCCGGTGTTGTTCTTTGTGCTGTTGGGGCAGTTGTTGTCCAAGAAGCTCATGGGCGGCATGGGGGCAGGCAATGCCATGAGCTTTGGCAAGGCCAATGCCAAGGTATATATCGAGTCCCAAACCGGCAAAACCTTTGCGGATGTGGCCGGCCAGGACGAGGCCAAGGATGCGTTGATGGAGGTGGTGGATTTCCTCCACCATCCGGATAAATACGCCTCCATCGGCGCCAGGCTTCCCAAAGGCGTATTGCTGGTGGGCCCGCCGGGCACCGGTAAGACCTTGCTGGCCAAAGCGGTGGCCGGGGAAGCCCAGGTCCCCTTCTTTTCCATATCCGGCTCGGAATTCGTGGAGATGTTCGTGGGCATGGGCGCTGCCAAGGTACGAGACCTGTTCAAGCAGGCCAATGAAAAGGCGCCTTGCATCGTGTTTATCGACGAGATCGATACCATCGGCAAAAAGCGGGATGGCAACGGCATAGGCGGCAACGATGAACGGGAACAGACCTTGAATCAGCTGTTATCGGAAATGGACGGCTTTGACGGGAAAAAGGGCGTGGTGATCCTGGCGGCCACCAACCGGCCGGAATCCTTGGACCCGGCGCTGCTGCGGCCGGGCCGGTTCGACCGGCGGATTCCGGTGGAGCTGCCGGATCTGCAGGGCCGGGAAGCCATATTGAAGGTGCATGCAGGGAATGTATCCATGTCGGACCAGGTGGACTTCAACGCCATTGCCCGGGCCACCAGCGGGGCCAGCGGCGCGGAATTGGCCAACATCATCAACGAAGCGGCCCTAAGGGCGGTACGCCAGGGCCGGGATACGGTGGAGCAAGAGGACCTGGAAGAGAGCGTGGAGGTGGTGATCGCCGGCTATCAACGCAAGAACGCGGTGATCTCCGAAAAGGAAAAGCGGATCGTAGCCTATCATGAGATCGGCCATGCGTTGGCGGCGGCCAGGCAAAGCAACAGCGCGCCGGTGCATAAGATCACCATCGTGCCTCGGACCAGCGGCGCCCTGGGTTATACCATGCAGGTAGAGGAGGGGGAACGGTTCCTGCTGAGCCGGGAGGAAGCCTTCAACAAGCTGGTCACCTTAACAGCAGGCCGGGTGGCGGAGGAATTGGTATTCGATTCCATCACCACCGGGGCGTCCAACGATATCGAGCAGGCCACCCGCCTGGCCCGGGCCATGGTGACCCGCTATGGCATGAGCAAGACCTTTGGCATGGTGGCCCTTGAGACCGTCACCAACCAATACCTGGGCGGGGATACCTCCATCGCCTGTTCGGCGGATACGGCCACCCGGGTGGATCAGGAGGTCATCGCCCTGATCGGGCAAGCCTATGCCCGGGCCAAGGAGCTGCTGGAACAGGACCGGGCGGCCATGGACCGGCTCTCCGCCTATTTGCTGGAAAAGGAAACCATCACCGGCGAAGAGTTTATGGAGATCCTGGGCCGGAAGGAAGGCCAGCCCGAAAGCCTTGGTTAAGAAACGATCAGGGATACGGCGCAGTAGGCCAGCAATAGGGCCATGACCGTATTGACGATTTTGCCATGGCGGGCGAACAGCCCCCGGAATAGGGAGCCGAAGGCGGACCAGCACAGGGTAAAGACAAACCCGATGCAGGAAAGCAGCATGGCAAAGCCCAGGAGGGGCAGCCACTGGCCGTTGAAGCTGGGCAGGATGTAGGCTTCCAGGGACATGATGCAGTAAATATAGATCTTTGGGTTGATAAATTGTAAAATCAGGCCGGGAAGGAATCCATCCCGGCTATGATTTTCTTGGATGTCCCCGCTGCTGCGGAAGGTCGCCCAGGCCAAATACAGCAGGTATGCGGCCCCCAGGATGCGCATGGGCAGCTGGATCTTGGGAATGAGCAAGGACAATAGGCTGCAAAATACCGTGCATAGCAGGGTCACCGCGGAAAACCCCGCCCAGATGCCCAGGTTGAAGGGCAAGGCCCGGCGGAAGCCTTTGCGGCTGCCGTTGGACATGGACATGATGTTGTTGGGCCCGGGGGTCGCAGCGGTGATGGTGGCATAGGTGAGAAAAGAAACCCAGTTGAACAAAATTGACACCCCTTCTGCAACATGGTATATTAAAAGGTAAGGAAATTTCTTTTATCTTTTATAGCATACTATTAGTTCAATATATTGTCAACAAAGGGATGCAATATGGATCTGACCAGCATAGTAGCCGCCAATGTAAAAAGCATCCGGGAGAAGAAAAAGCTCACCCTGGATGCCGCCGCCGCCTGCACAGGGGTATCCCGGAGCATGTTGGCGCAAATTGAAAGGGGCGAGGCAAACCCCACCATTTCCGTGCTATGGAAAATTGCCAACGGCTATAAAGTATCGTTTTCTTCCCTGGTGGAACAGCAGAGGGGGGACGTGTCGCTGCTTCGCGGGGAGGGGGCGCAGCCGTTGCTGGCAGATGAGGGGCGGTATCAGAACTATCCGGCTTTCCCCTTTGACGAAAAGACCTTGTTTGAGACCTACCGCATCCTGATACAGCCGGGGGGGACGCTGGCGGCGCAGCCCCATCTAAAGGGCGCCCAGGAATACATCACCGTGTTTGCCGGCCAGGTGGAGATCTGGGTGGCGGATCAGGAATATGCCCTTTCCCAAGGGGACTCCATCCGTTTTGACGCGGACGTGCCCCATGGCTACCGGAATCCCGGGAGGGAGAAGGCTGCATTGAGTATGCTCATCTATTATGGCCGGTAGGGACGTCCTGCCGGCTATTCGCACAGATCCCCATAGCTGGCGCCGATATAGGCGCAAAGGGCGTCAGGAGAAAGCAGCAGCATCTGGCCCCGCACCCCGGCGCTGACGGCGATGGCGGGAAACAGCTGGGCAGTCTCGTCCAGGATGGTGGGGAGCTGTTTTTTCATACCCACAGGGGAGCAGCCGCCCCGGATATAGCCGGTGGCAGGCAATAGCTCCCGCATATGGAGCATTTGGGCCCCCTTGTCTCCCCGGAGCTTGGCGGCCTTTTTTAGGTCCAAGGCGGCGGCCACCGGGATGCAGCATACGAACAGGCCGGTGCGTTCCCCCCGGAGCACCAGGGTCTTAAAGACCTCGTCCGGGTCCAGGCCCAGGGCTTGGGCGGCATGGACCCCGGAAAGGTCGCTTTCGTCATAGGCGTAGCATAGGGGGGTAAAGGGGATGCCTGCCTGGGTGAGCAGGCGCATGGCGTTGGTGGTGACCATGGCTCAACGGGTCCCAAACAGCCGGGCCATGGGCTCCACAATGGCCCCCAGGTCGGCTATGCTCTGGTTGAGGGTATCGATGTCCAGCTTGTTGAGGTTTTCCAGGGCCGCCGTCACCTGGCGCATGGCGGTCTCCAGGCTTTCGGTGCCGGTGACGGCCAGGTTGGTCACGGACTCGGTCATGTAGGTGACGTCGATCTGCTCCAGGTTGTCCGCTACGATGGATAACTGATCCACCAGCCTTTTAACGCCGGGCAGGACGTACAGGGCGCTGCCGGCAATGATGAGAAAGATCAGCAAGCAGGCCACGGTACGGATGATGGACATGCGGTACATGGCCTTTAGGAGCTTTTGCTGTTCCAGCATGGGGTCTTGGGCAGGGGTGGAGATGGGTTGTTCCATGGCGGTCTCCTTTCGGCAGATGGAATGCCCCCGCCCGACTTAGGCGGGGTTGTATCCATTATGGTACCATGGCCGCCCCTTGGCTGCAAGGGGCGGCTTTTGCCCGGCATAGGAAGAAACCGCTGGGCCAGGGTTGCAAATCCTGGCCAATGTGGCTACAATAGCATATAGGCTCGCCTGAATTTTGGCCGGGCGCGGAAAAATGCAAGATCGCCAATGCGATGCTGCATCTTGTTTTGCCTACGCAATAAAAAAGGCGAGAGCAGGAAACGAACGATTTGGCTTGCAGCCGAATGGCTGCGAAAAATGCAGGGAATAGAAAAGATTTTTTCATATAGCGAACGGGAGAAGTTAAGAGGATGATGACGGTATCACCCACGGCCCGCACCTGGGCGCAGATCAGCCTGAAGGCGTTGCGGCATAATTTGAATTATGTAAAAGAACAGACGGGGAAGATGGTCATGTGCGTGGTGAAGGCGGATGCCTATGGCCATGGTGCGGTGGCCTGCGCCCAATGCTTGCAGGCGGCGGGGGCGGACGCCTTTGGGGTGGCCAGCCTGGCGGAAGCCATGGAACTGCGGGAAGGCGGGGTATCCACCCCCATATTGGTGCTGGGCTATACGGACCCGGAATATGCCCGTATGCTGGCGGACAATGGGATCACCCAGGCCATCCAGGAGCTGGAGCCTGCCTGGGAGCTCTCCCGCCGGGCGGTGCAGGAAGGGGTGGTTGTGGAGGTGCATATCAAGCTGGATACCGGCATGGGCCGCACGGGCATCCTGGCCCAGACGCCGGAGACCCGGACCCAGGCGGTGGAGGAGATCCAGCAGATCTATCATATGCCCGGGCTGCGGGTGACAGGGGTCTTTACCCACTTTTCCGTGGCGGACGACCCGGAACAGGACGATTATACCCGCTGGCAGATGGAGAATTACCGGGCGGTGCTTTCGGAAATGGAGGCCAGAGGCTTGGAGCCCGGGGTGCGCCACGCAGGCAATAGCGCGGCGGTGATGCGGCATCCGGATACCCATTTGGATATGGTCCGGGCGGGGAATATGCTCTATGGCCTGTATCCGGATAGCAAGCCGGCCCCGGATGGCCCCTTGGCGCCGGTGATGTCCCTATATTCCCGGGTGGCCCAGGTGCGGGACCTGCCGGCAGGGGCGTCAGTGAGCTATGGCCGTACCTATCAGGCGCCCAGCCCCATCAAGACCGCGGTGGTGGCCGCCGGCTATGCGGACGGCTATCCCCGGCGGCTGAGCAACCAGGCTTGGGCGGTGATCGATGGGGTGGCGTATCCTCAGATCGGAACCATCTGCATGGACGCCCATATGCTGGATATCAGCCATGCGCCCCGGCCGGTGCAGCCTGGGGACCCGGTGCTGCTGTGGGGGCCGGGGGGCATGTCCGTGGAGGAGGTGGCCCAAGCGGTGGGCACCATCAATTATGAGCTTACTTCCCTGGTGACCAAACGGGTGCCCCGGGTCTATGTGGAGGAAGAAGAACTATAAGGCCGGCCGAAGAAAAGGCGACTTGCTATAACTGTGCATAATATAAAGGAAAGAACGGCAGAATATAAGGAAGTTTGGCTGATTGCCGGATAGGGGAACGCCAGGGAAAGCTGGAAGCCATTTACTGTAGCCTTGTTCAAGAATGAAAATATGGGAATGAACAGGGGGTTACAGCCGGTGAAAAAATAATTTTTTAAAAAGTTCAGAAAAAGGCTTTACAATTGGCTGAACCTTTGGTATCATATACAAGCTGCCTCGCGCGGGAGCGCGGGGGAAACGGCGCGGCACCTTGAAAACTATATAGTGCAGACGAACAAG
>UQRU01000109.1 GCA_900543475.1 uncultured Eubacteriales bacterium
ACGAGACGCGCGGGCTAGTAACATAGGGCTTTGCCCGCATAAGAAATACCCCCGGCTTTGCCGGGGGATCATTATTTTTTCATGTGGAACTGGCTTTTGCCTGGACAACGGGAGACCCTTTGCCAAGCGCTTTTCGTCCGGGGGCAACGAGAAAGGGACGGATGACCAATCCGTCCCTTTTGTGACCCTTGACCTAAGGATCTACGGCAAGTTCATGCGGGCTTGCCGCTTATATGCATCATAGCATACGAACGGGCAAAACGCACCGAAAGAAAGCGTTAAGAATTGCCCGGATTCCGTAAAGAAAACGCCTACTGCCAAGCTTAGCGGCAGCGTTCCATGGAGAAATACCCGGTCCCCTCCAGGGGCTCCGCCCCAAGGCCGGAGTCTCCTTCCACATGGTAGCTAATGAGCACGTTCCCGGCCCACATTTTATACCCCTGATAGAACCCCCTTTGGATCTGGCGGATGCATTGATCCCGCACCGGGGAGAAGAGCCCGGCCTCCGGCTGGGCGCCGGCAAAGGCCAGGGCGGAAAGCAGCATCACGTCCTGGACGTTGGAAAGGAACGCGTCCTCCATGGAAAAGGAAAGGGACACCCCGGTCAACACCCCGTCCTCCACCGTATATTGAAGGGGAGGATGCTCCCTTGCGTACTGGGGGACGCCTACGGTCGTCCACTCCTCCCACGCGCCCTGGCTGTTGAGGCGGAAGCCGTCGTTCTCCCCGTAGTAGGCGGCCAGGGCATTGTAGTTCTGGGCAAAATCCGCCACATCCAGCCCGCCCCGGTTGGGCGGCATCCGCCCACCCAGCGTGGTGAGAAACATGAGCCCTGTGAGCGTAAGGACGCTCAGGGCATATACCAGGCCCCGGTAGGCCCGGGTATCCCGGATGGTATAGCGGAAGCCCTCGTCCCAGGGCTGGGGCTCCCCGGCCTTGCACCGCTTGTAGCTTTTGATCTGATAAACGAGGGACGCGATGGGGATCTGGAAGCAGAGGCCCTTTTGCAGCACCAATAAGGTGCGGCCCAGGCCCGCCCAATAGCCGGGACGGCCCCCGTCGTCGTTTTCCAGCCGCAAGCCAAAGACCCATTTTCCGAAGGTGGTGCCAAAACGCCAAAGCAGCAAGGGCTCCAATGCCAGCATCAGGCCCATGGCCATCAGGGTATGCAGGATCTGGCCGCCCGTACCCATTTGCAGGGAAGAACGGCGCAGCACCAGCTCCCAAAAGGCGTACCACAGCAGGGAATAGAGGCCGAGATCCAGGCTCCGGGCCAAATGCCTGCGCCAGGGGTGGCGCAGGGGCAAAATGGCGTCCATGGCCGGCAATTCCGGGGGCGGCTGGGGCGCCTGGAGAAAGGGCCGGGCGTCCAGCCGGCCATAAGGCACCCCTGTGGTCTGGATAGAGCGGCATAGGGCCTGGGCCGCGGCCGCTTCCTGCTGCTCCCGGCCCAGCTTATCAGCCTGGCGCTCCATGGCTTCCCCAAGGGGCAGGCTGCCTGCCTGCAAGGCCCGGATATCCTCCAGGGATACCCCCAGCCGCCGCATCAGCAGGATCCGCTCCAGGGCCTGTACGTCGCTTTCCTGATAATTCCGGTAACCGTTGCTGTCCCGCTGGGGCGCGATCAACCCCTCCTGCTCATAATAGCGGATGTTGGCGCGGCTCATCCCCGTGCGAGCTTCCATATCTTTGATCGTCATGGCTGATTGACCTTTCATGGAGGACTTCCCTTTGATTATAAAGGGTAAAGTACCTTGACAGGCAAGCTTTTTTTGCTCCCCTGGGGGAATCCATCCATTGGCCTACAATCCGGTTGCATTTTACCGTCCGGCTTTGCTATAATATCCCAACCATAACCCATTGCCGCAAGGAGAAAATATGCGCGAAGTCGATCCGAAACACACCAAACGGGCCAGAGCCTTCGACCTTTGGATGCAAGCCCCCATGCCCATGGTGACCCTGTTTTACACCCTGGAGGTTTCCAACCTGCGCTGGGCCAGCCGCAAGCATGGTTATCCATTCAACATGCTCCTGTGCTGGTGCATTGGCAGGGCGGCGGCCCGGATGGAGGAATTTTACCTGCTGCCCGTGGGAAATAAGCTCATCCAATACGACAAGCTGGCCGTCAACGCCGTGGTGGCCGCCCGGGACGGGGATATCTATACCTGCGACCTGGCCTTTGATCCATCCCTGCCCGGTTTTGCCCGGGAATATGCAACCCGTACCCAACAGGTGGCTGAAACCTGCCAGCCCTATGCGCTGGGGGAGGACTATATGGTCATCGGCACCTCCGCCCTGGCGCAATGGGAGATCGACGGGGCGGTGAACCTATACGCGGGCATCTACAACAACCCCTTCCTGATCTGGGGCAAATACAGGAAAACCTGGCTGAAAACAAAGCTGCCCGTATCCTTCCAATTCCACCATACCCAGCTGGACGGCGCCCAGGCCGCCGGGTTTTTGCAGCGGCTCCAGGAGGAGATCCGCAGCCTTCGGTGAAGGGCTGGGCTGTGCCCTGCCGGTTGGGCTGCGGGCGCCCGGCGGGGCGGGGGGGCGGCGGGCGCGCGCCGCCCGCCCGGGGGGGGGGGGGCGGGGCGGCCCGCCCCCGCCCCCCCCCCGGCCGGGGGGGGGCGGCCCCCCCCCCCCCCCCCCCCCGGTGGCGAATCGCCGCCCCCCCCGTAGGGACGTTGGGAACATCTGCTACTTTCCGGCAGCCCAGCCCATGGACCGGGCCACGGCCCGCTGCCAATCCTGGCGCCGCTGGGCGGCCTCCTGGGCGGGCATGGCGGGGTTGAAGCGTACGTCGCACTGCCATAGGGCCCGGAGGGTGTCCAGATCCTTCCAAAGCCCCACCGCCAGGCCCGCAAGATATGCGGCGCCCAGGGCGGTGGTCTCCCGGATCACCGGCCGGAGCACCGGCTTGCCCAGGATATCCGCTTGGAACTGCATCAGGAGCCCGTCCCGGCTGGCGCCGCCGTCCGCCCGCAGGCAGGAGAGGGGCTGGGCCAAGTCCTTTTCCATGGCGCAGACCAGATCCGCGGTTTGAAAGGCGATGGACTCCTCCGCCGCCCGGATGATATGGGCGGGCTGGGTGCCCCGGGTGATGCCCACGATGATGCCCCGGGCATACATATCCCACCAGGGCGCCCCCAGGCCGGTGAAGGCGGGCACCAGATAGACCCCGCCGGTATCCGCCACCTTGCCGGCGAAGTATTCCGCATCCTGGGATTCCTGGAAGAACCGCATCTGGTCCCGGAGCCATTGGATCACCGCGCCGCCCACGAACACGCTTCCTTCCAGGGCATAGGTGATGCGGCCGTTCAGGCCGGCGGCAATGGTGGTGATCAGGCCGTTTTTGCTCAGGACGGCCTGTTCCCCGGTATTCATCAGCAGGAAGCAACCGGTGCCGTAGGTGTTTTTCGCCTCGCCAGGGTCAAAGCAGCATTGGCCGAACAGGGCGGCCTGCTGATCCCCCGCGATGCCGGCGATGGGAATATCGTGGCCCTGGATGTTGCAATAGCCGTATACCCGGCTGCTTTCCACCACCTGGGGCAGCATACAGGCGGGGATATCCAGGGCCTTGAGCAGCGCCGGGTCCCAGCATAGCTTGTGGATGTCAAAGAGCATGGTGCGGGAGGCGTTGGTATAGTCGGTCACATGGGCTTTGCCGTTGGTGAGCTTCCATACCAGCCAGGTGTCCACCGTGCCAAAGAGCAGGTCCCCGGCCTCCGCCCTGGCCCGGGCGCCCGGCACATGGTCCAGCAGCCACTTGATCTTGGTGGCGGAAAAATAGGCGTCGATCCGAAGCCCGCAGGTCTGCTCCACATGGGGGCCCAAGCCGCTGGCCTCCAGCTCCTCGCAGATGGAAGCCGTGCGGCGGCATTGCCAAACGATGGCCGGATGGATGGGCTTACCAGTATGCTTGTCCCATACGATGGTGGTTTCCCGCTGGTTGGTGATGCCGATGGCGGCGATCTCCTTGGGTTCGATGCCGCTTTGGGTGATGGCTTCCATCATGACGGCATATTGGCTGGCATAGATCTCCATGGGGTCCTGTTCCACCCAGCCCGCCTGAGGATAGAACTGGGTAAATTCCTTTTGGGCCACCTGGACGATGTTTTGGGCCTGATCGAAGAGAATGGCCCGGCTGGAGGTAGTACCCTGATCTAGGGCCAGGACGTAACGCTGCATAGGGCTGCTCCTTTCAAGGTGAATGGGTCAAGCGGGGAAGTACCGCTGGTAACGCTGGATACAATCCTGGATCACGGCCCGGGCCTGTTCCGGGCCTTGGATGTCGTGGATCTGGATCTCCCCGGCCTCCAGGGCCTTATAGACCGTGAAGAAATGCTTCATTTCCGAGAAGATGTGCTTGGGCAATTCCTGAACATCCTGATATTGGTTATAGGTGGGATCGTTGAAGGGGATGGCGATGATCTTCTCATCCCGCTTGCCGTTGTCCTCCATGAACAATACGCCGATGGGATAGCATTCCACCAGACACAGAGGCGCCAGGCCCTCCGAGCAGAGCACCAGCACGTCCAGGGGGTCCTTGTCCTTGGCGTAGGTGCGGGGCAGGAACCCGTAATTGGCCGGATACTGGGTGGAGGTGTAAAGGATCCGGTCCATGCGCAACAGGCCGGTTTCCTTATCCATTTCGTACTTCACCTTGCTGCCCTTTGGGATCTCCACCACCGCCAGGAACCGCTGGGGGGTGATATGCTGGGCAGGGCATTCGTGCCAGATATTCATATAAAGTACCTCCTTATTCTTGCTGGGCGGGGCCTTGGATGGCCTTTTGAACGTATTTTGGCAGCTTTTCAAAAACCAGCTGGTAGGAATGGCGTATCAGGGTATCCAGCACCGCCCGGTCCAGCCTGGCGTCCAGGTATACGCTGTTCCAGTGGCGCTTATCGCAGTAAAAGCCCGGCACGATTTGGGGATATTGCAGCCGGTATAGGGCGGCCAGCTCCGGGTCGCATTTGAGCAGCAGCATGGTGCGGCCCCCGTGGGGCTTATACTGTAGGCCGGGGGTACACAGGGCGGCAAACAGCTTGTCCTGGAGCAAAAACCGCTGCCATTGCCATTCCGGCTTATAATCCGTCCGGGCCCCGGGGAAGGCCAATAGCGCCTCCATCAGCCCGGGATACTGCCGGGCGGCCAGAGCCGGGCCGTTGGATTTATACAGGATCAGCCGGGGGAGGCCGCCGTATTTTTCCTTTTGTAAAATGGGGCGGTAACCCGCCGCTTCCATATTGCGGCGGCTGAAGCGGTTCTCCGGGTGGATGGTGCACAGGAGATGCCGGTACCCCAGCCGGCAAAGCCGGTCCTCCAGGGCTTCCAGCAGCCGAAGCTGCAACCCCTGGCCCCGAAAAGCGGGAGCCACCACCGCCAGCTCCCCATGGGCCACAAAGGGCAGCTCCTCTTCCGGCAGCCCCACGTCCAGGCCCAGGTTGTCCGGGGCGTCCTTTGGGAAGCGGGCGGCGAAATACCCGGCTACCGTCCCGTCGGGCGTCTGGGCCAGCAGGATGAACCCCTGGCCGGATAGGTGGCTTTGGAGAAACCCCATCGTCTCCCCGGCAAACCATCCTTTGGGCACGCTGGCAAGCCCCTGCTCCATGATGGAGAAGAGGACGGGCAGGTCGGCCTCGGCCGCAGGGCGAATCAAAAACTCCATACCGTCTCCTAAATTGTGGTGTTGTGCTTGTAGTATAGCATATTTAGGAAAAAAACGCAGCCCGGCCCGCCTTGGCCCCAATAAAAATACGGCAGAGGAACCCTCTGCCGTATGGGAGATCGGGAAACCGACGGCCTTATCCGGCCCGCCGGCGGGCGACGACCCAGGCCGCCAGGCCCAGGCCGGCCAGGGCCAACAACAGGGCGGGGCTGCCGGGCATATCGCCGGTCTTGGGGATCATGCCCGCGGTGACGAACAGCTGGCCCGCGCCGCTATACATGGTGGCCCCATACAGGGTGACGGCGCAGCGGTATTGATAGCCGTTTTCCGCCCCGGTCACCGGGCCCACGGTGAGGGTCGCCCCCGTTGCCCCGGGAATGGACACAAACCCCTTGCCATCCCGGCGATCCACCTGCCACTGATAGCTTAGCGGCCCGCCGTTGGCTACCACGCTGAAGGTGGCCAGGCTCCCCGCAGGCGCGCTCACGCTCTGGGGATGCTGCAAAATGTTGGGCCACCGGGTGTCGTCCGAACCACCCCCGGAAGTGGGCGGGGTGGGAGGGGTTACTTCACCAGTTTGCACGGTAAAATGCAAATCCTTGTCTGCTAAAACGATATCATTGGTTGTAACTGGGGTGGTCACGCCTTTTGTAGAGTCAGCAATTCCACCATCTGCACCGTAGTATCCGCTTTTCTGTACCATGATGTTGGCGGCGGTACCCGTCATAGCTAGGGTCACAATCCCTTGCGTTTCGTCTGCATCATATCTTCCATCGTTGAGCAGAATATCGCCATTTTGCAGCGTATTTCCCGAGGGATAGTGGAAGGTCGTATTGGTGACCGTAAGATTGGAGGTGGCGCCTTTCTTTGCAACAATACGGATGGGCGCAGAATAAGTTTTCGTGGTATTATGCTTAGGTAAAGAGGCTATCGCACAGTCAATGAATGTGCAGTCCTCTACGCTGATTTTTTGCGTACCGGTGGACTTGCGGTTAAGATTCAGACCAACGGAAATTTTGTTGAAAGTAGTGTTTTTAATTGAAATTGTTCCTGGTGAGTTTGAATAAACAGCGGTATTTGGGTGGCTCCCTTGGTCGCTGTCAAAACTACAGCCATCTAACGTAATGTTGATAACACCGCCACAAAATTTCAATACATAATTTCCATCATATATATATATCATTTTAATCGAATAAGAGAAATAATAGACACACAATCCAAAAGAAGAATGTATTAAAATAAAAAACCGGCCGGCCGCAGCGCGGCCGGCCGGCGCCCCCCTAGGGGCCGGAAAAGGGTTGATTAATCGTAGTAAAC
>UQRU01000110.1 GCA_900543475.1 uncultured Eubacteriales bacterium
CAAGGGAGCGCCAGGAAGGCCCCACGGGCCGACGCAGCGCGACCTTTGCGAACTGCATTGCGGCCCCCGAACCCCCAGGGGTTTTTCGACAGGCTGAAAGCGGCCCAGGGGGCCGCTTTTCAGGGCGCTTCGCGCCCCGCCGCCGCCCCCCCGGGAGGCTGGGGGATGCAGGGCCCTTCCGACCCCTGGCAGGGAGGCTGGGGGAGCGACGAAAAAAAGCCGGCAAACATGCCGGCAGAAAGGCTAACGGACTTCCCGTGTCGGGGTAAGCTTAGTCTGCCACGTAGGGCAGAAGGGCAACGATGCGGGCGCGCTTGATGGCGATGGCCAGCTCGCGCTGGTGCTCGGCGCACACGCCGCTCATCCGCCGGGGCATGATCTTGCCGCGCTCGGTGATGAACTTGCGCAGACGGGCGGTATCCTTATAATCGATATGGGTCAGCTTATCTACGCAGAAGGCACACACCTTACGCCGGGATTTGCGGGGACGGGGCCTCGTTTTGCGTTCTTCCATGGTAATCTCCTTTCAAAAACTAGAAGGGGAGTTCGTCGTCCTCAATATCGGCAAAGCCGTCGGCCGCCGGGGCAGCAGGGGCCTGGTGCCGGCCGCCGCCATAGCCGCCGCCGAACCCGCCCTCGCCGCCATCCTGGTTGCGGGGGGTGAGGAATTCAACGTCGTCCGCGATAATTTCGGTAACATACCGTTTGGTGCCATCCTTGGCGTCGTAGGTACGGGTTTGCAGCTCGCCGACCACGGCAACCTTCCGGCCTTTGGCCAGGTATTTGCCGCATACGTCCGCCAGCTGCCGCCAGGCTACCACGTCAAAGAAATCCGACACCCGTTCCCCAGCTTGGTTGGGAAAGCGGCGGTTCACCGCAATGCGGAAGGAACATACCGAAACGCCGTTGCCAGTGGAACGTAGATCCGGATCTTTGGTCAAGTTGCCGATCATGAATACTTTATTCATCCTTGCCGCGCCATCCTTTCCTGGGCCGTATGGTATGCGGGGGTCACAAAAGCCTTAGGCTTCCTTGCGGGTAACCATGTAACGCAGAATGGATTCGTCGTTCTTGAAATTCCGCTCCAGCTCCCGGGGCAGTTGGGGGTCTGCGGCAAAATCCACCAGCACATAGTAACCTTCGGTCTTATAGTCGATGGGGTAAGCAAGCTTTTTACGGCCCCACTCATCCACCTGCTCGACTTCGCCGCCGTTGGCGGCGATGATGCCGGAAAACTTTTCGATGACGGCCTTGATGGCTTCATCCTCCAGCTCCGGCGTGACGATGTACAGCACTTCGTACTTATTCACGCGTTTCACCTCCTTATGGTCTAATGGCGTTATGTCCAGCATAACGCAAGAAGTACGTTAGCGACCTATTATACCATGGACGCAAGCCCGGAATCAAGTACTATATATGGGAAAAAACTACGCCGGTGCTACGTCCACGGCGATAGTCGCGCCCCGGCGGGCGAGGTTGCCCTGGGGCAGTAGCCCGCGATAAGGGGTCGCTGCCACCTGTGGCGGTTGTTTCGCTACGGCTCGCGGTCGCTACCATCTTTTTCCGGGTGGAGGACGAAGCGGGGCAGGGTTGGGCGAAAGGCCGGGCCTTACGCGAACGCTCAAGGCCGAGGCTGGTATTCCAGCACGCCCAGGGGCTGGCCGTAATCGATGGAGAGCCGTTGGTCCACGAGGGAATAGGGCAAGGTTTGGGAGATCCGGCCCACATGGTCGTAGAGCAGGATGGCGTTGGCGGAGAGGCCGATCCGGTAAACGGTGTAGATGCCGGCGGGCTGGTTTTCCTCCACCATTTCCCCGGCGACGGGGTCAAAGGTCAGGATAAAATCCGGGTCATAGACGTCCACCCACTGGCAAGCGGAGAGGCTGGCCCAGGAGGAGGCGGGGGTCGCCGAGGGGGCAGTGGTGGAGGCAGGGGTAAGGGCGGGGGAAAGGGAAGGCGCAAGCTGGGTTGGTCCGGGGGCGCAAGCGCCCAGGCCGGAAGCCAGCCCCAGGATGCATAGGCAGATCCCCAAGCAGGTACCCTTTCCCACTGCCATGGTCAACGACCGATGAATTCGCAGCCCATGTAGGGGACCAGGGCGTCGGGCACCTTTACGGAGCCGTCGGCCTGCTGGTAGTTTTCCAAGATGGCGGCCACGGTACGGCCCACGGCCACGCCGCTGCCGTTGAGGGTATGGACCAGCTCGGGCTTGGCGCCCTTTTCCCGGCGGAAGCGGATCTGGGCCCGGCGGGCCTGGAAATCCTCAAAGTTGGAACAGGAGCTGATCTCCACATACCGGCCGTAGCTGGGCATCCACACTTCCAGGTCATAGGTCTTGGCGGAGGAGAAGCCCAAATCGCCGGTGGAGAGCACCACCACCCGATAGGGCAGCCCCAGGCCCTGGAGCACCCGCTCCGCATCCTGGGTGAGGCTTTCCAGCTCCTGATAGGAGTCCTCGGGCTTGGTGAACTTCACCAATTCTACCTTATTAAATTGGTGCTGCCGGATCAAGCCCCGGGTATCCCGGCCGGCGCTGCCCGCCTCGCTGCGGAAGCAGGCGCTGTAGGCGCAGTATTTGATAGGCAGGCTATCCCCGTCCAGGATCTCGTCCCGGTGCAGGTTGGTGACGGGCACCTCCGCGGTGGGGATCAGGAAATAGTCCGTGCCCGCCACCTTGAAGGCGTCCTCCTCAAACTTGGGCAATTGGCCCGTGCCGGTCATGGAGGCCCGGTTCACCATATAGGGCGGGAAGATCTCCGTATAGCCGTGCTGGGTGTGGGTGTCCAGGTAATAGCTGATGATGGCCCGCTCCAGCCGGCTGCCCAGGCCCCGGTATACGGTGAACCGGGCGCCGGTGATCTTGCCGGCCCGGGCGAAATCCAGGATGTTCAGGCTCTCGCCAATGTCCCAATGGGCCTTGGGCTGGAAGGCAAAGTCCGTGGGTTCCCCCCAACGGCGCAGCTCCTGGTTGGCGGTATCGTCCGCCCCTTCGGGCACGGATTCATGGGGGATGTTGGGCACCCCCATAAGCATGGCGTTCAAGGCGTCGTCCATTTCCCCCAGGGTGCTGTCCAGGGCCTTGATCTTGTCCGCCACTTCCTTCATTTCCGCCATGACGGCCGAAGTGTCCTCCCCGGCCTTTTTCATCTTGGGGATCTGGGCGGAAACCTGGTTCCGCTGGGCCTTCAGGGCTTCCACCTGCTGCATCAGCTCCCGGCGCTTTTCGTCCAGGGCCAATAATTCCGTCACGTCCGCGCCCTTGTTCCGGCGCTTGCGCATGGCTTCCCGCAATGCTTCCGGGTTGCTGCGGATGCGTTTGATATCCAACATGCTTCCTTATCCTCCAGTATGTAAAATGGGTTTGTGTTTTTTCAAGCAACAGCCAACGGGGCTACATCCGCTCCGGGGCCTGGAGCCCCACCAGGTATAGGCCGGTACGCAGCACGTCCCGGGCCCCTTGGGTCAGAGCCAGCCGGGCGGACCGGAGGGGAGCGTCCTCCACCATGATCCGGTTGTCGTAATAGAATTTGTTGTAGGCCGCCGCAATATCCATGGTAGCCCGGGCCACCAGATAGGGCTCGTTTTTCCCGGCCGCGGCCTGGATGGCGGCGGGAAAGGCGTCCAGGGCCTTGATCAGGGCCCTGGCCCCCCCGTCGGTAAGCAGGGCGGGATCAATGGCCCCTGGGTCAAAGGCGACCCCCGCTTCCTGGGCCTTGCGCAGCACCGAACAGCACCGGGCATGGGTATATTGCACGTAGGGGCCGGTCTCCCCGTCGAAGTTGAGCACCTTGTCCCAGGCGAATACCGTATCCTTGATGCGGCTGGTATATAAGACCCCCCATACCACCGCGCCGACCCCCACCGCCTCGGCGGCGGCGTCCTTGTCCGCAAGGTCGGGGCTTTTTTCCTCCATGATGGCCCGGGTCTTTTGCACGGCTGCGTCCAGCACGTCGTCCAGGTAGACCACGTTGCCGTGGCGGGTGGAAAGGGTGCCCTCCGCCATGGAGACCATGCCGAATTGCACATGCTCGCAATCCTTCACCCAGTCGTACCCCATCAGCTCCAGCACCTTGAACAGCTGCCGGAAGTGAAGGGCCTGCTGATAGGCCACCACATAGAGGGATTTAACGAAATCATAGGTTTTTTTCCGGTAGATGGCGGTGGCCAGGTCCCGGGTGGCGTATAGGGTGGCCCCGTCGCTGCGGAGGATGATGCAGGGCGGCATATCGTAGGCCGACAGATCTACGATGCTGGCCCCGTCGTCCACCTTTAAAAGGCCCTTATCCCGCAATTCCTGGATCACCGGGCCCATCTTGTCCTCATAAAAGCTCTCCCCGGCATAGCTGTCAAAGGCGACCCCCAGCCGGTGGTATACCCGGCCCACCTCTTTTAGGGTCAGGTCCTTGAATTGCTTCCAAAGGCCCACGGCTTCCGGGTCCCCGGCTTCGATCTTCTTGAACCAGGCCCGGGCTTGGTCGTTCATTTCGGGCTTTTGCTCCGCCTCCTGGTGGAAGCGCACATACAGGGCCACCAGCTCCCGCACCGTGCATTCCGGCACAGGCTTGTCCCCCCACAGCTTATAGGCCACGATCATCTTGCCGAACTGGGTGCCCCAGTCCCCCAGATGGTTGATGGCCACCGCCCGGTAGCCCAGGTGGTTATAGATCCGGTAGAGGGAATTGCCGATGGCGGTGCTGGGCAAATGGCCAATGTGGAAGGGCTTGGCGATGTTGATGGAGGAAAAGTCCATGCAAACATGCCGGCCGCCCCCCAGGTTTGCCTTGCCATAATCCTGGCCCGCTTCCAAAACCCGGGCCAGCACCCCGCCGGCATAGGCGGCCTGGTCGGCGAAGAAGTTCAGGTACCCGCCCTTGGCCTCGCACCGGGCGATGCCCGGGGGCAGGGGCAGGGAAGCGGCCAGCTCCGCGGCGATGGCAGGAGGGGCTTTGCGCAGGCTTTTTGCCAGGCGGAAGCAGGGGAAGGCATAGTCCCCCATGGCAGGGTCCGGCGGGGTTTCCAGCCAGCCGGAAAGTTCTTGGGGGTCCAGGCCGGTTTGTTGGGCCAAGGCGGCGGCCAAAGCGGTCTTATTGTCCATGTCGATCTCCAATAACATTAGGATGTCAGGGCCAGGGCCCTGCAAATCGGTGCAAAGGGAAAAGGGGCAAGCCTGCCGGATATTCCGGTTTTCGGCCCCATTTTCCCAGTATGCCAATGGTATTTTCCAATTATATCACATGGCCGCAAAATTGTTAACGGATATCGCCTTGTTTCCCCTGTTGGAGAATGATATAATCCGCTTATGGAAAACGATCGTATAGAAATGAAGCAGACGCCTGAAAATAATCAGGATGAACGGAAAAAACAACGGGCCCGCCGGCTGAACTGGCTGCTCCTTGCGGGGAGTATCCTCCTGTTCATCGCGGGCGTGGTGGTGCTGATTCGGCAATATGTATTCATACCTGGGGAATATGTGGCTCCCGCCACCCCCACGCCGGCCAT
Organism: uncultured Eubacteriales bacterium; assembly: GCA_900543475.1. Classification (GTDB taxonomy): domain Bacteria; phylum Bacillota; class Clostridia; order Christensenellales; family CAG-138; genus Pelethousia; species Pelethousia gallinarum. Next base: position 5,500 of record UQRU01000110.1, read on the forward strand.
GTCCAGCGCCCCGGCCACCCCCGGCCAAACCCCGGAGGCGACCCCCAGCCCCACCCCCTATGTGAAGAAGATCCCTGTGACCCTCCACTTTGTGGACCGGGAGGTTTCCTGTCCCATCGTGCCGGTGGGGATCATCCAGGCCACGGACAAGGACGATCAGCCCCTTTATGACGAAGCGGGCAATCCCTTGTATACCATGGATACCCTGGATTCCGAAAAGGAAGCCGCCTGGCTGGAGACCGGGCCCTCCCCGGGGGAATACGGCAACGCCATCCTCAACGGCCACATCACCTGGAAGAAGGTGGCGGGGGTATTCTCCGTATTAAAGGACATCCAGATCGGCGAGAACATCGCCGTTACCTTTGACGACGGCAGCGTAGCCTATTTCCAGGTAACCAGCCGGGATGTATTCACCATAGACGATTATCCCGAATGGGTCATGGCCACGGATACGGGGGATACCCGCATGACCATGATCACCTGCGGCGGGGACTGGAACAGCAGCGCGGGCACCCACAACGACCGGATCGTGGTGGTGGCCAAGCCCGTGGAGGATACGGGGGACAGCCAGCCCGCTGCCACCCCCCAAGAATAGAGGAGCGAATAACCTATGATTTATCCCTATGGCCTATATTATGACCCGCTGATCCTGGCGGTGATCGTGGTATTCATCCTGGGCCTGATCGCCCAGGGGGGCGTAACCCGCGCCTTTTCCAAATATTCCAAGCAGCCCGCCTCCTCCGGCCTGACCGGCCAGGAGGTGGCCCAACGGCTGCTGTACCAAGGGGGCAGCAGCGTGACCATCCGGCCGGTGCGCGGCTCCCTGACGGACCATTTCGACCCCCGGAACCAGACCGTGGGCCTATCCGACAGCGTTTACGGCAGCCGTTCCATCGCCGCCCTGGCGGTGGCCGCCCATGAGATCGGCCACGTGATGCAATATGAGGAAGGGTATTTCCCCATTCGCCTGCGCAACGCCATCCTGCCCGTGGCTTCCCTGGGCTCCGGCGCGGCCCCCTGGATCGTGGTGCTGGGGCTGATCTTCGGCATGGGCGACCTGGCCATGGCCGGGGTATGGCTGTTTGGGGCGGTGCTGGCTTTCCAGCTGATCACCCTGCCGGTGGAGCTGAACGCCTCCCGCCGGGCCCTTGCGATGCTCCAGGACGGCGGCTTCCTCTCCTATGACGAGACCCCCGCCGCCCGCAAGGTGCTCCGGGCGGCTGCCATGACCTATGTGGTGGCGGTGCTCAGCGCCCTGGTCTCCTTCCTGCGGCTCTTCCTTTTGGCCCGCCGCTCTAGCCGGGATTGATATTGCCATGGGGCGATGGCCTTTACCATCGCCCCTTTTGGCCTGTCGAAAAACCCCCGGGGGTTCGGGGGCCGCAATGCAGTTCGCAAAGGTCGCGCTGCGTCGGCCCGTGGGGCC
>UQRU01000111.1 GCA_900543475.1 uncultured Eubacteriales bacterium
GCTCCCACATCCCCCCCCGGCCTCTTTACGCCGCCCCCCTATCCGGGGCGCCGGGGGGGGGGGCCCCGGGGGGGGGGGGGGGGGGTTTATTCCCCCCCGGGGGGGGGGGGGCGGGGGGGGGGGCGGCGGGCGCGCACAGCGCGCACAAAGCAGGGGCCTTCGGCCCCTGCTTTGGTTTGACCGGCTGGGGCCGAAGGCCCCGGCCGGTCAAACGCCGCCGCCCCCCCGCTGCCCCTGGCCGGTTTGGCGAATTTTTTGCCTTACCTTTTAAACATACGATATAATGGAAGTAGATCCTGTACAAAAAGGAGGCCAAGGATGGATTCTGCCACCAATACCCGCTACCGTCTGGCAAATGCCCTAAAAGACCTGGTCCGGAGCAAACCCCTGGATAAGATTACCGTCAAACAGATCGCAGATGCCTGCGGAGTGAGCCGCCAGACCTTTTACCGGTGTTTTTTGGACAAATACGACCTGGTAAACTGGTATTTTGAGCGCCTGGTGGAGCGGTCCTTTCAGGAGATGGGGGTAAGCCTGACCCTGCGGGAAGGGCTGCTGAACAAGTTCCGGTTCATCCAAGCGGAGGCGGATTTCTTTGCCTGTGCTTTTGGCAGCGACGACGCCAATTCCCTCATGCGCTACGATTATGATTACATTTACCGTTTCTACAGCGACATCATTACCCGTAAGACCCATCGCCCTTTGGAGCCGGACATCGCTTTCCTTCTGGAGATGTATTGCCGGGGCTCCATTGAAATGACCGCCCGCTGGGTAATGCGCGGCATGGAATTACAGCCGGAAAAAATGGTGGAGCTTTTGATCGAGGCCATGCCCAGCCGGCTGGAGTCCCTGTTGCGGGAGCTGCATCCGGAAGCGTAAGCCGGCGTTTTGTCTGGCTTTTTTTCAATACGAATTTTGTAAGATGTGACAAACGGGGACATGTGTAACTTGCGTCCGCATTTTGGTATCGTTATAATCTTATCAAAGACGCATATGGCGCCATATTAAATCACAAAAAGGAGCATGATCCCCATGGTAAACCGCATTGTACTGAACACCATTTCCTATCACGGCAAAGGCGCCATTGAAAACATCGTGCCCGAGCTGACCAGCCGGGGCTACACCAAGGCGTTTGTATGTTCTGACCCAGACCTTATCAAGTTCGGCGTCACCAAGAAGGTAACGGATCTACTGGACGCAGCTGGCTTTGCCTATACCATCTACAGCGACATCAAGCCCAATCCCACCATTGAGAACGTGCAGCACGGGGTAGCCGCCTATCAGGCTTCCGGCGCAGACAGCATCGTAACCATTGGCGGCGGCTCCAGCATGGATACCGCCAAGGCCATCGGCATCATCGTAAACAATCCGGAGTTTGCGGACGTGCGGAGCCTGGAGGGGGTAGCCCCCACCAAGAAGCACGCGGTATTCACCATTGCCGTGCCCACCACCGCCGGCACTGCTGCGGAGGTCACCATCAACTATGTGATCACGGATGTGGAAAAGCACCGTAAATTCGTCTGCGTGGATACCAACGACATCCCGGAAGTGGCCGTTGTGGATCCTGATATGATGCGCTCCATGCCCAAGGGCCTCACCGCCGCCACGGGTATGGATGCCTTGACCCACGCCATCGAGGGATATATCACCAAGGGGCATTGCGCCATTTCCGATATGTTCCATCTGGAAGCCATTCGGCTGATCAGCAAGCACCTGCGGGGCGCCGTTGCCAACACGGAGGAAGGCCGGGAAGGCATGGCCCTGGGGCAGTACATTGCGGGTATGGGCTTCTCCAACGTGGGCCTAGGCATTGTCCACTCCATGGCCCATGGCTTGAGCGCCCTGTATGACACCCCCCACGGGGTTGCCTGCGCCATCATCCTGCCCACGGGCCTGGAGTATAATAAGACTGCCGCCGGCGACCGTTACCGGGCCATCGGCCAGGCCATGGGCGTAGCCGGCATCGACGCCATGTCCGAAACGGAAGCCATCGACGCCACCATCGCCGCGGTCAAGCAGCTCAGCGCGGACGTTGGCATTCCCGCCGGCCTCCAGGGCATCCTGAAGGAAGAGGATGTGGCCTTCCTCTCCGCCTCCGCCTATGCGGACGCCTGCCGCCCCGGTAATCCCCGGGACACCAACGAAGCGGAGATCGCAGCCCTGTACCGGAGCCTGATGTAATAGGCTCGCCCCGGGGCTAGGGGCGTTCCCCTGGCCCGTCCAAAGCCTGCATAGGTTTTGGTAATCAAAAAAGGCGCAAACGGATAAAACCGTTTGCGCTTTTTTGCAGTAGGGGCAGGCCAAAAGTTGTTGCTTTTTTCGCCATTACAAATCAATTTACACGCCACACCCCTACCCATTCCGCAGCTTTTGGCAATACTGGGTACAGAGCTTATCCGTGCATTCAGCGCATTGCAGGGCTGCGTTGGAGTGATCCCAAAAGCGCTCGGGATACATCATTACGCAAAGCTCCCACACCAGCCATGCGATCACAGACATGATCAACAGGGAGCTGGTAAAAAAACCATTTGTAAAGATCAGCGGGGAAAACATCATAAGGTGATCCCAGTTAAAGATCCGACAGGTGGTACAGCAGCGGTTTTTCATGATCAACCGGAATGGGCACCAGATCAACACGCAGATCAGGTCGCAAACATAAAACAGCACCGAGATCATAAACAGCGCTATCTTGTCGATTATGCCCCAATAATACAGCAGGCCGATCCCCACGATCAGCAGGCACCATAGGATAAACACCTTATAAGCGGCCTTGGTGGTGGCCACGATATAGCTTCGCAGGGCCTCATGGTTGATCTTGTCCCGGATGGGCCGAAAATGGTTGGCAAAGAGCTTTTGAGAGCCTACTGGGACTTTATTTTTAATGGGGACGATTTGAAGGAACATATCTACGACCCATATCGCCCACAAAAGATGCAGCGGAGAAAGGGTTTTAAAAAAGTTCATTCCGTTGAGCACAAAATAAATATCCGGCTTAACCAGCCACGCCCAAATACATAATATAAAAATTATGCAGCGTCCAACCAAACGGGCAAAATAAATTTTTCTAGTTTTAGACATTTTCATCCTCCTTTCTCCATCATAACGTGCATGCTTGGAAAAAGCGGATTCGACGAGGGAATGGAGAACCTATCAGAATATATCATTCTAATATACTTTTATGGGGATACGCAAGGGGCAAAATATTTTTCCGCTCGTTCCTCTGCGCTCCATCCCATATCCGAAAGCAGCCATATCCCCCCGCTCCACATCCTTAGGGCAGGGAATATGGACCAACTTCGGCCCTCAATGCCCTCGCAGCTGCTGCAATTCCTGCTTCCAAACCTTTGGCGCCAAGGAGACTGCTGCGCGGCCTGGGACAGTCCCTTGGGCGCCCGCCCGTTTAAACCCAGGCTACAGGCCCCTGGCGCCTTTCCTCCGTTTCACAAGGTTTGCCTATCGTTGGTCGCTGATGGTGGCGCTGCTATTGCTGGCCTCCAGCGCAGAAAGGGGATCATAAGGCGCCCCACTCGTGGTGCCTGCTAGCAGGGCAATGTCTACCGCATTTGCTGGAAGCCCCCATGAATTGCCAGAAAACAAAAATGTAGCTTGATCCACCACATATCCCCGGGTATTGTATGTCACATTCTGCATGATCGTACCGGTGGAACCAGGGTTCAAATAGGCTGCTTGGCGCAGGGTATGAAAGATATTATCCCGCACCAATAGGTTGGTGGCATTCCCTTGCGTTACAAACCCGCGATTGACGACCCATGTGGAAGAATCTCCCGGCTGCTCTGGGCCGTAGATCTGGCAGTTTAAAATTTGGTTCCCCTCTCCGGCAACCTGGATAAACTCCACTGGGTACGGATCGTTGCTGGTCATACGTAGCCCATTGATCGTATTGTTCCCCCCATTGCATAGGAAGGGCACCACTGGCGCTTGAAGCACGATCAATGCCCCAGCTCTTCCCCGAATGGTCAGGCCGGGAATATTCACAACCTGTTGCTGCGTAATGGGATACGTGCCCTGCAAAACGTGTATGACCCCGTTTGGCTGGGCCACAGCCAACGCCTGCGAAATGGTTGTAAAAGGGGCGGCTTGGCTACCATCCCCGCCAGGGGCGGCATCTGCCTGAACAAATAAATTATAGGGGTTTGGTTCAACGCTGCCTGTTGCGCCGGTGGGGCCGGTAGGCCCCGGGTCCCCTGCCGCGCCGGTGGGGCCGGTGGGGCCAGTGGCGCCCGCCGCCCCTGTGGGGCCGGTGGGACCGGTCGTCCCCGCTGCGCCGGTGGGGCCGGTGGCCCCGGCTGGCCCTGCCACCCCGGTAGGGCCGGTAGGACCTGGATCTCCCGTGGCGCCCCTCGCCCCTGCCGCACCGGTAGGACCGGTAGGCCCTTGGGCCCCTACTGGGCCAGTGGGACCTGGATCTCCCGTGGCGCCCCTCGCCCCGGCCGCGCCTGTAGGCCCGGTTGGGCCGATCTCCCCGGTGGCGCCTCTGGCCCCAGCCTGCCCCGTGGCCCCGGTGGCCCCCGTGGGCCCGGTTGCCCCCGCTATCCCCCTGGGGCCGGTTGCACCGGTCGCCCCGGTGGCGCCTGCTACTCCCGGCTGTCCCGCCACCCCTGTAGGCCCGGTTGCACCCGCCGCACCCGCTACGCCCGGCTGTCCCGTCGCCCCTGTAGGGCCCGTCGCGCCGGTCGGGCCGGTTGCCCCTGCTGCTCCCGTAGGACCAGTTGGGCCGGGCTCCCCGGTGGCGCCACTGGCGCCTGTTGCGCCCGTAGGGCCGGTGGGGCCTGGCGGCCCTGCATCTCCCGCAGGGCCGGTAGGGCCGGGAACCGGACAGAGGCACTTGCATGGTAGGCAACCGTTCATCCCGCAGCCCTTTTGATTTCTACAACGCATATGCCATGCATCCTCCAATTTATGTCTTTTTATATTCTATGATATCGAAAAGCCATTAGTTACAATGCAGACGACTTACATTGGCATAAACGAATCAGAAGGTTTGATGGATTGCCCATGTGTTAGAGGCGGCGCAGGCGGAAAATAGCCAAACGCAAAAAAATTAGGGCCAACGCATGGCGCGCCTTGGCCCTGGATTTTGTTTTTCCCATCGTCGCTATGCCAAAGTGGCAAAGCATCCGCTGAAAAAAAGCGCCCTCTAACAGCTGCCTCTCTTCGCTGGAAAAAGGGGAGCGGCTTTTGCATAAAAGCCTCCTCACACGATATAACGTCCATGGCGGCGAACCGCCCCTGTTCCTAAGGCGCGCAATGTAGTGACAAACCGGCTCCGCAAACAAAGGCTTTCACTGTTTTTGTCACATGTTAGTTTTTAACGTGTTTTCTTTCCGGAAATGCGATAGATAAAATCTGCCATTAGCGCGCCCAATAATAAACAGGCAAACACAATAGCTTCAATCTTAAATGTCCAAAGCAATGCGTGCCTGATTATATCAAGTGTGACCCTTATCGCAATCAAAACAAATATCAGGCAACCTGTTGCCAGCAATGGCCTATTCCATTTTCGTGTTGCATATCGTATTGCAGCCCCGATTATGAATGGGAAAAAGCAACCTATAACAATGTCCAATGCATTCCAAGTATGATTATCCATATCCATATCCCTTCTATCCCTTTGCCACCACCCCTAGCCTATGGGTTTCATTATTTTGTTTAGATCGGCTGGACACGGGCACAAATTTGGGGCAAAAAAAGCCCGGCGCGCGATATGGCCCCAGGCTCTTGCATAATGGTGGAGCGTCCGCAACCAACGGCGAACACAAATTATGGTTGGCCAGGTCGTCATCTAGGCCCTCCTCAATCTCGTCCAGCAGGATGTCATCAATAACAATCGGCCTATCGCTTCCGTTCAGAATCAGGGTAAAAGTCTCGTCAAACAGATAGATGGCTCGAAGGAAAATATTGATAATGCCCCGTTTCGTATTCTCATCATTCTTATCGCCGTATTTGAGCGCATAGAGGTATGCCCTGATGTCGGGCGCACTCAGCCTGACCTGCTTGTTCATCTCAATGGCCAGCTGTGCTTGCAATTCTTCTTTTTCGCTCTGGCGCTTTTCAATCCGTTCGGTAATCATGTCAGCAGCCTGCCCTTTCTCCAGAGCTTTCCAGAGATTTTCGATGGCAGTATCAGCTTCCTGAATGGCAGCTTTGATGCGTTTGATGGAAACTGTATCCCGGTCGGACTCACAAATTGCGGCCACTGAGGCCGCAATATGCTCGATATTGCTGTCTGTCAGCAGCTTGCGGCATTCCAGCACCACGCGGTTTTCTATCTTCTCTTTGCTGATAACCTTCTTTTTACATTTGCGCCGTTTGAAATTATTGCAGGCATAATAGTGATACGCCTTGCCGGATTTTCCCGTGCCGCCGTAACCGGTCATCATCTCCCGGCAATAGCCACAGAACAGCTTGGTAGTAAGCAGATACTCCTCCCGGCCTCTTGCACGGGCAGGAGCTTTTTTGTTGCGGTCCAGGATATGCTGCACCCGTTCAAAAAGCTCATCCTCCAAAATCCGGGGCATCCCGTTGGGAGTTTCCACCCCTTTGTAGATGTAGTAGCCGATATACCGCCGGTTCCGCAGCAGACGATGCAGACTGTTTTTGTTAAAAGCCTTTCCCTTGGAGGTCTTGATTTGTCTGGCGTTGAGGGACTGGATAATCTCCGTCACGGTCTTTCCGCTGGCATACTGTTCGAAAATCTCCCGGACGACCGCAGCTCCTTCAGGGTCAACATGGAACCGCCGCTCCGCATCTACCCGATAGCCCAATCCCGGATTGCTGCCGTTGCTCAGGCATTTCTCAGCATTAATGTCCATACCGCGGCGAATCTTTTGGGACAGCTCCGCCGAATAGTATTCGGCCATACTCT
>UQRU01000112.1 GCA_900543475.1 uncultured Eubacteriales bacterium
CCGGTGGGGCCGGTGGGGCCGGTGGGGCCGGTGGGGCCGGTGGGGCCGGTGGGGCCGGTGGGGCCGGTGGGGCCGGTAGGCCCAGTGGGGCCCGTGGGTCCAGTGACGGCAAGCTGGGTAAAGTCGCTGGACGAACCCGGGGTCCCGGTGGGATTATCCACATTGACCCGATATAGTTCGCCCTGATAGGAGACCAAGGTGCCAGCTGCGTAGGGAGTTCCCGCCACAAAGGGCGTTACGGATTCCAAGCCGATGCCGGTGGGGCCGGTGGGGCCCGTGGGGCCGGTGGGCCCGGTGGGTCCTGGGACCCCTGGGAACCCTATGGGGCCCGTGGGGCCGGTAGGACCGGTGGGGCCGACGCAGCAGCAACAGCATGATGTGGGCTTCCCGCACTGGGGACAGCACCGTTGTCTGTTATTGCAAGAATTAAAATTCATGTGCATGTACTCCTTCTAATGGGATATGGAGGGGCACATATCCGCCCCACCTCCCTGCATTATATGCAAGGAGACTTTGCCTGGTGCCGGGCCAGTTCGGCAAAATAGGCCAAATTGTGCTGATAAGCTGCGGTGGACTTGTAGCCGCCCGCCCTGCGGTTATAAGCTTCTGCGGTTTTATGGTCGCCCAATGCGTCATAGCACACGCATAGCTGGATGCAGGGAAGGTATCCGTAACAATCCCGGTTCATAAAAGCGCCTTCCCGATCTGCCGGGCTGCAGGTTAAGGCCAGCTCATACCAGAAAATGGCGTTGGGATAGAGGCGCAGCTTCATAAAAAGCCGGCCCAGTTCACAGCAGAGCTCCGCCCGGGGGGGCGTGAAGAAAAAGGACGACGTCAAGGCGCCAAAGGCGCCCATATCGTCTTCCAGCCCCTCATAACAATAGGAAAGGATCTTGCAGGCTTCCACGTTGTTTTCCACCCACCCCCGGCCGCTGCGCAAAAAATCCTCCAGCACCTTAATGGCCTCCTGGTAGCGCTTGTGATAATATAATTCCCTGCCATAGTAGAAGCTGTCCCGGGGGCTGAAGGGTTCGCCAGCGGCAGCCTGAGCTTGATAAATCCTTAGGTTGCGGTCCGTATAAACGGTTTTAATGGAACGGTGGGTTATCGCAGGCTTTTCCAGGCGAAGGGAGCGGCCTTGATGTTGGATAGCCTCATGTACCCGGCCCTTCCATGTAAGGGGGATGCCGGTACGCAGGAGCCGCTCCCGAAAAAAGCGGCACGACGGCGCGCCGGTTTCATCAACGCCCGTATGATAGGGCAGCATGATCACATCCGCATCCAGGGTGTCCAGCTGGGATTTTAGCTGGATCAACGCCTCCAGATCTTCCGGCAGCAGCACGTCGTCCGCATCCAGCCACATGGTAAACGTCATGCTGGCCTTGGCAAAGCTGGCATTGCGGGCGGCGGAAAAATCATCCACCCAGGGGAAATCATAGATCCGGTCCGTATAGCGGGCGGCGACGTCTTTGGTGGCGTCCGTACTGCCGGTATCCAGGATGACGATCTCATCCACCGCCGGCTTCACGCTATCCAAGCAGCGGGCCAACACCTTTTCTTCGTTTTTTACGATCATGCATAAGCTTATGGTAGCCATGTCCCACCTCCTGTAAAGAAGAGCGTACCCCCAGGGCACAGCCCCCGCCGGGGAGAGGCCGGCCGGACAAAGGCGAAAATGCGCCTGTGCATACGCCCTGGGATTATGGTATGCCGGACGGGGTAAATATGTTCCCTGGGGGCATGTTGCAATCTGCCTTCAGGCTTGCTACAATAGACTCGGCCCATCCCAGGCTGGCCAGGGAGGTTCTTTTGGGATCATTTTTGCCGGCGTTTCGATGCTGGACGCTATAAATATTTTTTAAAAATGGAGATTGTGAATTTTTATTCGTATATAGATGTTGTTTTTTTGAAAGCAACCGCCCTGCTATACGGCGCTTTGTATAAGACCAATTTTGTGCTATAAAGTGATATTATGATGTTGCGAATGATTATCCTGGTTTTTACCTGCATGTATCTGGCCTATCTCCTGTGGGAACATAGGGCTGTGGGCCGTTGGCGGAGGGGAATCCCTCATATTATATATGTAAACGGAACCCGGGGGAAATCCACCGTGACCCGGCTCATCGACGGGGGCTTGCGGGCGGGCGGGCTGCGAGTCTTTTGCAAGACCACAGGCACCTTGCCTATGACCATCGGGGTGGACGGGGTAGAGCGGCCCATCCGCCGGTGGGGAAGCGCGAATATCCTAGAGCAGATCCACATCCTGCGCCAGGCCTACCAGCAAAAGGCCCAGGTGCTGGTCATCGAATGCATGGCGCTGGACCCCTATTTGCAATGGTATTCCCAACACGCTATGCTTCAGGCGGATATAGGCGTTATCACCAATGTCCGTCCGGATCACGCGGCGGAAATGGGCAGCACCCTCCCGCAGGTATGCCAAGCCCTATGCGGCACCATACCGGCCCATGGCCAGGTCTTTACAGGGGATGCGGCCTTCTTCCCCCAGATCCAGGCCTATGCGGCGGCGCAAGGCAGCCGGGCCGTGCTTACGGAGGGGGCCGGGCTGGAGCATATGTCCCTTTTCCCGGAAAACCAGGGGCTGGCCTTGGCCGTGTGCCAAGCCCTGGGCGTAAGCCGGGAAGCCGCTTGCCAGGGTATGGCGGATTTTGTTCCAGACCCCTTTGCCCTATCCGTCCACCGGTTCCCCCAAGGGGCGGTATTTATCAACGCCCTATCCGTAAACGATCCCGTCTCCACCAAGCTGGCCCTGACCCGCGTGGTGGAGCGGTATGGGTTTGGAGGCCGGCGGCTGATATTGCTGCTCAATAACCGGCAGGATCGAGGCTATCGCACCCGGGATATGGTCGCCTTGGCCCGGGATCTGTCGCCAGGGGAGATCTGGCTTTTTGGCGGTTCCCGCGGCTTTGCCCGCAGAGCCCTGCAAGATCTATCGATCCCCATACGTTCCCTGGACAAGCCCAGCGACGCCCCCTTTGCAGACTTGGGGCCGGAGGATCTGGTCCTGGCGGCAGGCAATATCGCAGGGCCAGGCATGGGGTTGATGGATCGGGTACGAAAGGAGGCAGTCCTTTATGTATAATGAAATCATCGTGCTGGGGGTACTCCTAAGCCTTTTGTTTGCAGAACTTACCGGGGTCTCTCCCGCAGGATTGGTGGTGGCAGGATATATTGCCCTAAGCCTGCAAACCCCGTTGCGCATCGCCTATACGCTGCTGATCGTCTTGCTGACCTGGGGGGCGTTTAAATTGTTGTCCCGCTATATGCTGCTTTTTGGCCGGCGGCAGTTTGCGGTCATGATCCTCGTTTCCTTTGCATTAGGCCAGATGCTGGGGCTGCTGCTTCCCTATGATCCTGGCATTATCGGTTACCTGGTGCCGGGTATCATGGCCAACCAGTTTGTTCGCCAGGGCCCGGTCAAGACCCTGTTGGCCCTGACGGTGGTGGTGGGTTTTTTGGCCTTATTCATGTTCTTGGCCGGGATTCCCGTGTTTTAGGAGGCGGCCATGTATCAAACGCCGGGCATAACCAAAAAGCAAACCCGTTTGCTGGGGCTTTGTGCAGCCGTGGCCCTATTGGCGGTTGGCGCAACTGCCGCTACTGGCCGTGCAGCGCCCACCCCCTATTATCAGGTGCAGTTGGAAGCCGCAGGCCGGATGCAGGCTTGCATGGACGCAGTCAAGGGCTATAAGGCGGAGCGGGACATCCCCCTGAGCCCGGAGGATACCCACCAAACCGGCATGATCGGGGAGGAATTCAACCTGCTTACCACCACCCTGGGGGAAATCGGAGCCAAGCGCACCACCGCCAACAGCGATATGGCCGCCCTGGCGGTGAAGCTGCTGCATCAAGCCGGCGTCCAGCCGGGGGATACGGTAGGCGCAGGGTTTTCCGGCTCCTTTCCCGCCATGAACCTGGCGGTTTTGGCCGCCTGCGACGCCATGGGGGTCCAGGTGGTGTATATCGTTTCCATGGGTTCCTCCGTCTATGGGGCCAATAACCCGGATCTAACCTTCCCAGAAATGGCCTGGATGCTGTACGAGGACGGATATCTAAAAAGCCCGCCCATTTGCTATTCCATCGGGGGGGACTACGACGTGGGCCTGGAAATGAACCCGGATATGCTGGAAACCGTTTTGGAACGGCTGGAAGCGGAACTGCCCATCCCCCTGTTTTACGAGCCGGATTATACCGCCAACATAGAAGCCCGCATAGCCCTCTATGAAGCCAACGGCCCCATACAGGCCTTTATCGCCGTGGGGGGGAACACCACCTCCCTGGGCCTTACGGAGGGGGCGACCTCCCTGGGCCAGGGCCTGATCTCCCCCCGCTGGAACCACCGGGTGCTGCCCTACAGCGGCTTGGTGGAGCGCTATAGCGCCGCCGGCCTTCCGGTGATCAACCTGCTAAATATCAAAAAACTGGTGGCGGATTATGGCCTCTCCTTCGACCCGCCCCAGCTGCCCCAGCCCGGGACCAGCGCCGTGTATTACGAGACCGTCTACGCCTGGCCGGTGGCCCTCGGCGGCATGGCGGCCCTGTGCGGGCTGGCGTACGGGATCCGGCGGGCCGGGCGGACGTTGCATAGGCCGCCGGCTTCCTAACGCTTTTTCAATTCGCGCAGGCAGCGGACAAGGGGAATACGATGAAAGGGCGTCCCACAAACGGCCAATTTTGCGGGACGCTGTTCGTTTGAATAATATAATTCTTACTTATACCAAATCTTTTAGATCAAAGCGAATTATAAGAATTATCCGTTTCCATGTATTCCCTGCACATTGTATAAATGAAATAATAGCTAATTTTTATTCATGTTGACAATTATTTAAAGAATGATAAAATAATAATATGTCATAATTGTGAAGCAGTTGGCATTATTTATGGCAAATTATGGCAAGATATCATGCACATATAAGGGGGGATGCCTTTCCAAATAGCAAAGGCGTAGATCGACTCTGGACACTCTGTAAAATCAACTTAAATAATGGAGATGTAAGTAATGAAACGTATTGGATTCTGGAGCATTGCTCTCATTGCCATGTTAGCGGTTCTTTTTTTTGCGGCAACTGCGCTGGCATGTACGCCCTTGGGCGTAGGTAAGGACGCGTCTGTCGATGGTTCCGTCATGGTCTCCCATACCTGCGACGGCTGGTATGACCAGCGGATCGTCATCATCCCCGGCGGCACCCATGCCGAAGGCGAGATGGTGGATATTTACAAGGACCCCTGCGTTGCCACCCGTCCTGACCGGGAGCCTGTAAAAGTGGGCGAGATCCCCCAGGCTGAAAAGACCTATACCTATTTCCATGTGGGTTATCCCTTCATGAACGACCAACAGGTCATGATGGGTGAATTCACCTGGAGCGGCCGGGACGAGGTCTATAATGGCGACGGAATGCTCATGATCGCCAACCTGGAAGAGCTGGGCCTGGCCCGCGCGGCTACCGCCCGGGAAGCCATCCAGGTGATGGGCGCCATGGCTGAGCAGTATGGTTACGGCGATGGCGGCGAGACCCTGGTGGTGGGCGATGAGAACGAGCTGTGGGTATTCGAGGTATGCGGCCCCGGCATGCTGTGGACGGCGGATAGCGGCGCCGTAGGCGCCCACTGGGTGGCCCAGCGGGTACCCGACGACGAAGTGTTCGTTGGCGCCAACCGCGCCCGCATCGGCGTAGTGGACTTCAACGATACCGAAAACTTCATGTGGTCCACCGATTTGACCGTGCTGCCCCAGCAGATGGGCTGGTGGTCTGAGGGCGAGGACTTCAACTTCGAGAAGATCTTCAATCCGGATCCCTATGGCTATCCCTTCTATCAGAGCCGCCGCGAGTGGCGGGCCTTCAGCTTGCTGGCCCCCTCCCAGGAATTTGAGCTCAAGGACGATACCGAGGCCTATCCTTTCTCCATCAAGCCCGATGAGAAGGTCTCCATCCAGGACGTGATGAACATTTTTAGCGACCATCTGGAAGGCACCGAGTATGATCTGACCCAGGGCCTGGCTGCCGGTCCCTTCGGCAACCCCACCCGTTGGGCGCTGAATACCGACCAGAAGCCCGAGGGCACCGAAGCCCAGGATTGGGAGCGCTGCATCGCTTCCTACCGCTGCTCCTACAGCTTCGTTTCCCAGAGCCGTAGCTGGCTGCCCGATCCCGTTGGCGGCGTGCTGTGGTTTGGCGAGGATTCCCCGGATACCACCGTTTACGTGCCCATTTACTGCGGCGTCACCGAGATCCCCGAGGAATGGTCCAGCGGCGAACGCCATGTGTTCGATCCGGATTCCGCTTTCTGGGCATTCAACTTCGTGAACAACTGGGCCAACCTGCGTTGGGACGCCATGTATGAGGAGATCCGGGCCAAGAAGGCTACCTTTGAGGACGAGTTCTTCGCCAACCAGGAGGCCATCGAGGCCGAGGCTGTCAAGCTGTATGAAGAGAGCCCCGAAAAGGCGGTCGCTTACCTGACCGAGTACACCGGCGAATGCATGGACACCGTCTTTGAAGGCTGGTGGGATTTCGCCTGGCACCTGGTGGGCCGGTATGCGGACGGCTACATGATCAACGAAGATGGTTCCCAGACCACCTTGGGCTATCCCACGGAGTGGCTGGAGGCGGTAGACTTCGGCGGCACCTCCCTGCGCGACCTGGAGAAGCTGGGCAAGGGCACCGCTGCTGAGGAAGCCCCCGCAGAGGAAGCGCCGGCAGAAGAGGCCCCCGCGGCCACGGAAGCGCCAGCTGAAGAAGCGCCCGCAGAACCTGCGGCCACGGAGAGCACTGGCATGAGCTCCGGTGCGGTGATCGGCATCATCGTGCTGGTGGTGATCGTGATCGCGGCGGTAGTGTACTTCAGCAA
>UQRU01000113.1 GCA_900543475.1 uncultured Eubacteriales bacterium
AATGGCTTTTTGGGGTTTTGACGCGCTTGTCGCCAAATCCGATTATAGCCTCCGGGGGCTGCGGCCCCCGAGCCCCCAGGGGTTTCTCGACAAGCTGCGGCTGCAACCCATTGGTTGCAGCCGCCAGCAGATGTTCATTCTTTTATTATATATCCCTCCCCCGCAGCTGGGTGCTTTCCCTCCCGCCGCCATGGCCCTACAAAACGTCTGCAAAGCCAAAAGTGGATAGGGCGCAGCATCCAACCTGGGAAGCGCTCTCCCCTAACAGGAAACGGCTTATCCTTCCTCTGCGATACGGCGGCCCATGAGCACCCCCATCACAGAGGCCATCATCAGGCCCCGGGTCCAACCGCTGGAATCTCCCAGGCAGTGTAACCCCTGAATGTTGGTATTCAAGGCTTCATCCATCTTGACCCGGTTGCTATAGAATTTCAGCTCTGGGGAATAGAGCAGGGTCTCCTCCGCCGCAAACCCAGGCACCACATGATCCATGGCCTTGATGAAGTTGATGATGTTGATCATCGCCCGATATGGCATGGCTGCGGTAATATCCCCTGCCTCTGCATCCGGCAGCGTGGGCCGCACATTGGCGTGGGACAGCTCTTTTGGCCAGGTGCGCTTGCCATCCAGGATATCCCCAAACCGCTGCACCAGGATATGGCCGGCCCCCAGCATATTGGTCAGCTCCCCTACCTTCTGGGCATAGGCAATGGGCTGGTTGAAGGGGACGCTGAAGTTGTGGGAACACAGGATGGCCACGTTGGTATTTTGGCTCTTCAGCTCTTTATAGGAATGGCCATTGACCACCGCCAGGTCGTTGTCGTAATTCTCCTGGCTCACAAAGCCGCCTGGGTTCTGGCAGAAGGTACGCACCTTGTTTTTGAAGGGCGGCGGGTAACCGATGAGCTTGGATTCATAGAGCACCTCGTTGACCCGCTCCATCACCTCGTTGCGTACCTCCACCCGCACGCCGATGTCCACCGTGCCGGGCTGGTGGGCAATGCCGTGGGCGGCACAAAGCTTTTCCAGCCAATCCGCCCCACGGCGGCCAGTGGCTACCACCACCCGCTTGGCCATGACGGTTTCCTCCTTGCCGTTCTCCTGGATGCATACCCCTTTGCATACATCCCCCTCCAACACCAGGTTGGTGCATTCGCAGCCAAAGCGCATTTCTACGCCCCGCTCCTGCAAATGCCGCTCAATGGCCAGATAAATATCCTGGGCCTTTTCGGTTCCCAAATGCCGGATGGGACAATCCACCAGCTTTAACCCCGCCTGAATGGCCCGCTTGCGAATGGCCTTTACCTCCGGGGTATTGGAAATGCCCTCCACTTGGGTGGACGCCCCAAACTCCAGGTAGATCTTATCCGTATAGTCGATGGTATCCTGGGCCAAGGTTTCCCCAATAAGGGTAGGCAGATCGCCGCCCACCTCATAGCTGAGGGAGAGCTTTCCATCGGAAAACGCCCCCGCGCCGGAAAAGCCCGTGGTAATGTGACAGTAAGGTTTGCAATTTACACAGTGCCCGATCTGGGCCTTGGGGCAATGGCGTTTTTCCACCGGCTGCCCTTTTTCGATGAGCAAAATGCTTTGCTTGCTGCCCTTTCGCAGCATCTCCAATGCGGTAAAAATACCCGCAGGCCCTGCGCCTACGATGACCACGTCTTTTTCCATAGGGTACCTCCGTAAAATCTTTTAGCGAATCCTGTAAAAAAATGTTCGGCAAGGTTTAGTCAACCCTGCCGAACCGAACCGTACATATGAACGTTTGCCTTCCGTCTTCTAGCATGCGTCACTTTCGCGGCGGGGGGCCTCCAGCCTGGGGGCTTCCTCCCGGTATTGGAATTTAGGGGCTGCTTTTTTCTCGATCACATCCTTGGTGATCTCGCAGCTCTTAATGTCGTTGCGGCTGGGGATATCGAACATGATCTCCAACATCACGTCTTCCAAGATGGCCCTTAGGCCGCGAGCGCCTGTTTTACGCTCGATGGCCTTATGGGCCACCGCCACCAGGGCATCCTGGTCGAAGGTGAGCTCCACCCCATCCAATTCAAACAGATATTTGTACTGCCGGGTCAGGGCGTTCTTGGGCTGGGTCAGGATATCGATCAAAGCCGCCTCATCCAGCTGATGCAGGGTGACGATCACCGGCATACGGCCTACAAACTCGGGAATCAGGCCGAATTTTAGCAGGTCTTCGGGCAAAATGCCCTTGAGGATCTCGCCGATATCCTTTTTCTCCTGGCTCTGCACGTCCGCGCCAAAGCCCATGAGCTTTTTGCCGGTGCGCTTGGAGATGATATCCTCGATGCCGGCAAAGGCGCCGCCACAGATGAACAGGATATTGGTGGTATCGATCTGGATGCACTCCTGCTGGGGGTGCTTGCGGCCGCCCTGGGGCGGCACATTGGCAACGGTGCCTTCCAGGATCTTCAGCAGGGCCTGCTGTACGCCCTCGCCGGACACATCCCGGGTGATGGAGGGGTTTTCGCTTTTGCGGGCGATCTTATCGATCTCGTCGATGTATACGATGCCCTTTTCCGCCCGCTGCACGTTGAAATCCGCCGCCTGGATGAGCTTGAGCAGGATGTTTTCCACATCCTCGCCCACATAGCCCGCCTCCGTCAAGGAAGTGGCGTCCGCCACGGCAAAGGGAACGTCCAAAATTTTTGCCAGGGTTTGGGCCAGCATGGTCTTACCGCAGCCGGTGGGCCCCAGCATGATGATGTTGCTCTTTTGCAGCTCCACATCCCCGGCCTGTTTGCCTGCGGTGATGCGCTTATAGTGATTGTACACAGCAACGGACAAAGCCCGTTTGGCCATATCTTGCCCCACCACGTATTGATCCAGGGTCTTGGCGATCTCCTGGGGCTTGGGGATGTCCTTCAGCTCTGCCTCGCCGTCGGCCTTGAGATAATCGTCGTCAATGATTTCCTGGCACAGCTCGATGCACTCATCGCAGATGTAGACCCCCGGGCCCGCAATGACCCGGCGTACCTCATCCTGGGATTTTCCACAGAAGGAACAACGTACAGAGCCGTTATCCTCAAAAATCGTCATCCGTTACCTCCTTGGGGGAATGATCTCATCCACCAGGCCATATTGCAATGCAGCGGCCGCGTCCATGTAGTTATCCCGTTCCGTATCCTGGGCTACCCGCTCCACCGGTTGCCCGGTACGTTGGGCCAGGATCTGGTTCATCTTATTCTTGATCTTGATCAGCTGTTCCGCCTGAATGGCTACATCGGTAGCCTGGCCCCGGGCGCCGCCCAGGGGTTGATGGATCATGACCTCGCAATTGGGCAGGGCCTTCCGCTTGCCTTTGGCGCCTGCCGCCAGCAGAAACGCGCCCATGCTGGCCGCCATGCCCACGCAGATGGTGCTTACATCGCACTTGATATACTGCATGGTATCGTAAATGGCCATTCCCGCTGTTACGGACCCGCCAGGGCTATTGATGTAAAGGCTGATGTCCTTGTCCGGATCGTCCGCTTCCAAGAAGATCAACTGGGCCACCACCAAATTGGCGGTATCATCATCGATCTCGCCCCCCAGGAAAATGATCCGATCCTTGAGCAGGCGGGAATAAATATCATAAGAGCGTTCGCCACGGTTGGTTTGTTCTACCACCATGGGTATCAATCCGGCCATATATGTACCTCCTTTTTGCTTGCGGCAGGCCTATCCTGCCGCTGGGTTATTCCTGCGGTTCCGCCGCTGGGGCTTCCTGTTCCGCAGGGGCTTCGGCCTCGGCCGCAGCCTTCTTTTTCCGGGTCGCCTTCTTCTTTGGCGCCACTTCTTTGGCATTTTCTACCAGCAAGGCCAGGGTCTTTTCTACTACCACCTGGTCGGCAAAATACTGCCGGTCATCCGCCTGGAGATTCTTCTCAAAGTCCTCCACCGTCATATCGCCAAACTGCTTGGCGTATTCCGCCACCTTGTCGCCGATCTCTTCCGGGGTGGCCTCGATGGCTTCCGCTTTGCTGATGGCTTCCAGCACCAGCTGGCTCTTGACCCGCAATGCAGCGTCGGCCCGATACTGATCCCGCAGTGCCGAAATCTCGGTATTGGTGTATTTCAGATAATCTTCCAAGGAAATGCCTTGCATTTGCAGCCGGTATCCCATATCCTGCAGGAAGGAATCGATCTGCCGCTCCACCATGGCGTCCGGGACTTCCACAGTGGCGTTTTCCACGGCCTTGCGCACCACATCGTTTTCCTTCTGGATCTTGGCGTTCTTCTCAGCTTGCTCCAGCAGCTCTTGCCGCTTGGCATCCCGCAGGGCTTCCAGGGTATCATACTCGGATACGTCTTTGGCAAATTCATCGTCCAGGGTGGGCAGCTCCTTGACCTGGATACCATTCACCTTTACGGCAAACACTGCCTTTTTCCCAGCTAGATTTTCCGCATGGTATTCTTCGGGGAAGGTGACCTCGATGTCCTTCTCCTCGCCAACGGCCATACCCACCATCTGCTCCTCAAAACCGGGAATGAATTGGCCGCTGCCAATGGTAAGGGTCTGGCCCTGGGCGGTGCCGCCGTCAAACTTGACCCCATCTACGCTGCCGGAATAGTCCAGGTTTACCGTATCGCCGTTTTCCACAGGCCGGTCCACATCCACCATCCGGGCCACGCCTTCCTGCAGCTGGGCAATGGCAGCGTCCACCTCGTCGTCCGTAACATTATACGCACGCTTCTCTACTTCTATACCCTTGTACGCGCCCAGCTCCACCTCGGGCTTTACCGCCACCACCAGGCTGAATACCAATGGGGTTTCCCCTTCCGGAAGGGTCTCGATGGACACGTCGGGCCTGTCCACAGGCTCCACGCCCTGTTCCGCAATGGCAGCCTGGTAAGCCTCGGGATACACGATATCGAAGGCGTCGTCAAAAAACGCCAGGGGGCCGTACATATTCTCGATCACCTTCCGGGGGGCTTTGCCCTTACGGAAGCCGGGCACGTTAAACCGTTTGCCCGCCTTTTGATAGGCCTTCTGGGTCGCCGCTTCGAATTGTTCCGCCGATACCTCGATGGTCAGCTTGACTTTGCTGCCTTCGAGTTTTTCCATAGTTGCCATTTTAACCTCCGAACCTTACGCGTTTTCTTTCTATACTGGGCCACACCCAATCCCTGGCCGCGCCTGGCAAAAGCCGGAACCCGGCCCAATTATATGGTGTACCGTCATACGAAGTATAGATTATCACAACCCGCAGCCTTTTGCAACGCAATTTTTCATGCAAACTTGTGCTTTTCCGTGAACTTTTCGAGACGGCTTTTAGGCCGCCTCCCCCGGTTTTCCCGCCTTCCCAAAGGACCCGGAAGGCCGGCAGGGAGGTATTGCCTTTTCCCCTGGGAGGGCGTATAATGCCTCTTGTATGCCTAATGAGGACAGTTCGCAACCATCCTGTCCGAAAACAAAACTAGGGACAATGGGGCGGCCTCTGCCGCCCTGGAACAGATCGCCATGCCGCGACGTTCAATCATTGTCAGAAGGCGGCCGCCATAATGGCGGCGTGGCCTTTATCATTAGGAGGTGAAAACAGATGGAAAAACCCTTGTCCCATGTTCAGAAGCTGACTTTTTCGGGGCTGATGATCGCCCTGTATGTGACCGTTCTGTACCTGACGCAAAGCTTTTCCTTTGGCGCGTACCAAATCCGCATCGCAACGAGCCTGTATGCGCTGGCGTATCTGTTTCCGTTCCTGGTCGTGCCCCTGGGGCTTGCCAACGCCATTGGCAATATCTTCGGGGGATTGGGCATACTGGATCTGGTGGGAGGCTTCGCAGCGGGGCTTGCCACCACAGGGCTGGAGGTGCTGATCCGCCGGGCAAACTTGCCTCTATGGCTTTGCGCCCTGCCCATCCTGTTGGTCCCGGGCCTGGGGGTTCCCATTTGGCTCTCCTATCTGTTGGAGCTGCCCTACTGGCCCCTGGCCCTGAGCCTTGTTATCGGCCAGATCGTACCTGCCATCTGCGGGGTGGGCCTGATCCATCTGTGCAAGCGGGTCTGGGCCGCCCCAGGCAAAGAAAGGAGACAAGCATGAGCCAACGCAGTCAGGAGGAATTCGGCACCGTTTCCCTGTTGGGGAACGGAAAAACTTCCTATTCTATGGACTATGCCCCCGAGGTGCTGGAAACCTTCCCCAACAAGCACCCGGACAACGACTATTTCGTCAAGTTCAACTGCCCGGAGTTCACCAGCCTCTGCCCTATCACCGGCCAGCCGGATTTTGCCACCATCTATATATCCTATGTGCCCGGCCCCCGCATGGTGGAGAGCAAGTCCCTCAAGCTGTACCTGTTCAGCTTTCGCAACCACGGGGATTTCCACGAGGACTGCATGAACATCATCATGAAGGATCTCATCCGCCTCATGGACCCCAAATACATCGAGGTTTGGGGCAAATTCACCCCTAGGGGCGGCATTTCCATCGACCCCTACTGCAACTACGGCAAGCCCGGCACCCCTTGGGAGGCCGTAGCTTTCCAGCGGCTGACCCAGCACGACCTCTATCCGGAAAAGGTGGATAACCGGTAGGCAGCAAAGGGTCGCCTTTCTGGCGCCAGGCTGCGGCTGTGGGCGCCAGGGCCGCGGGGCGGGGGCGGCGGGCGCGCAAAGCGCGCCGTGGCGCCGGCGGCTGCGCCGCCGGCGCCTTCGTTTTCCCCGGCCGGGCACAGCCCGGCCGGGGAAAACCGCCCCCCCCCCCCCCCCCCCCCAAAACCCCCCCCCCCCCCCCCCCCACCACACCCAAAAGAAGTGGGAAAAAACCCGCCGGCCATGGGGCAAGCCCCGG
>UQRU01000114.1 GCA_900543475.1 uncultured Eubacteriales bacterium
CCTGGCCGCGCCGTAGGCGCAAGGGAGCTATGAAAACCTCGAAAAAGTGGCGCAAGCCACTTTTTCGACAGCCAAAAAGGCCCTGTTCCCGCTGGGAACAGGGCCTTTTTTTCCGCAAGAGAGCGGCTCAATAAGTATCGATGGGGGGCTCTACGGAATCCGGCAAGGGGCAAACATACTTGCCGCCGTTGCGCTTGACCACCTCCGCCTTGGCCGCAGCCATCACATCGGGCCGCTCCATGGTGCGCACGGCGGATAGAGCCAGGATCTTAGCGGCGGTCAACAGGCCCTTATGGGCCAGAGGGCTACAAGATTGGGCGGTCATCTGCCAGGTGTGGCCCACATTGCCCACGCAGCAGGTGGCCACGTTGATGTTCAGGGTGGGGACCGCATAGCCCACGTCCCCCACGTCCGTGGAGCCTGCCACCAGGCGCATATTTTGGGGGGCAAAGGGATGGATCTGGCTATCCAGGGGCTTGGCCAGGATCGCCTCCACCCGGTCCTCCCCGTAGATCCGGGCGATTTCAGAGCGGATGTTGGCTTGCACCTCCGGGTTGTAGGTGTCCAGGAAGCCCTTTGCCAGGCGATAATCCGCCTCGTCCCAAGGGGGCGCGCCGATCTCCTCCATGCATTGGTTAGCCACCTGGGCCAGGGCCTGGTTAGGCAGGTATTCGGTAAAGGCCATGGCCAGTTCGCATTCCACCCGGGTATCCGTCATCATAGCCGCCCCTTGGGCCACCCGCTCCACCCGGGCAAACAGCTCCTTCACCTGGGATACATAGGGCGCCCGCACCTCATAGCGCACCACCGCCCGGTCCTGCACCACGTTGGGGGCGGTTCCGCCTGCATCGATGTAGGCGTAATGGATGCGGGCCTCCGGGATCACATGCTCCCGCAAATAGTTGCAGCCCACGCTCATCAGCTCGCAAGCGTCCAAGGCGCTGCGGCCCAGATAGGGGGTGGAGCCTGCATGGGAGGTCAGGCCGTAGAAGCGGAAATTGGCGCCCATGATGGCGTTATAGTGGACTGCCTCCACGCTGTTGGCGGTGGAGGGGTGCCAGGTATAAACGAAATCCACCCCGTCGAACAGGCCGGCCCGGGCCATAAACTGCTTGGAGCCCGCCCCTTCCTCCGCCGGGCAGCCAAAGTAGATCACCGTGCCGCTTTTGCCGGTGGCGTCCAGATAGTCCTTCAGGGCGATGGCCGCCCCCAGGGCGCCGGCCCCCAGGGCGCAGTGGCCGCAGCCATGGCCGTTGCCACCCGGGGTCACGGGGGCTTTGACGGGTTGCCCCGGGGCCTGGCTCAAGCCGGACAGGGCGTCGTATTCTCCCAGGAAGCCCACCACCGGCCCGCCGCTTCCGGCCGTATAGGCGCCGGTAAAACAGGTGGGGATGCCTGCCAGGCCGCTTTTTACAGCAAAGCCCCTCTCCTGTAGGCGCTGCATTAGCAAGGCCGCGGAGCGGGTCTCCTGGAAGGGCAGCTCCGCATATTCCCAAATGGCGTCGCTGACCTTGATCAGCATATCCGCGTTTTTCTCAACCGACTGTTGGATCCATTCCCGGTCTGTCATGGCGAAACTCCTTTTTCTGGCGACTTGTTATTATAGTACTTTGCTTAAAAATTCCCGGGTCCTGGGGTTCTGGGGTTGTGTGAATAGGGCTTCCGGCGTACCGGATTCCTGTACCAGCCCCCCGTCGATAAACAGCACCCGGTCGCTTACCTCCCGGGCAAAGCCCATCTCGTGGGTGACGATCACCGTGGTCATGCCGGAGCTGACCAGGTCCTGTATCACGTTGAGCACCTCTTTTACCATCTCCGGGTCCAGGGCGGAGGTGGGCTCGTCGAACAGCAAAATCTCCGGCTCCATGGCCAGGGCCCGTACGATAGCCAGCCGTTGCTTCTGGCCGCCGGACAGCTTTACCGGGTGTACGTCCCGCTTATCCAGCAAACCCACCCGCTCCAGCAGGGCGCAGGCCTTTTCCTCCGCCTCCGCCTTGGGGAGCTTCTTTTCCAGCATGGGGGCCAGGGTGATGTTTTCCAGGGCGGTCATGTGGGGGAATACGTTGAAATTCTGAAACACCATGCCGATCTTTTGCCGGTATCGGTCGATGTTGTTCCGCTTATCCATCACGTTGACGCCCCGGAAGTATATGTTCCCCGCCGTGGGAGTTTCCAACAGGTTCAGGCACCGTAGAAAGGTGCTCTTTCCCCCGCCGCTGGGGCCGATGATGGATACCGCCTCCCCTTCCCGGATCTGCTCGTCGATGCCCCGTAGCACCTCCAGCTTGCCAAAGCTCTTTTTCAGGCCCTCCACCTGTAGGATGGGCATTCCCTTTTCAGCACCGTTCATTTTTGCGCATCCTCCATTCGGCCAATTCTACGATTTGGGAGAGCACCGTGGTCACCAGCAGATAGATCATGCCCGCGATCACGATGGCTTCAATGGGGCGATAGGTGGCCGCCAACACCGTGCGGTAGGAGGTGGTCAGCTCGTTGATAAAGAACACCGAAGCCAGGGACACCTGCTTGATCATATTGATGAATTCGTTTCCCAGGGCAGGCAGGATGTTCTTCACCGCCTGGGGCAGCACCACCTTGGCCATGGTGTGGCCCGCGGTAAGGCCCAGGCTGCGGGCCGCCTCGGTTTGGCCCTTATCCACCGCCTGGATGCCCGCCCGGATGATCTCCGCCACATAGGAACTGGCGTTGATGATCAGGGCCACGATGATGCAGGCCGTATCCGAAAGGGAGAAGGGCATCACCTTGGGCAAAAAGATCCAGAAGAAATACAACTGCAATAGGATGGGCGTACCCCGCAAAACCCACACATAGGCCTTGACGAACCATTGAAAGACCCGCACCCGGGACAGCCGCAGCACCGCCAGCAGGGTGCCCACCGCCGTGCCCAGCACCACGGTGATGGCTGCCAGCCACAGGGTGCCCGCCAAGCCCTGCATATAAACTGTACCGTATCGCTCCAGTATTTTGATGATGGTATCCATCATAGCTCCATCGCCCCCTATTGAAATTCGCCGGCATGGTCCGGGCCGGCGGCCCCTTCAAATGAGAAGCCGGGCTTGCCGGGGCGGCTTTGACCGCCCTTTGCGCCCGGCCTATAATACGTGGATATGCTGTCGTTTAGTTGATGCCCAAGCTGGCAGCGTATTCGGAATATTCGTTATACCATTCCATGTAGGTGCCGTCCTCTACCACCTGGTCCACCACCTGGTTGATCACCTCCAGCAGCTCGGTCTCCCCTTTGGGCACGCCGATGCGGGCGCCTTGGGTCTCCTCGTCCACCACAAAGGCGAAGTCCGGCACAATGGCCATGCCGCATTCTGGATTGGCCTCCAGATACAGCTCCGCCGTGGCGATGGCGGTAATGCATGCATCCGCTTTGTTTTCCTGCACCATCAGGAAGCCGTCCGTGGTGGCGGATACCCGCTTGAGCTCCTTGTAGGCAGGGACCTGCTCAAAGGCGAAAAGTTCCTGCAGAGAGCCGCTTTGCACCACCACCGTCTGATCCGCCAGGTCGTCCGCGTCCCCGATGGCCCCAAGATCCTCGGTGCGCACCAGCAGGCCGTATTGGATCTCCTCCTGGCTGTAGTAGTAGCCTTTGGACATATCCATGGCCTCGGCCCGGGCAGGGGTATAGGCCAGGGCGGAAATCGCCATGTCGTATTTCCCCTCGGTGACGCTGCTCAATACCGCCGTGAACTCCAAAGGTACGATCCGGCACTCCACCCCCAAGGTCTCGGCGATCAGCTTGGCCAACTCAATGTCCGCGCCCACATATTTTTCGTCCCCCTCCTTGGCAGGGTCGATAAACTCGCAGGGTGCAAAATAGGGTTCCGTAGCCACCTCGATATACCCCCGGGCTTGGATCTGCTCCAGCCGGTTGGCCCCGGGCGCCTGAGTCCCCGCCGGGGTCTGTAGGCCGCCCGCACTGCGCACCGCCGCCTCCGCCGCCAGCACGCCGCTCTGGGTGCCGGCAATGGGCTGGGCCTGCCCCAGGGCCGAACAGGCTGTCAACGCGCATACGCTTACCAGCGCGGTTACCACGAGGATCGCCTTGACGAGATTGGTGTTTTTCATGTTGATGCCCTCCTGCTCTGGCGGCCGGCCGGTTGCTTGCCGAAACCCGCTCGCTCTGTCGCTTTATTACTTTAGCATTATAAAGTGGTAGAGCGATTTTGTCAATGGTTTTTTTCCCTTTTTTCATTTTCCCTTCCTGAGGGGCCTGGAGACCGAAACGCAGGGCGGGCGTTTTCCCCCCGAGGGGGCGGAGGGCATCCGGCGGCGCGGGGGGGGCGGCGGCGTTTGGCGGCCCGGGGGCCGTTGGCCCCCGGGCCTGCCAAACAAAAGCCAGGGGTCGGGGCCTTTGGCCCCGGCACCTGGCTTTCCGGGCGCTTTGCGCCCAGCCGCCGCCCCCCCCCGCGCCGCCGGATGCACGCAACGGAAAAGGGTAAACCCAAAAGAACCTGTCGCTAACCAGGAAGGCTCATCCCTGGAGATAGGCCAAGATCTCCTCCGCATTGGTATCGGGCTTGACCTTTGGCAGCACCTTTTCCACCATACCCTCCTCGTCAATGATATAAGTAGAGCGCACCACCCCCATGCTGGTTTTGCCGTAGAGCTTTTTCTCCTGCCACACGCCGTAAGCTTCAATGGCCTTGCGCTCCGGGTCTGCCAGCAGGATAAAAGGCAGGTTATATTTCTCCGCGAATTTCACATGGGAAGCCACGCTGTCCTTGCTGACGCCGATCACCACGGCGTTCAACGACTGGAACCCGGCATAATTGGCCCCAAAGGCGCAAGCCTGGCGGGTACAGCCGGGGGTATTGTCCTTTGGATAAAAGTACAATACGACCTTTTTTCCCAGGAAATCCGATAGGGACACCGCCTCGCCCCGCTGATCCTGCAAGGTGAAATCCGGGGCTTTGGTTCCGACTTCTAACATGATTCTCCTCCTTTTATAAATACATACGTCTTTTCCGTGGACCGGTCGGGATCATAGGCATAGCCCAGCTGGCAAAAGCCCTTGGCCGCCTCCAGGTCCTGCGCCTGGGTCTGGGCCAGCCAGCGCGCCATGCTGCCCCGGGCCATCTTGCACAAAGTGCCTTTTTCCACCACCTTGCCGTCGATCACCTGGCCAAACACGCATTCCACCCAGGCCACATGCCTGGGCAAATGGGGCAACACCGCCCGGCTATACTCCCGGGAGGCCAGATTCAGCACCTGATCCGTCTCCGCCCCCAGAGCGGCTCCCAGTTTTTCGCCCCAGAAGGCGTATAGATCCCGGGCCTCCCCCACGGCTAACTTGGCTTGCATTTCCAGCCGGTAGGGGGTCACGCCATCTAGGGGCCGCAGCAACCCGTAAAACCCCGACAGGATCCGCAAATGGGCCTGCAAATAGGCCAGCGCCCCTTCCTCCAATACGTTGGGCGCCAGATACCGGTATTGGATCCCGTCATAGGCCAATATGGCAGGGGTCAAGTCATGATATAATTCCATGCGCTGTAACCGTTGGATGTTTTCCCGGGCCAGGGCGTCGTTGCACCTCCACAGGGTTTGCAGGGCGCTTGCATCCATCTGCCGCAGCTGCCCCATCAAACGCTCCGCTTCCTTCAGGAAGCGGGGCAAATCCTGATAGGCCAGGTATTCCTGATCCACCCGCATCTTTTTTGCTGGAGAAATGATCATCTGCATGGCTCGATTATACCAAATTCCCCTTTCCTTGTCATGATAAAGCTAAGGCTTTCCCTGCATATGGCCATTTGGGGGAACGGGTACCACCAGCAGCGTAATGGGGCGCACTTTTGGCAAGCGGTAGGGAAATTCCCCATCCCCGGTCTCCTCCAGCCTCTCCCGCAGCACGGTTTGAATTTCCTGGGACGTTGCCTGGGGATAGCTGCAAGCTAAAAAAGCCGCCCCTTCCTCCCGGCTCCGCAGGGGCTGATGGAACCCAAGGGTCCCTTGGATAGGCGTAACAGCGTAACCCTTTGTTTCCAGGGCCTGGCAAACCGCCTCTGGGGTCTCCCTGGCCCGGCGCTGTAACGGTCGGTCCCCGCCCGGTCGATCCATCACCCGAAGAAGCACGCGCCGGGTCTTTTTCAGGCAGGCTTCCATCAGGGAAAAGGGCGTGCCGAAATACACCATGAGCCCCACGTCGAAGCTTTCTTGCAGCTCTGCCGCTTCGCAGGCGCAGGTGACCAGATTGCCCATCCCCAGCCTGGCCGCATCCCTTTCCACCACCGCCAGCACCCGGGGGTCCGTATCCACGCAGGTGACGCGGGCCACCTCTTTGGCCAAAATGAGGGACACCCTTCCCAACCCGCAGCCCAGATCGCACAGATGATCCTCCGGCCTTACATAGGGCCGAATATAATCCGCCAGCCGGGTATGGAAATCCGTCCGTTCGCTGGCGGCCAAATACCATCGGATCCGCTCCTGTGTCCAAGTAAAGGCCAACGTCCTTCCCTCCTTTTTCTCCCTGCCTATCCCTTTTCCTCATAGTATACACGCCCCAAGCCCTGGCCGGAATCCCTTTTCCCTTTTCGCCCCGCCATGCGATGGTTTTTGGACGGCGTGCTCCCGTGGCTGGCCGTAGGCCCGGGGGGGGGGGGGGGGGGGGGGTTTTGGAGCCACGGCCCCGGCCGGCGCGGGGAGCACAGCCGCGCCCCC
>UQRU01000115.1 GCA_900543475.1 uncultured Eubacteriales bacterium
TCCACCCCTTGGGCAAAGCCGCTGCCCATGCCCTACGGGCAGCGGCGGCTTCATCCGCCTGCCGCGGGCTGCCGCCGTAGGCCGCCCTCGCCCGCTTGTGCGCGACGATCGCCGTGCGCGTAGCACCGCCGTGCGCGTAGCACCGCCGTGCGCGTAGCACCGCGTAGCACTGAGGGATCAATCCATCTGGCTGAGCTTCTGGTAGTAGTCGTACTTATCCTTGGCCTCGGCCTCGGCCCGGTCAAAGAGCTGGGTAGCCACATCCGGGAAGAGCTTGGCCAGGGAAGCGTAGCGGACCTCGCCCATGATGAAGTCCTTATAGGAGGACTTAGCGGGCTTGCTGTCCAGGATGAAGGGGTTCTTACCCTCGTCGGCCAGCTGGGGATTGTACCGGTACAGGGGCCAATAGCCGGCTTCTACGGCCTTCTTGGCCTCTTCCTGGCTCTTACTCATGTTGATGCCGTGGTTGATGCAGGGGGCGTAGGCGATGATCAGGGAGGGGCCGGGATAGGCTTCCGCCTCGGTGAGGGCCTTGACCAGCTGGTTCTTATCCGCACCCATGCACACCTTGGCCACGTACACATAGCCATAGCTCATGGCCATCATGCCCAGGTCCTTCTTCTTGGTGCGCTTACCGGCGGCGGCAAACTTGGCCACAGAGCCGGTGGGGGTAGCCTTGGAGGACTGGCCGCCGGTGTTGGAGTACACCTCGGTATCCATCACCAATACGTTCACATCCTCGTCCATGGCCAGCACGTGATCCAGTCCGCCATAGCCGATATCGTAGGCCCAGCCGTCGCCGCCGAAGATCCACTGGCTCTTCTTGACGATCATGTCGGCCATTTCCACGATCTGCTTGCACAGGGCGTCGCATTCGCAGCCGCAGTCCTGGCAGCCCTTGGCCAGCTCCAACAGCTTGGCTCCAGCTTCCCGGGAACCGGCGGCGGTGTTCATCTTATCCAGCCAATCCTGGCAGATGGCCTTGCCTTCGCCGTCCAGCTTGCCGGCCAGCTCCCGCACCACGTCGGCCAGCTTGGCCCGGCGCTGGTTGGTAGCCAGGTTCAGGCCGTAGCCGAACTCGGCGTTGTCCTCGAACAGGGAGTTAGCCCAGGCGGGACCATGGCCCTTGCTGTTGACGGTATAGGGGCAGGTGGGGGCGCTGCCGCCGTAGATGGAGGAGCAGCCCGTGGCGTTGGCCACGATCATCCGGTCGCCGAAGAGCTGGGTCACCAGCTTCACATAGGGGGTCTCGCCGCAGCCTGCGCAGGCGCCGGAGAACTCGAACAGGGGCTGGAGGAACTGGCTGTTCTTCACGGTATTGGGGTTGAAGGTCACATCGGGGTCCGGCAGCTTGACGGCAGCCTCCCAGTTGGCGATCTCCGCGTCCTGGGTATGGAGGGGCACCATCTTGAGGGCCTTGTTCTTGGCGGGGCAGATATCCGCGCAGTTGCCGCAGCCGGAGCAATCCAAGGGGCTCACCTGTATCCGGAAGCCATAGCCGGCAAACTCCTTGCCCACGGCGGGCTTGGTGGTAAAGGGCACCTGGGTGCCGTCCTTCACCAGGAAGGGGCGGATACAGGCATGGGGGCAAACCATGGAGCACTGGTTGCACTGGATGCAGTTTTCCGGGATCCACTGGGGCACGTCCACAGCGATGCCGCGCTTTTCGTACTTGGTGGTGCCGGTGGGCACGGTACCGTCGGCGCTGAGCTTGGACACGGGGAGCTTATCCCCCTGCTGGGCCAGGACGGGCTTGATGAACTCCTGGAAGTAGGGATCGTCGGTCACGTCCTTGACCTGGGCGCCCTCGGTGGTGGTGGCCCAGGAGGCGGGGTATTGGATCTCTACAAAGCCCTTGGCGCCGGCGTCGATGGCGTCATAGTTCTTCTTGACCACTTCGTCGCCCTTCTTGGCATAGGACTTCTTGGCGGCGGCCTTCATGTATTCGATGGCCTGGTCCGCGGGGATCACGTTGGCCAGCACGAAGAAGGCAGCCTGCATCACGGTATTGATCCGGTTGCCCATGCCCACTTCCCGGGCGATCTTCACGCCGTCCATGTTATAGAACTTCACATGGTGCTTGGCGATGGCGTTCTTCATGGAAGCGGGCAATTCCTTTTCCATCTCCTCCAGGGTCCAGGGGGAGTTGAGGAGGAATACGCCGCCCTCCTTGATGCCGTCCACCATGTCGTACTTGGTGACGTAGGAGGAGTTATGGCAAGCCACAAAGTCCGCCGCGTCGATGAGATAGGGGGACTGGATGGGGGTCTTGCCAAAGCGCAGGTGGGACACGGTAAGGCCGCCGGACTTCTTGGAGTCATAGGAGAAATAGCCCTGGGCATACATGTCCGTATGGTCGCCGATGATCTTGA
Organism: uncultured Eubacteriales bacterium; assembly: GCA_900543475.1. Classification (GTDB taxonomy): domain Bacteria; phylum Bacillota; class Clostridia; order Christensenellales; family CAG-138; genus Pelethousia; species Pelethousia gallinarum. Next base: position 2,373 of record UQRU01000115.1, read on the forward strand.
TGGAGTTCTTGTTGGCGCCCACGGTGCCGTCGGAGCCCAGGCCGTAGAACTTGCAGGCGATGGTGCCCTCGGGGGCGGCGTTGACCTTTTCCTTCACAGGCAGGGAAGTGAAGGTGACGTCATCCTCGATGCCCACGGTGAAGTGGTTCTTCATTTCGCCTTCCAGGTTGTCGTAGACCGCCTTCACCATGGAGGGGGTGAATTCCTTGGAGCCCAAGCCATAGCGGCCGCCGATCACCTGGATGCCGCCCCGGCCGGCTTCGCACAGGGCGTTGACCACGTCCAGATACAGGGGCTCGCCCAGGGAGCCGGATTCCTTGGTGCGGTCCAGCACGGCGATCTTCTTGACGCTTTGGGGGATGGCCTTGATGAAGGCGTCCGCAGCAAAGGGACGGTACAGGCGGACCTTGAGGAGGCCGTACTTGGCGCCCTTGGCGTTCAGGTAGTTGATGGTTTCCTCCACCACGTCGGCGCCGCTGCCCATGACGATGATGATGTTTTCCGCGTCCGGGGCGCCCACGTAATCGAACAGGTGATAGGTACGGCCGGTGAGCTTGCCCACCTCGTCCATATAGTGCTGCACGATGCCGGGGATGGCGTCATACTGTTTGTTGGCGGCTTCCCGGCCCTGGAAGTAGATATCCGGGTTCTGGGCGGTGCCGCCCAGGTGGGGATGCTCGGGGTTCATGGCCCGGGCGCGGAAGGCTTTGACCGCCTCAAAGTCGCACAGCTTGGCCATGTCGTCGTAATCGATGACCTCCACCTTTTGCACCTCGTGGGAGGTACGGAAGCCGTCGAAGAAATGGACGAAGGGCATGCTGCCCTTGATGGCGGCCAGGTGGGTGACCAGGGCCAGGTCCATGACCTCCTGCACGGAGGCGGAAGCCAGCATGGCAAACCCGGTCTGGCGGCAGCTCATCACGTCGCTATGATCGCCAAAGATGGACAGGGCGTGATAGGCCAGGGCCCGGGCGGAAACGTGGAACACGCCAGGCAGCAGCTCGCCGGAGATCTTATACATGTTGGGGATCATCAGCAGCAGGCCCTGGGAAGCGGTAAAGGTGGTGGTCAGCGCGCCGCCCTTAAGGGAGCCGTGTACCGCGCCGGCGGCGCCGGCTTCAGACTGCATTTCCGCGATCTTTACCTTTTGGCCGAACAGGTTCAGCCTACCGTTTGCAGCCCAGTCGTCTGCAACCTCCGCCATGGGGGAGGAAGGGGTGATGGGATAGATCGCCGCTACGTCGGAAAATGCGTACGCAACGTGCGCAGCCGCGGTGTTACCATCGATGGTCAGGGTTTTTGCCATATAGCTTTTGGACCTCCTATTGATGTTTTATCACAGTGAATGGAATGTGGATGGAAAAAACAGGATGGCAGGCCACACCGGCCCGGCAGGAAAACCCGCCAGGATGGGCCGGAGCTTGGACGGCCCGTTTTGATCCGCGCCAATACCAAGGGCTTCCCCGAGCCGCCTAGGGCTTGCCGAACCAATTGGCTTTTTGCCCTTTTGCCGCCCCAGCCCTTGTCTTTCCAAGGCCATCCTATCACGCTTTCATTATATAGTCCATATCCCCCAATGTCAAGGAATCCAGGGCAGTTCCCATTCCTTTCTGCCGCTGGAATAAAAGAAACTTATTTCCATTATATTCATTTCTATTCTGTAACATATGTTCTTTGCAAAGAATATAAGTCCGAATTGTGATTTTTAGATGAATTTATTCTTTTTTATATTGCTTTTATCTACACGGTATGTAATAGTTATTATTATATTACCGAAGGTTGAAATTTTTTAATTCTGTGCCGAAAAGGAGACCTGCTCATGCCCGCAAAAATGAAAATTCGGTCCGCCTACTCCACCCTGCCTGCCGCAGAGCGCAAAGTAGCGGATTTTATTCTGGAAGATCCCGAGCGTGCGTCCCTCATGGTCATCAACGAGATCGCGGATGCAGCCGGCGTTTCCGTGCCGTCGGTTACCCGCCTGGCCAAAAAGCTGGGCTATAGCGGATTCCTGGATTTCCGGGTTTCCCTGGCCAGCGGCAGCTCCTCCCTGGAGTCCCTCAAGTCCGACCCCATCCGGGATACGGACTCCGACGAAACCGTGGTGGAAAAGGCCTTCCTGGCCTCCATGCGGGCCCTGGAGGATACCCTCAAGGCCATCGACAAGCATAAGCTGGCCGAGCTGGCCCAATACATCGCCAAGGCCAACCGCATCTACATCTACGGCACCGCCGCCAGCGCCCTCACCGCCCGGGATGCCGCCGCTCAGCTGAACTTCCTGGGCTACGACGCCATCGCCGTATCCGACCCGGTGGTGATGAGCGTTTATACCCGCCGCTTCTCCACCCGGGATGTGTTCATCGGCATCTCCCGCAGCGGCCGCACCAAGCTCCTCATCGACGGCCTCAAGGAAGCCAGCGCCGGCGGCGCCTATTGCGCCTTCTTCAGCAACTATGTGAATTCCCCGGCCGCCGCCATTGCGGACGCCTTCTTCTGCACCAGCCGCATCGACGACATGAAGAGCGTAGTGGGCCAGGAATCCAACCTTTCCATGCTGGCCGCCATCGGCGCCCTGGTGATGGTGGTGGCCCGGCTCACCGACCGGGACGCCCTGTAAGCCGCCATGCTTTTTGCGGATTATCATACCCATACCTGCTTCAGCCATGGTACGGGCACCCCTGAGGAAAACGTACAGGCCGCGCTGCAACGCGGCCTTTGTGCTATCGCCATCTCGGAGCACGGGCCGGGGCATATGTTTTACGGCGTCCGCAAGGAAAAGCTGCTTGCCCTCCGCCGGGAGGTGGACCGGCTGGCCGCCAAATACGCCGGCAAGATCCAGGTGCTTATGGGCATCGAATGCAACCTGACGGGCTTTGGCCAATGCGACCTGCCCCAGGACCCCGGCCTGCCCCCCTTTGACGTGATCCTGCTGGCCTATCACAAGGGGGTATTCCCCCGGGACGGCTTCTGCTGCGCCCGCGCCCTGGAGGCCATGGCCCACGGCCGGCCTGACCCCGTCCGCACCGCCAACGCCCTGCTGGCCGCAGGAGAGCGGTACCGGGTCCATATGTTTTCCCATCCCGGCCTCTATGTGGCCGCGGACATCCCCACCCTTGCAAAGGGCGCCCGGGAACTGGGCATCCTATTGGAGATCAACGGCGCCCGAGTCACCATGACCCAGGACCAGCTCCGCCAGGCGGCCGCCGCCGGGGCCGGCCTGGTCATGGGCAGCGACGCCCACGCCCCGGAGCGGGTGGGGGATTTCCACCTGGCCCTCCAGGCCGCCCAGGAGGCCGGCGTTCTGGACCAGGTGCGCAATTGGCGGCCCTGATATCCATTGAAACCTAGGAGGAGTTAGCCTATGAAGATCGCTGTAATCACCGGCGCCTCCAGCGGCATGGGGCGGGAATTCGCCCTGGCCCTGGACCGGACCTTAGACGTGGACGAGATCTGGCTCATCGCCCGCCGCCAGGACCGGCTGGAGGCCCTGGCCCAAACCCTTACCCATGCGGCCCGCCCCATTTCCCTGGATCTCCTGGACCAGGCCAGCCTGGACGCCTACGCCGCCCTGCTCTCCCAGCACAAGCCCGTGGTAACGGCCCTGGTCAACGGCAGCGGCTTTGGCAAATTCAAGGCCTTTGACCAGGTCCCCCTCTCCGTCTACAACGATATGGTGGACCTGAACGTCAAAGCCCTCATGGGCATCACCTACCTGACCCTGCCCTATATGGAGCGGGGAAGCTGCATCTATCAGATCGATTCCCTGTCCGCCTTCCAGCCCGTGCCCTATATCAACGTATACGGGGCCACCAAGGCCTTTGTCCTGAGCTTTTCCCGGGCCCTGAACGCGGAGCTTAAGCCCCGGGGCATCCGGGTGATGGCCGTCTGCCCCGGCTGGGTCAAAACCGAATTCTTCGACCACGCCGTCACCGACGATACCTCCATCACCTATTACAACCGCTTTTACGAAGCCAAGGACGTGATCCGCCGCGCCCTCCAGGATATGGCCCGGGGCCGGGATGTGTCCATCCTGGGCTTCCCCATCCGGGCGCAGGTCTTTTTCACCAAGCTCCTGCCCCACCGCCTGGTCATGTGGATCTGGCTCAAACAGCAAAAACATGCCTAATCCCCCTGCGGTGCTACGCCCCCTGCGGTGCTACGCCCACGGCGGTGCTGCGCGCACGGCGATAGTCGCGCAACAACGGCTGCTGGCGGCTTGCGGTAGTAGCCCGCGGCGGTGCGGATGAAGCCGCCCGGGCCCCTAGCGCGTGGGCCCGGGCTTTGCCCGAGGGGTGGG
>UQRU01000116.1 GCA_900543475.1 uncultured Eubacteriales bacterium
GGGGGGCGCGCCCCCCCCCCCCCCCCCCCCCGGGGCGGCGGGGGCGGGCCCCCCCCCCCCCCCCCCCCCCCCCCCCCCCCGCCAATGCCAGGTTCCAACCGCCGCCAAATAGAAAAACCGACCCCGTTCAAGGGCCGGTAAAGCATCAGGCTAAAGGGTCCATCGCCCCGCAAGCGTCCCCAGGCTGCCGCCAAGGCTTTATGCCGCCTTCTTTCTCTTGCGGAACCGATCCACCGCCAGGTCGATAATGAAAAACAGCAGCATCCGCGCCCATAGGAACAAGGGGGTGATCCCATAATTGATAAAGGCATATACCGGATCGAACAGGGAAAAGACCAGACCGGGCAGCATAGTCCCCCCGGCCAGGGCCCCCATATAAGCCACCCTACGCCCCAAGGAAAGGTTGCATTTGCCCATCTGCTTAAGCAGCAGCAGGCCTAGGAACCCCAAGTTGCTTAGGAGCAAAATGAAGCCATCCAGCGTTTCCCAGGCATCGGTCAAACGGAAATGGATGGCGACGGCGGTTTCCATCTGTTCCAGCTGTCCCCCTGTCAAGGGAAAAAAGGCGTTAGCGCTCCACAGGAAGGCGGCGCTGAGGATGCTCAAGCCGGTCAGCAGGGCCAATAGCCATAGGGCCAGCGTCCGAAGCCGCCGCAGATTTTTAAGGGACGTCTCCTGGCCGTAGAGGATGCCGTCCAGGTCGGTTTCATAAACCTCCGCCAGGGCCAGAAGCATATGGATATCCGGCTGGGTCCGTTGGGACTCGTAGCTGGAGAGGGCTTGCCGGGTTATATGGAGCTTTGCAGCCGCCTGTTCCTGGGTCAAGCCCTTTTGCAGCCGCAGCTGCCGCAAATTTTCGCCGATGGTCATGGTCTCATCACCTCCCGGTCAGGATAGCGTTTCTGCTTCCCCTACGTCAAGCAATGGTTTGTTGCGCCCGGGGATTGGGGGGAAATCCAAGGCTGGGGCAGGCTGTCCATGCCGCGCCCAAACCGGCCCCCTTATAAAATGAGCCGGCGGGAAGCGTGCCATCCCACCGGCTTGGTATTATTTGGGCAGGCTTACCCCACCACGATGTTCACGATGTTCTTTACCACGATCACCTTGCGGATGGTCTTGCCCCGGGTAAAGTTCTGTACCTCCGGGAGGGCGAGGGCTTTTTCCTGGATGGCGTCCTTGTCCATATCCGCAGGCAACTCCACCCGGGCCCGGATCTTGCCGTTGACCTGGATGCCGTATTCCACGGTCTGCTGCACCAGGGCGCTTTCATCCCAGGTGGGCCAGGACGTGGCATACAGGGGGGTCTCATAGCCCAGCAGCTCGTTCATCTCCTCGCAGATGTGGGGCGTCACCGGGGATAGGATGGTGAGCAGGGTGTGGAGCTCCTCTTTGGTCACATCCCCCTTGGCGTAAAATTCGTTCACCAGGCTCATCATGGCGGCGATGGCGGTATTGTACTTCATCCGCTCGTAGTCCTCGCTCACCTTCTTGATGGCCCCATGGACCGCCGCCTTCAGCTCCGGCCGGATGCCTTCCGCCGGGGAAAGCATGTCCTGCAGCCGCCATACCCGGTCCAGGAACCGGCGGCAGCCCCGGGCGCCGGTGGTGCTCCAGGGGATGGGCTGGTCAAAGGCGCCCATGAACATCTCATAGAGCCGGAAGGAATCCGCCCCCATCTCCTGGACGATGTCGTCCGGATTGATGACATTGCCCCGGGATTTGCTCATCTTGTCCCCGTTTTCCCCCAGGATCATGCCGTGGCTGGTGCGCTTGCGGTAGGGCTCCGGGGTGGAGACCACCCCGATGTCGTAGAGGAATTTATGCCAGAACCGGGAATAGAGCAGGTGCAACGTGGTATGCTCCATACCGCCGTTGTACCAATCCACGGGCATCCAATAATCCAGCGCCTCCTTGCTGGCCAACGCCTGGTCGTTATGGGGATCGCAGTAGCGCAGGAAATACCAGCTGGAGCCCGCCCAGTTGGGCATGGTGTCGGTCTCCCGCTCCGCAGGGCCGCCGCACTTGGGGCAGGTGGTATGGATCCAGTCCGTGGCCCGGGCCAGGGCGCTGGAGCCATCGTCGCTGGGCTCGTAGTTTTCGATCTCCGGCAGGGTCAGGGGCAGCTGGTCATAGGGCAGGGGCACCCAGCCGCATTTGTCGCAATGCACCAGGGGGATGGGCTCGCCCCAGTAGCGCTGCCGGGAAAATACCCAATCCCGCAGCTTATAGTTTACCTTCCGATGGCCGATGTGCTCCTTCTCCAGGTAGTCCTTCATGGCTTCGATGGCGTCCTCCACCTCCATGCCGGTGAGGAACCCGGAATTCACCATCTTGCCGGTGGCGCAATCCGTAAAGGCTTCCTTCTCCACATCCCCGCCGGCCACCACCTCGATGATGGGCAAGCCGAAGGTGCGGGCAAATTCCCAGTCGCGGGTATCATGGCCGGGCACCGCCATGATGGCGCCGGTGCCGTAGCTCATCAATACATAGTCGGATACCCAGATGGGGATCTGCTTGCCGTTCACCGGATTCACGGCCATGACCCCTTCCAGGGGCACGCCGGTCTTATCCTTGACCAGCTCGCTGCGCTCAAAGTCGCTCTTGCGGGCCGCGGCCTGCTGATAGGCCTTGACCGCCTCCAGGTTCTTGATCCGGCCCGCCTCCCCCCACTTTTTGATGAAGGGATGCTCCGGGCTCATAACCATGTAGGTGACCCCGAACAGGGTGTCCGCCCGGGTGGTGAACACGGTGAGGATATCCTCGCTGTCCGCCACCTTGAAGTCCACTTCCGCGCCTTCGCTGCGGCCAATCCAATTGCGCTGCTGGGTCTTGACCCGCTCGATATAATCCACCGTATCCAGGTCGTCGATAAGCCGCTGGGCATAGGCGGTAATCTTGAGCATCCACTGGCTGCGGATCTTCTGGATCACCGGGCCGCCGCACCGCTCGCATACCCCTTCCACCACCTCTTCGTTGGCAAGGCCCACCTTGCAGCTGGTGCAGAAGTTGATGGGAATCTCCGCCTTATAGGCCAGGCCCTTTTCATAGAGCTTGAGGAAGATCCACTGGGTCCATTTATAGTAATTGGGGTCCGTGGTATTCACTTCCCGGGACCAATCGAAACTGAACCCCAGCCGCTTGAGCTGGGAGCGGAAGCGCTGGATGTTCTGGGCCGTCACCTTGGCGGGATGCTCGCCGGTCTTGATGGCGTAGTTTTCCGTGGGCAGGCCAAAGGCGTCGTAGCCGATGGGGTAAAGGACGTTATAGCCCTCCATCCGCCGCTTGCGGGCGATGATGTCCAACGCCGTATTGGAGCGGGGATGCCCCACATGCAGCCCTGCGCCGCTGGGGTAAGGGAACTCGATGAGGGGATAGAACTTGGGCAGGGTATGGTCCTCCTTGGCTTCAAAGCAATGGGCTTCCTCCCACCGGGCCTGCCATTTGCGCTCCACCTGGTCATGATCGTAACGAATCGACATAGCTTTCCTCCGTGCTGCGTATTGACAAAAAAACAGGGCTTCCATCTCCCCAAGAGACGGAAGGCCCGCGGTACCACTCTTCTTGACGCAAAGCGCGCCCACTCTTTCCTTTAACGCAGGAATACGCCGACGCCTACTCGGGTTCAGCGCCGGGGCTCAGCGGCGAGGTTGGGCTTGCTTCCATACCGCCTTGCAGCCAACGGCGGCTCTCTGGAATGGAAGGGACAGCCTACTGCTCCGCGTCCACGCCGGGACTATACAGGAAGGGGCGACGCCTAGGCTTTCGGACGCATCCGAAAAAAGGCGGGGGCTCCCCTCCTCCGTTCTTTCAATTATATTTTGCACAAACCGAAAAGTCAAGCTATAATAGTCCTTGCCATGGCCCTCTGGGCCAAACTTTACCAGGAGGCTTTCCTATGCTAGATTATCATATGCACTGCCAATATTCCGCCGATTCCCCCGCGTCCCTCCGGACCCAGCTGGAGGCAGCCCAGGCCGCTGGCCTGCAGGAGATCTGCTTCACCGACCACGTGGACTTCGACGGCTCGGGCCTGCCCCCTGCGGACATCGCCGCCCGGGACCGGGAGCTTCAGGCCCTGCTGCCGGATTATCCCGCGCTCACCGTCCGACGGGGGGCGGAGGTGGGCATGAAGGATGCCGCCACCGCCCAGGCAGCTTGGCAGGCCATCGGCCAGCTGGAGCTGGATTTTATCATCGGCTCCGTCCATATGGTGGATGGGGTGGATTCCTATTACCCCGCCTTCTTTGAAGGCCGAACCAAGGCGGAAAGCTGTCAGGCTTACCTGGCGGCCGTGCTCCGGGGGCTGGAGGCCACCCCCTATATCAGCGTGCTGGGCCACTATGACTTCTGCTGCAAATTCTCCCCCTATCCGGACCGTTCCATGTCCTATGCCGTTGCCCCAGCGCTCTTTGACGCCATCTTCCGCCATCTGATCCAAAATGGCAAGGGCCTGGAGATCAACACCTCCCCCTGGCGGGACGGCCCCAGCTGGGGCCTGGATATCCTCTCCCGCTATCGGGCGCTAGGCGGGGAATTCGTCACCGTGGGGGCGGACGCCCACAAGCCCGGCCAGGTGGGCCGCCGCATCGGCGAGGCCCTGGACCTGGCCCGGGCCGCAGGCATCCCCTATGTGGCCACCTTCCAGGCCCTGCAGCCCACCCTGCACCGGCTATAAACATGCCGCCCAGCTTGCCCAACGTCCACGGGGGGGCGGCGGGCGCGCGATGCGCGCACAACGGCAAGGGGCCGGGGGCCTGTGGCCCCCGCCCCCCGCCCTTTGTTTTAGGGGCCCCGCCCCCCCAGGGCGGGCCCCGCCCCCCAAACCAGCCCGCCCCGCTGCCCCACCGCCCCGGGGGGGGGGGGGGGCGCGCGAGGCGCGCAAAACGGCACGGGGCCGCGCCCGCCATGGGGGGGCACGGCCCCGCAAACGCCGCCCCCCTGCCCCGGCGTTGGGAGCAAGCCCGTCAGGGTCCATAAAGCAACCCCAGCGTCCGGGCCAATTCCTCCACCGGGGGCTGCCCCGGGGCGCTTTCCCCGGCGGCTGCGCCAAAGGTGAGGCAGGCGCCGAACAGGCCCCCGCACAGCCGGGAGGCCATGCCCAACCGGCCCATGCTCATGGTGATCAAGGGCACGCTGAGCCGTTGGCCTGCCTCCTGGGTAGCCGTGAGCAGGGCCAGTACATCCTCCGGCGTCTGCGGGGTCACTGCCAGCTTCACCACATCTCCGCCGCCATCTTCCATACGCAACAGGGTCTGTACCATCAGGGCCACCGATGGCGTACCCAGGAAGTCATGGCAAGAAAATACCGTCTTGCACCCGGCTTCCCTGGCTCCCCGGCCCAATTGGGCCGCCAGCTTTTGCCCCCGGTTCCATTCGATGTCCACCAGGTCCGCCCCGGCCCGGGCTGCCGCCAGGATGGCCGCAGCATAGTCCAAGGGCGCCAGGCCGCCTCCCTGCTTTTCCGCCGGTGTACGATAGGTAAAGATCAGAGGCCTGTCCCCCAACGCTTCCAAAATGGCTGGCAACAGGCTTTCAGGGCCGCCCTCCAGGGGCGCCGCCAAATCATACCGCCATTCCCCTATGTCCACCGGCAATCCAGCTAAGGTTGCCGCCTCCTGCAAGATCAGCCTCCGTTCCTGCCCCACCAGGGGCGCGCACAGCCAGGGCCTGCCCTGCCCCAATATCCTTCCCCGAATCCCTACGGGCATATGATCCCCTTCCTTTCTATAAAAAGGGTATCACAGCCCGCAAAAAGCCGCAAGTCAACTTTTAATTACGAAAATTTATGACAAATTTGACGGCATTTTGCCGGAATGTTGAGATTGCGGCAAACTTCAACTCCAACCTATTGACTTGGATTTTATTTTTGGCTAAAATAAAGGCGTACCAAGAAGGACAGACCATGAAAGCCCTTCAGATAACCAATAGAACGTACAGACCAGGAGGGATTAAATATGTTACCTAGCATTTTCGGTGAAAACTTATTCGATGCGTTTTTCGATGATTCTTTTGAAAGAAATTTTTGGAACCAGCGTAATCCTCTTTATGGGAAACACGCCCAGAACCTGATGCGGACCGACGTGCGGGAAACGGATACCAGCTATGAACTGGATATAGACCTGCCCGGCTTCCAGAAAGACGAGGTCAAGGTGGATCTGGATCATGGATATCTGACCATTAGCGCCGCCAAATCCATGGATCGGGATAAGAAGGATAAGCAAGGCCGTTATATCCGCCAGGAGCGGTATGCGGGCCAGTGCTCCCGTAGCTTCTATGTAGGCGATTTAAAGCCGGAGCAGATCCAGGCCAAGTATGAGGATGGTATCCTGCGGCTGACTTTGCCCAAAGAAGATCCCAAAGCGCTTCCTTCTCCCAACCGGATCGAAATTCAATAATCATCCAAAAAAGAGGGGCTTCGGCCCCTCTTTTTTTATATGGGTTCTCGGATGTCATTCCCTTTCGCAAGCCCTTCAGGCGCGATGCCCGGTCCTGCGACCCTGGGCCTTAGCCTGGATTCCTTCTACCAACTAAGGGACTGGTTGAAGGAACGGAGCTTACAGGGGCCGCCAGAGGGCGCCCCTGACAACCCCTCCCGATAGCGATACGCCCGATCAAGCTTGGCCGCCAGAAACATAC
>UQRU01000117.1 GCA_900543475.1 uncultured Eubacteriales bacterium
GGGGGGGCCGGGGCTAACTGGGGGGGGGTGTTGGGCCCGGTTTTTGGGGGGGGGGGGGGGGGGGCCCCCCCCCCCCCGGGCCGCAAAACGCCGCCGCCCCCCCCGGGACCTACCGGGGCCCACTACCGCTCTGGTTTATCCCTGCTCTTTTCGACCCGTTTCATGGATACGCCCCTCGCTCTATCGGCGGGGCCTTCCTGCGGCAAAAGCAAAAAGGCGGCATAAAAGCCGTCTTTTCCCTTTTGCAAGTGAAAGGATGATCGTGGGAAAGGGGGTTCCCTCAGATCTTGTGGCGCTTATACAAGGCAAAAGCCACGAGCAGCGCCGCCGTGCAAACGGCAATGGTGAGCTTCACAGGGTCGCTCAAGTTCAATATCATGCGTTATCCTCCCATAATGCAGGCGCTGGCGAAACGCTCGCCGCGTCAAACCAATAATGGCCAATCAACTTTCCGGGCATCCATCCCAGCCCTTACAAACATCCACCCATGCGGCAGCCTTTGCGCACTGCTCCAATTCCTGGCAGGTCATAGGCACGGCGCTGTTGCCGCTGCCAGCCGCCGGATAGACCACATCAAAGCGCTGCATGGAAACATCCAAATAAACCGGCACGCCCTCCGGCAAAGCAAAGGGGCAAACACCGCCCACTGCGTGGCCCGTATGAGCCAAGGCTTCCTCATGGGAGAGCATCCGGGCCTTCATCCCGAAGCGGGCTTTAAACTTCTGATTATCTACCTTAGCATCCCCAGCCATGACCACCAGCATACAGCCCTGGCCTCCTGGGCCTTGAAAGGACAAGGTCTTGGCGATGCGGGCGGGAGCCGTACCCAAAGCCTGGGCAGCCAGCTCCACCGTGGCGCTGGATACGGGGAATTCCATAACCTGTTCCCCTTTTCCAAAGTCAGACAGATATTTACGTACGACCTCTATGCTCATAACCAGCCTCCTGGGATAGACTACTGGACAATGCCATAAGCACCGCTGTTCAGCGCGTTGATGATCTGGCTATTCAGCTGTTGCACCGGCGGGGTACACGCATCCAGCAAAGACTTATCCTCTGCCTCGATGGCATCCTCCAATTGATCCAAGTAGTATTGTAAGGTATCCCGGGTGGTTTGGTCAAGATAGGAACCATATCCCTGCAGGATTCCCACGCCCTGGGCATAGGCATTGTTGGCAGCCGCCAGTTCCGTGGCGATCAGTTGCCGGTTCATCTCGATCTGGGCCAGGATCAGATCCACATCCACGTCCTGATCTACCGAGGGGGTAGAGCCATAAATGTCTTTCAGCAGTTTTTCCAGGCGGCTTACGTAAATGCCCCAATAGTCCCGGGCGGCATAAGAGAACGCTTTTCCTTCCACGGTATGGGTGCCCAGCTGGCTCATATCCATGTGCAGGGCCACCAGGGACAGGGAGCAGATCTGCTTAAAGCTCAGGTTGGTCATGATATTTTGTTCCACCGCCTTATAGATGGTGGGGATGTTGGCGATCTGGTTGGTATCCTTGAGTTGTTGGAGGATGGCCGCGATCATCATCTGCTGCCGGCCCACCCGGGCGATATCACTGGAGCCCTTGCGCTGCCGGCAATAGTCCAGCACCGCCTGGCCGTCCAGGTGCTGCATGCCTGGATGAAGCTCCCGTCCATTCATGGTGACTTCGATGTCCACGTTATAGTCCACCCCACCCATGGCGTCCACCACTTCCTTCACCACGTTCATATTGAACCCCACATAATATTCCACCGGGATGCCCAATAGCTTGGAGACCGTATTGGTGGTGTAGGCGAAGCCGTTTTTCTGGGCGCCGCCGCCAGCGGAGAAAGCGGAATTGATCTTAGCATAGGGGGAAGCCTCATCTGCCAGGTTTCCCTTGGCGGTATAGATCTTCACGTAGCTATCCCGGGGGATGGAGATAATATCCACATCGTTGGTGGAAAAATCGATGGTGACCAGCATAATGGTATCCGTGCGGAAGGAGCCCCATTCTTCCCGTTCGGTGCTCTCATCGATGCCCAGCAACAGGATGTTCACCCGGTTTTTCATAAAGTCCAGATCCGCTTCGCTGCGCAAGACCGCGTCTGGGTCGGGGGTAGGGCTGGGCGTGGGCTCCGCCGTAGCCGTAGGGGCAGGCGCAGCCGGGGTTTCCACCGGGGCGGGGCTGGGGGTCGTTTGGGGTTCAAACAAGGATTCAGGAGAGGTGATCTCCTGATAAAAATGCAGGCCCCAAACTGCTCCTGCCAGCAAAAGCGCCAACACGACCAACAAAATGATCTTAAGGGCAAGGGGCATCCGCTTCTTTTTATTATGCTTATGGGAACCGTGGCGGCCGCCGGAAGAGGAGGCCTTGGTTTCATGCTCCATGGTGACAAAAACCTCGCATTAATTTAATTTACCCACATTATACTCCTTTTCCCTCTCCGGGCAAAGCGGCGGCGGGAATGTTAACAAATAGTTTGACTTCTATCTCGATATTCCTTTGGGGAGCAATTGAGCTGCCGGCGGAACACCTTGCTAAAATAGCTGGGGCTGTTGAACCCCGCCCGCTCGGCCACGGTGGTAACGGGCAGATCCGTCTCCTCCAGCATCACCGCCGCGGCGCAGATCCGGTAATTGACCACATAAGCCACCGGCGCCATACCAATGGTCTTTTCAAAGCAGCGGCAGCACTCCCGCTCGCTGATGTTGGCGGCGGCGGCGATATCCGGCAGGGTGATATGCTCGGAATAGTGGGCGTGGATATAATCCAGCATGGCCTTCAGGCGGGCGGCCTGGCCGGAATCGCCCCCCCGGTAGAAGATGAGGTCGTCCTGCAAATTTTCCACCAGCCTTCGCCAAAGCCGGGATAGGGCGTCCCGAACCCGGAATTCAAACCCGAACCCCCCGGCCTCGCAGGCGTGAAAAGCCTCTTGAAAATGCTCTAAGCACACCGCTTGCCAAGGTACCATGGGGGAAAACACGATAAAGCGCAGGGCGGCGCAATTGAGCACCGGCAGCACATACCGCTGGTGGATGACCCCCTCGGGCCGGCCGCCGATCAAGGCGGGATGGAACACCATGGAGCGAAAGCGGCAAAGGGTGCGGGGGGCTTGGCGGATGCTATGCATGGCGTTGGTATTGAGCAGGATGCATTCGCCGCTATTGAGCACCACAGAGCCTGTATCCAGCTGTACCCGGGCCTTCCCCTCCGTGACCAAAAAGAGCTCCAGCTCCTCGTGCCAGTGCCAAGGGATCTGGCCTGTAAAATAATCTTTTACAGCCCCATCGTAACAGGCGCAGGGGAAAAGCGGCGTGCCGTGGGCGTCTAGCTCTTTCAGGTCTGCCGCGGTGCGGACACGAAATTTATATTTTGGATGCATTTTCGCCGGCATATCGCACCTCCATGGGAAAATTTTGTCCAAATTGTTATAGTAATAGGCAACATACTTATGGCAGTCCATCTCTTTGCACAGTATAATTTTACCAGAACCAAGAAATGAAAACAAGAAAAGGAGGATAACGCCATGATGACGCTTCTCAACATCAACAATACTGATCGGTTCTTTTCTATCGTGGACGGATGTGCCGGCCCTGTCACGGTGCAGTCCTCGGACGGCCGCAAAGAAGACCTGCGGCACAACACCCTGCTCCGGGATCTCTTGACCAGCAGCGGTGACGGCAGCATTGCCAAGATCGACCTGGATTGCACAGACGCCGGCGACGCATCCCGCATGTTCAAGTACATGCTGGAGGGCGCCTAATCGGCAGCCTGCCAGCCCCAAGGGCTGGATACCCTTTCTCAGTTCTCACAAAAGACACCGGGCGGCGATATGCCGCCCATTTTTTTATTGCCCCAATGGGGGCAAAAACTGCCGGAAAGCCGTGGGCAGGGCATAGACCCCGGTCAGCTCCTGGGGTAGGGCCCAGCAAAAAGCAGGGTCTCCCTCTGCGCAATCGATCACATAGCCGGTCATTTCCCATTCCAAGTGGGTGAAAATATGGGTGCGGTGCAAGACCTGCCGGGGAGCGACAGGGGACAGGTTCCAGGCTTCCGCCTGGGCCAGGGCCTCCTGGGTGGAAAGGCGGCCGGGCAGGTTGGGAAATTCCCACAGCCCTGCCAGCAATCCCCGCCCAGGCCGCCGCCTTAGGGCAATGCGGCCCTCCCACCAAAGCAGGAACAGGGTATGGGCTTCCTGTTTTCTGGGGCGTTTGGGGGTACGCAGGGGCAGGGTCTCCGGCGCGCCGGCCATCCGTCCCAGGCAAAATTCCCGGCAGGGGCAGGCGTCGCACCGGGGCCTTCCCCCAGGCGGGCAAAGGGTAGCGCCCAGCTCCATAAGGGCCTGGGTGAAGTCCCCGCATTGCCCCAGCGGATATACGGCTTCCAGGGCCGCCGCCACCGCCCGCTTCATAGGAGGCGGGTCCATAGGCTGCCGGATATTGCAAAGCCGGGCGATCACCCGCAACACATTGCCATCCACCGCCGCTACAGGCATATCAAAACAAATGGAGCAGACGGCTCCCGCCGTATAATCCCCGATGCCCGGAAGGCTGCGGATGGCTTTGTATTCCCTGGGAAATACCCCGTTGTATTCCCGCTGGATCTGCTGCGCGGCCCGTTGTAGGTTCCGTACCCGGCTATAATAGCCCAGCCCTTCCCACAGTTTGAACAGCAGTCCTTCCTCTGCCGCCGCCAGGGCGGCAATGGTGGGCAGCGCCTCTAAAAAGCGGGTATAATAGCCTCGCACAGCCTCTACCCGGGTCTGTTGGAGCATGATCTCGCTGAGCCATACGTGATAGGGCTCCCGGTCCGCCCGCCAGGGCAACACCCTGGCGTTTTGTTGATACCAGGGTAGCAACGCCCCTGGCAGCTGCGCCAAGCCTGGAAAGGCAGGCGCCTGAAAAGATCCTCGTTTTTGTTCCATGGCCCCATGATACACCATCCAGGCCCCCAGGGTAAAGCCCCCGGGGGGCGCCGGCTGCAAGGGCAATCAAAAAGGCGGCCGGCCGCCTTTTTGATTGCCCAGGGGCGAAATACCGCTATACATATTTTCGCATGTGCTTGAGTGCGCTTTTTTCCAGGCGGGACACCTGGGCCTGGCTGATGCCGATCTCCTCCGCCACCTCCATCTGGGTGCGGCCTTTGAAAAACCGAAGATGCAAAATCCGCCGCTCCCGGTCAGTGAGCTTTTCCATCCCCCGTTCCAAAGCCACGTGGGTCAGCCAATCGTCATCGCAGGTACCCTCGTCCTTTACCTGGTCCATTACGTAAATGGCGTCCCCGTCGTCGTGATAGATGGGTTCGAATAGGGAGACCGGGTCCTGGATGGCGTCCAGGGCAAAGGCGATTTCCTCCTCCTTGACCCCCATCGCCTTGGCAATGTCGCTGATATGGGGTTCTTGCCCCATCTCTTCCAGGAGTTTGCTCCTGGTTTGCAGGGCGCGGTATGCGGTATCCCGTATGGAGCGGGAGACCCGCAGAGCATTGTTGTCCCTTAAATGCCGCCGCACCTCCCCGATGATCATGGGAACCGCATAGGTGGAAAAACGCACCTCATGCTTCAGATCAAAGTTATCGATGGCCTTGATCAGGCCAATACACCCCACCTGAAAGAGATCGTCCATCTGCTCCCCCCGTCCGGAAAACCGCTGGATCACGCTAAGCACCAAACGCAAATTTTCCCGAATAAAGGTTTCCCTGGCCTCCTGGTCGCCCGCTTGGATCTTCAAAAGCAATTCCCGGCTACGCTTTTGGGTCATCATGGGCAGCTTGGCGGTATCCAGTCCGCAGATCTCCACCTTGTTCAGCGCCATAACCGCATCCCCCCTCAACAAACATTCGTTACGCCTTTAGCATTGCCGAAAGCGGCCGTGGCAATTCCGCGAAAAGGGTAAGGTTTTAGGAGGCGGGTTTCTTTTCCGGCGTCTTCGCCGGGTCGTGGCACGGATTTGCCTGCCGCCGCAACAAAAAAAAGGCGGCTTGCGCCGCCTAATCGCCTATGGAATACCCGTTGGGGATTTCCTGTAGCCGTTTTCTTTTTCTATTGGTTTTCCAGCCCATCCTTTCCCTCCTCCAGCAGGCGCAGCCTGCCCCACCGGTTCCAATAGCTCCCGCCGCTGGCGTCCAGCCTGCGCTGCACCACCCCGTCGTCCCGGCCCTTGGCCTCCACCACCTGGCCGTTGCCGATGTACACCCCCACGTGGTAGTACTTCTGGCTGTTCTTGCGGAACACCAGATCCCCTGGCCGCAGGGACGCCTCCAAGGCCGATACGCCATCAGGGGTATGGATGGCCTCGCACATGGAAGCCAAGTGGTTGCAGTTTCGCTTGGAGGGAACCAGGCCCAGGTCGTAGAAGTAGCGGGAGATCAGCCCCGAGCAATCGAAGCAGCGGTAGCTGGCGACGCCCTTGGCTTTCAGCTTTTTGATAAAGTCTATGCTGCGCTGGGCGTTGGCATGGCTGGTGTCCATGCTGCGGATCTGGGCGTCGGTCAGGTTGTACTGGCCGTGGCCCCCCCAGACGTACACCTGGCCTACCTGGCCCTTTACAAAGTCCACCAGCCCCGCCGCCGTGGCTGCGGGCCGCGCCGTGGGTTCCCCGTCCAG
>UQRU01000118.1 GCA_900543475.1 uncultured Eubacteriales bacterium
AGCCATGGCGATCACCACGTTGAATTTATCGGCGTCAATGCCCAGCTTCACCTGCGGGGTGTTGGTGACCACCACTTCCCTGGGGGTTTCGCTGGTGGTTTCCAGTGTGATCTCCACAGCAACCGGGGGCGCAGGGAAGAAATGCTCGGGGACCACGGTTTCCTCCAGCTGGTATTTCCCGGCGGGGAGGCCGTATAGAAGGGCTTCGCAAGTATCCCCAGCCGCCTCTATGGTGGTGACGCTGCCATCTGGGTCATACCAATAGACGCCGTCCCGCAGGGTGAAGGTCAGCGGCGTGGAAAGAGCGGACTCCGATTTCAGCTGGAAGCCTGCTCCGGGAAGGGGCTTGTGCGTCTTGCTGTGTACCTTGCTGATCTTCAACGCAAGGGGTAAGTCCACCACCGCCAGGGAAGTTTCCGCGAGAGGAGGTGCCGTTGCATCTTCCTTTTGCGCCTGGACGGCGGTATGCAGTACAATTTCCGTTCCCACCTCCGTGGTGATGGGCGGGGCTATGCTGTAGCCCGCTGGCCCTTCTACCTCCGTTGCCGTCACCTTCCCGGCAGGTAAATAGCAAATCACTGCCTGGGCTTTCTCATTGGTAAGCTCCAAAACCTCCATGCCGGTTTCCCCTTCCCGGGCAGGCCGGTAGGTACCGTCCTTCTGCTGTATCAGCTTGATCACAGAGCCTTCTTCATCCGTCAGCTTGAATTTGGCGCCTTGCAGGGGCTGCTTGGTCACCCCATCCTGCTTTTCCAGCAAAAAGCGGGTGGGGAGATTGGACACAGTGCATTGCAGGGGCAGGGTATTCGTGTGCGCATTCTTCAATTCAAACTCGATTTCGGACAGAGCGATATAGCCGGGAACCGGGTCCTCCACCAGCTGATAGGTACCCTCTGTGAGATACGCAATGCGTGCCTTGCCGGTTTTGGCGTCCAGAAGCAGCTTTTCTACAGGCCCCGGCTCGACGACGGGTTCGGTTTCCTCGGCATCTGCACGATCTTCTTGGGCTCGCTCCGCCTTATCACCCTCCGGAGCATGCTCTATGGGGCGGTAGCTGCCATCCGCCATACGGTAAAGGGAAACCGCTTCGCCGCTTTCATCCAGCAGTGTGAAGGACGCGCCCATGGGTTGTCCGGTAAAGGCATCCTCCTTATAGATTTCCACCGCAAGAGGTTCATTCTCTACGGTCACAGCCTTGGGCAGCGCCAGGATATTTTCCTCGGAGATGGTAACGCTCACCGGGGAGGCTACACCATATCCGGAATGGGGCTGCTCCTCCAGCGTAAGTATGCCCTCTGGTACATACAGCAACGTTGCCTTGCCCATATCGTCCGTCAGAAAAATTTCATCGCCCTCTGCGGAAACCCGATAGATACCGTCGTCGCCTAGCGCAAAGCAAAGAGGCTCACCCTCGCCATTGAATAGCTTAAAGGGGACCCCTCCAAGGGGGACCTGGCTCTCTTTATCCACCTTATAGACTTCCAAAGCAAGAGGCTGGTTTTCTACGCCGATTGCCACCGGCGTTTGGCTGGTATTCTGCTTCGTTACCGTGAAAGGAACCGGCTCCACCTTGCCAAAGCCGGCATTCCCTGTTTCCACCAGGGTATAGTCCCCTGTAGGCACGGCAAGCAGCGTCGCCTTGCCGTCCGGCCCGGTTTGAAACAGGGCTGCGCCGTCCGGATCCACCCGGTATACCCCCTCCGCTGTTTTTGTAAACAGCAGCGCTTCGCCGGTTTCATCCAGCACCTTGAACTGTACGCCGGGAAGCGGGGCTCCGTTTAAGGCGTCGGTTTTCGTCACCTCTACGGCCAGCGGCTCGTTGGACAGCGTGGCTTTGCCGGGGGCTGCCGTTGTGGTGCTGTCCGTCACGGATAGGGAAACGTTTTCTGCCGGCGGCGCATAGCCGGGGGCGGGGCTTGCCTCCGCCAATTCATATTCCCCCCGGGGCAGGTAGGCAAGGGTCAGGCCGGTTTCCGGGATGGTAAAGGTTTCGCTGCCGCCCCGGTCCGGCCGCATCCAGCCCGGCTTGCCCGCTATGGTGGAGAGCGTTACCGGTTCGCCTGCCTCGTCCAACAGCCGGAACACCGCCCCGCCGATAGGGCTGCCGCTTTGTGCGTCCACCTTGTGTAGCGAAATGGCGGTGACCCCATTTTTCATGCCGGCAGCGGCGGGGCTGGCGGCGATGTGGGTTTGGGAAACCGTAACGGCGATATCCGCCGCCTTGGTGTAACCCTCCGCCGGGGTCTCTTCGCAGATGGTATATTGGCCCGGCTGGATCTGGGTGATGGATGCGCTGCCTTCATAGGTGGTGAAGGCGGCCTCCCCATCTGCATCCGGCTTATATACGCCGTTTTTTACTTTGATTAAGGGCACGGTCTCCCCTTCGCTGTCCTTGAGGACGAAGGTACAGCCGTCCAGAGGTTTGTCCGTCAGCCCGTCCGTCTTGTTGAAGGTCAAGGTTAGGGCATAATCCTGCATGCTGAGCTTTGCGGCGTTTGACACATCATTTTGTGCTGTGACGGTTACGGATTTGGGCGTATCCTTGGTATAGCCCGCAGGCGCTTCCAACTCCTCTATGGTGTATGCCTGGGGCGGTAAGTACCGGAATACCGCTTCGCCATCCTGGGTGGTGAAGGTGCTCTGCCCCTCCTCGTCCGGCCGGTAGCTGCCCGGTTCCAACTCCTTGAGCAGAACCGCCTCGCCGCCTTCGTCCAGCAGCCGGAAGACGCCGCCATCCAGCGGTTCTTTGGTGACCGCATCCGCTTTGGTGAATTCCAGGGTGGTCGGGTTGTTCTGGAACCGCACCGCCAGTGGGCTGCGCACGCCATTTTCCCTTGTTATGGTAACGGGAACATCCTGGGGCTTCGCGTATCCTAAGCCCATGTCCCCCGTTTCCCGCAAGGTATAGGCGCCTGCGGGAACATAGTAGAGGGTGGCGGTACCCTCCGCGCCGGTCTCAAAGCCTGCCGTGCCCGCCGGGTCGTAGTGATAAACCCCATCCGCCTGCTTGGTGAATTGCAGCGCCTTGCCGGCTTCATCCAGCAGGGTGAAGGGGACGCCCGGGAGGGATTCCCCGGTGAAGCTGTCCACCTTGGTCAAGACCACGCAAAGGGGTTCGTTCACCGCCTGGATGTTGGTGATCTCGGAAAGGATGAAGGTATCGCTGCCCAATTGTGCGAATCCTTCGGCATTGGGTTCATGGATGGTATATTGACCGGCCGGAAGGTAGAGGATGGTGGCCTTGCCTTCCGCATCCACGGTGAATCCTTCCACACCCTCGTTGTCCGGCCTGTAGGTGCCGTCCTGGTGCTTGGAGAGCAGTACTGGGTTCCCGTTAGCATCTGTAAGCCGGAAGGTGACGCCGGGCATGGGTTCTTGGGTCAAGCCATTGGTCTTTACCACATTGATCCGAGTGGGGGCGTTTTCTATGTCCACCGTACTGTCCCCTGTCAAATCGATGCTGGTGGAGCCCATGCCCACATATCCCTCATGGGGCGGGGAGACCTCGGTCAAGGTGTAGCTTCCCCCGGGCAGGCCGCTGATATATGCCCTGCCACCGCTGGTGGTGAAGGTGTTGGCGCTGCCGCCGGGGGTATACTGCCCCGGGCCGGTTTCGGTAAGGCAGATGGGGTTGCCGCCCTGGGAAAGCTGGAACACCGCGCCATCCAGGGCCGCGTTGGTATAATTGTCCGTCTTTCTTACCGTCAGGTCGAAAAACCCGCCGGTGATGTACACATAGCCGCTATCCGGCGCGCCGCCTGCGGCCATCTCTACCGCAACGACCCGCTGCCTGCTGCCGGAGGATTCCGGTTCATACCAGTACAGCAGGGCGCTTTTGCCCGTTGACCCGCCCTTGCCCTGGATGAACAAGGAAACGTCCGTGCCGCCCAGGCTTACGGGGGCGGTGATGGTCAATTCATCATGTGTGCCGCCGGTATAGCCCTGGATGGTTACGTCGCTGTGGCTGGGCTGGATGGTATATCCGTTGGGAGCCTGAACGGTGAGGCTGGTTTGGAGCCGACCGTCCACCAGCTGCCAGGTGAGCCGGAAGTTGGGGGCGGATACGATGATTTCTCCGCCGCTCCCCCCGCCGGTGGTCTGCCCGCTGCGGCCGTAGGCAAGCAGCCGCATGAATAGATTCCACACATGTTCCGCGCCATCCTTGGCCCGGATATATCCCCGGCTCACGTCCATGAAGTTATAGCCCTGGCCTGCGCTCTCATAGATCCAGGCCCGCAGGGCATTGGCGGTGGCGTAGTGCGCTTCGGCACTGCTTAACCCGCCGGAAGAAACAGGATACCCATGATCCAGGATGGCCTGGATGCCGGTGATGGTGGAACCTGAGAAAATGGCGGAAGGATCGAAATCCGAATAGCTGGTGCCCCCAGAGGAGGGAGGATCTTTTTTGTGCTCGATACAGTAGGCGAGGTTGCCTGCGCTGTCGTAGTGATAGGGGGTGTTCAGATCGTTCCATTCGCCGTTGGAGCCATAGTACTCGAAGTAGTCATAGCTGTTGTCCTGGTTGGTAATAACCGTGCTGGCTGCCAATGCCGGGGACATGAGGCCCAGCAGCATGAGAACGGCCAACGCCAGACAAACGATTTTCCGATATCGTTGCATGTTGCTTCTCCTTTGCTTTTTACCTGCCGGAAACAAAAACAGGGCCGCTGATCCTGGGCTTGGGTCAGGATGGCGGCCCCTAAACACCTCCAAGGCTTGCTTGGACGTGAAGTTTTTCGTTTTCCGGCTGGTATTTGTTTTTCTCGGCTGGTAATCAAGGGTTAGGGGTTACGGGGGAAGGGGGAAGTCACATCGACCGTTGGGAAGGAATAAAGGGCATACGTCCCCCTTGGCGCGGGCTATCTGGGGAAATACAGGCAGGTTGCAATGCCGCATTTTTCCATCTGTGCATCCCAATGCAGGCAGCGGGGGCATCCCCGTTTCCCCCTCGGCGCAGCAAACTTGTTTGGCTGCCTGTCAAAGCCGGGTTTTTGCTGCATGAGCCGCTCATATTCCAGGTCTTTGCCTTCTGTAAAGTGCAATGGCTCACCTCCCTTCCCACATGTGGATTTGTTTTGCCTGTTCGGCTTCGGCCAGCCCCTTACGGGATCGCCAGTATTGGGGAAAATACCGTTTTACGGTCGATTCCAAAGCTGCCCGGTATTGATCGGGCGCAAACCATTGGGGAGACTTGTGCAGCCCCTTATTCAAGAGTTCCAGCAATACGGCCGCTGCCTGGCAATCCTCCTCAAAGCAGAGATAGCGGCCGTCTCGGAACCCGCAGGCGCGCGCTTCAGATGAAAGCAGTGCCCGGGCCAGGCGAACCGTTAGCATGACGCCGCCATGGCTTGCGGTGGACACCTGGTATACGCCATGGCAGATAGGCACACAGCGTTGAATTTCTCCCCAAGGGGAGGTTTCCGGCTGGTCAAACATGGTTGTTTCCTGCATATTCGCCTCCTGGGGACGAAAAAACGCCCATGCTTCACATGGGCGCTATCTCGTGTATTCCTGCTCCTGCCTATGCCGTTCCAGCCGCTTGTAGTACAGGTCCAGGGCTTTCACAATGGTTTCTTCGATCTTCTGGGGCGGCATGTCTGGGGGAAAATATTTGTTCAGCCGCTCCCTGGACAATTTGACCACCTCCTTTTGGTTAGGCTTTTCCTCCTGCATAACCAGTTCCATGCCGTTTTTATCCAGCTTCCCGGCCCGCGCGGCCTCCTTGAGCCGCTGGGCCTGGGATAGGGAAGGGGTGCAGTCGTACTGCTCCATGGCTTCGCAAAGGTCGTATTGCTGCTGCTCGGATAGATAGGACAATTCCACGGCAGGATTAAAGGCGATTTTGCGATTGTCCACCATTTCCAAAAGGGGCGGGATGAGAGTGGTTAGGCGGATGAAGCGCTGTACTTGCTTAATGCTTTCGCCAGCTTGCTCTGCAACAATGGCATTAGAACGCCGGTTATCTAACTTCGGGCCAACTTGGCCCGAAGTTAGATCTGTCCGCATGCCTTGCCTTTTGATGGCTTCCAGCTTCATTTTATATGCCATAGCCCGTTCGCTGGGCAGGATGTGTTCCCTTTGCAAATTGGCGTCCACCATCTGGATGATGGCTTCATCCCGGGTCATTTCCTTGACGATCACCCGCATATGGGTAAGGCCCGCCAGCAGGCAGGCCCGATGCCGGCGGTTGCCGGAGACCAATTCATATTCGCCGGGCCTATCCTCCAATGGCCGCGCAATGGCAGGGGTAAGCTGGCCGATTTCCTGGATGCTTTTCGCCATGTCCAACAGGGCTTGGTCCTCCAATACCTTGAAGGGATGCCCCTCAAATTCGTGAAGCTTACGCAATTCGATCTGCTGTATGTGCGCCCCGCCGGCATCCGGGGCTGAGGGGATGCCGAACAGGTCATCTAGCGTGGTAATCCTGGGCTTTTTCGTGTTCCCGGTTTCCAAGCGCCATCACCTCCTTGGTCAATGCTTCATATGCTTTTGCCACCCGCCC
>UQRU01000119.1 GCA_900543475.1 uncultured Eubacteriales bacterium
TGGGGGCCGAAGGCCCCCAGGCCGCCAAACCAACCGGCCCGGGGCAAAGCCCGGGCCGGTTGTGCGCGCTTTGCGCGCCCGCCGCCCCCCCGCCGGCCATGCGCCGGACCTGCCTCAGGACGAAAAAGCGGCCCGGGGATACGCCCCGGGCCGTTGGATGCCTGTGGAGAAAAGAAGGGCAGCCCCTCAATCCTGGGGCAAGTCCTTGATATAGCACCGGCGGCGCTTGTGCTGCTCGGTCTCAAAAAAGCGGAACTGGGCATGGATCTTGTCGTTCCACTCCAGCATGGGGCCGGTCTCGGCGTATTGGATGCCATTGCGGATGGCGCCTTGTAGCAGGGTATCCATCACGATGGCGTTGACGCCTAGGCCCTGATATTCCGGCAGCACGGCGGTGAGGAACATATCCAGGGTATCGTTGTGGTACATGTTCCACAGCACCCGGAAGGCGCCGGTGGGGAAGAGGCGGCCCCGGGAGGCCTGGAAGGCGCTTTCCATGCTGGGGGCGCAAACGCCGAAAGCGACCATGCGTTCGTTCTCATCCATGACGAAGCAGGTATAGTCCATGTTGATCATGGGAAGGAACTTGTTTACATAGCGCTTAATCTGCTTTTCGTCCAGCTCCACCACCCCATATAGATGGGCGTAGCCAATGTTCACCAGGTCGAAGACCTGCTTCACATAGGGGGCGACCCCTAAATGGGTACGCACCTTGGCCACATGGAGCTTATGGGTCTTAAGGGCCCATTGGGCGATGTTGTGGATCCGTTGCGGGATAGGCCCATCCTGGGGGATGTTGATGTAAAATTCGATCCAGTCGGTATCCTTGCGGTAGCCCAGGCGCTCCAGATGCTGGTTGTAATAGGGCGCGTTGTAGTAGGTAAAAAACAGGCTCCTGCGGTCATAGCCCTCCACCAGCATACCTTCCCGGTCCAGGTCGGTGAAGCCCAGGGGCCCATGAACCTGCTTGCAGCCTTTTTCCCGGGCAAAGTCCTCTACCGCCTGGAACAGGGCGGCGGAGACCTCCGGATCGTCGATGAAATCCACCTGGGAAAAGCGCATACGGCTGGTGTTCCATTTTTCATTGGCCCGGTGGCTGAGGATGGCGCCGATGCGGCCAACGATTTCCCCATTCCGGTAAGCCAGGAAGCACTGGGCGTCGCAGTAGGAGAAGGCGGGATTCGCCTTGGGGTCCCAATCGCTCAGATCGTCCCCATAGGTGGCGGGGACGAAATTGGGATTATCTTTATACAATTGGTTCGGAAAGTCTACAAAGCGCCGGCGATCGGCTTTGCTTTCCACCCGTTTTACGGTGACCATGCCTTGCAATACCCCCCTTAGGTATACAACAGAATGGAATCATTATAACAGCTTCTTGTAAACAAAGCAAAATCATTGGGGAATTTTAAGAAAAACTTATGTTTTTGGCCGTCTATGGAAGGCAGGTTAGGCCCAAAAAACCATACGAAAACCCCGGCCGCCAGCGAGGCTGTGACCGGGGTTGGCATATATGGGATCAGCGTTCTACATAGGTGGTGTGGAGCAGGGCATGGGCCTTATGGCTGCCGGGTTTTTCCAGGAATTCCCCGTAGAGCTTATGGATGGAGGGGTTCTGATGGCTCTTGCGGATGGGCATGGCCCGGTCGCATTCATAGGTGGCCTTGGCCCGGGCCTCCCTGGGATCGATCTGGTAGCGGGTGCGGGCGTTGACGATGGGTTGGCCGCCGCCGGTAACGCAGCCGCCCGGGCAGCCCATGATCTCGATGAAATGATAGGTGCGCTCGCCCTTGCGTATGCTGTCCAGCAGCCGGCCTGCGTTGGCAGTGCCGTGGGCGATGGCCACCTTGATGTCCATTCCGGCCACCTGTACGGTGGCTTCCTTGATGCCTTCCAGGCCCCGCACGGCGGTATATTCAATGGACTCCAGATCCTTGCCCTCCAGCACGTCCGCCACGGTGCGCAGCGCCGCCTCCATCACGCCGCCGGTGACGCCGAAGATCACCGCCGCGCCGGTGGAGTCGCCCAGCATATCGTCAAAGGGCTCATCCGGCAGGTTTACATAATCGATGGCCGCCTGGCGGATCATGCGGGCCAGCTCACGGGTGGTGATATTGGCGTCCACATCCCGGTAGCCGTCCCGGCCCATTTCCGGCCGGGCGATCTCGAACTTCTTGGCGGTACAGGGCATGACGGACACCACGAAAATGTCCTTGGGATCCAGGCCGTTTTTCTCCGCGAAGTAGGTCTTGGTGATGGCGCCTTGCATCTGGTTGGGGCTCTTGCAGCTGGACAGGTTGGGAATGAAATCCTTATGGAAATGCTCGCAATACTTGATCCAGCCCGGGCTGCAGGAGGTGATCATGGGCAGCACGCCGCCCTTTTGGATCCGCTCGATGAGCTCCGTGCCTTCCTCCATAATGGTCAGGTCAGCGCCAAAGTCCACGTCAAATACCCGGTCCGCGCCCAGCCTGCGCAGGGCGGCGGCCAGCTTGCCGGTGGAGCTGGTGCCGATGGGCATGCCAAATTCTTCGCCAATGGCCACCCGCACGGCCGGCGCCGGCTGAAATACCACGAACTTGGAAGGATCCCCTAGGGCTTTCCAAACCACGTCGGTGGAATCCTGCTCGGTGAGGGCGCCGGTGGGGCAGGCGGCGATGCACTGGCCGCAGTTGATGCAGTAGGTCTCGCCCAGGTGCTTGTGGAAGGGCACGCCCACTTCCGTGCGGAAGCCACGGTTTTGCATACCGATGGCATCCACCCCTTGGGTCAGATGGCAGGCAGCCACGCAGCGGCGGCAGAGGATGCATTTATTGTTATCCCGCACGATGGAAGGGGAGATCTCGTCGATGGTACGGGGGGAATGCTCGCCTTCATAGGGGAGCTCGGTAACACCCAGCTCATCCGCCAGGGCCTGCAGCTCGCAGGTCTGGTTCCGCTTACAGGTCAGGCAGCTACGGTCATGGTCGGAAAGGATCAGCTCCAACACCGCCCGGCGGGCATTGAGGACCTTGGGGGAATTGGTGATGATATCCATCCCCTCGGAAACAGGCAGGGCACAGGAAGCCTGCAGCTTGCCGGATTTGGCATCTTCCACCAAACACATGCGGCATGCGCCGATTTGGTTGATGTCCTTGAGGTTGCAAAGGGTGGGGATTTTGACGCCGGCTGCCAGGGCGGCTTCCAGCACGGTGCTGTTGTCTTGAACCTGGATCTCTCGGCCATCGATCTTGAGTGTTACCATGTTTCAAAATCCTTTCTTGATATGGATTGCCGGCGGATGGGCCGCCGGGAGTCGCCGAAAAATAGGAGCATAATTGGAACTGTGGACATACCTATACAATAGAAAGTTTAGCACGGCCCAGAAGGAATGTCAATTTGAAAACAAACCCAGCCTTTGGCATAAAAAGGCTGGGCCATGGCGTTGGCAGGGCAATTTGCAGGATGGGACGGCCCGCCCTGCAAAAAACAGACCGAAACGGGCTCCGGCGATTTGCCGGAGCCCGTTGGTCGTATGGTGTGCTTGAAAGGGAACTTCCTGCACCACATCTCTCACTTGCAAGATTAGTATAACCCATCCAGCAGGCGGTTGCATCACAAAAGTATTACAAAAGGCCAAACTTTTGATTATGTTTTCATAAAATCCCGTTGCAGAGCAATTACAAAAAAATAGTTAGAAATGACTTACCAATAGAAAAAAAGGGTGATATAATAGGTAAGGATTCTGAGGAAGGGACGCAGACCCAATGGAAAAGCGTAAATTTGAAATAACCGGTATGACCTGTTCCGCCTGCGTGGCCCATGTGGAGCGGGCGGTAAAAAAGCTGGGGGCGGAGGAAGTTTCCGTCAGCCTGATGACCAATGGCATGACCCTTTGCGGGGATATGCCGGATGCGCAAATCGTAGAAGCGGTGGAAAAGGCGGGTTACGGCTGCCGTCCGGCAGGCCGGCCGGGCCAGCAGCCGGTCGCCAAGCAGGCATCCGGCCAGGACGCCTATCAAAAGGAGGCTGCCGCAGCCAAGAAACGGCTTTGGCTGTCCGTGGGCTTTCTGGTGGTGCTCATGTACGTTTCTATGGAGCATATGTTCGGCTGGCCCCTGCCGGCGTTTTTGCTGGGCCATGAAAACGCGGTGAGCTTTGCCTTTACCCAGTTTTTACTGGCGCTGCCTATCCTGTATCTAAACCGGAGCTATTATAGCGGCGGCATTCCCGCCCTGCTTCATGGGGCCCCCAATATGGACTCCCTGGTGGCCATCGGCTCCGGGGCGGCGCTCCTGTACGGGGTGTTTGCCATCTATATGATGAGCTATGGCCTGGGCCATGGGGATATGGATATGGTGGCCCAATACCATGGGGATTTATATTTTGAATCCGCCGGCATGATCCTGACCCTGGTGACGGTGGGCAAATATTTGGAGCGCAAAAGCAAGAGCAAAACTGGAGAAAGCATTCAGAAGCTCATGGATCTGGCGCCGGACACCGCCCTGCTTTACAAGGACGGGGCGGAAATAGAGGTGCCGGTGCAGCAGGTGCAGCCCGGGGACATCCTGGTGGTGAAGCCTGGGGGACGGATCCCAGTGGACGGCACGGTAACGGAGGGCGGCAGTTCCGTGGACGAGAGCGCCCTTACCGGGGAAAGCATGCCCGCCTACAAGCAGCCCGGGGACAAGGTGCGGGCCGGTTGCGTCAACGGCAGCGGCAGCCTGCGCTTCCGGGCGGAGCAGGTGGGGGAGGATACTACCCTGTCCGCCATGATCCGCCTGGTGGAGGAGGCGGCGGGCAGCAAGGCCCCCATCGCCAAGCTGGCGGATAAGGTGGCCGGCGTGTTCGTGCCCTGCGTCATGGCCATAGCCCTGGTGGCGGCCATAGCCTGGCTGCTGGCCGGGGCCGGGGCGGAATTCGCCATCAGCACCGGCATTGCGGTCCTGGTGGTATCCTGCCCCTGCGCCCTGGGCCTGGCTACGCCGGTGGCCATCATGGTAGGCACCGGGAAAGGGGCGGAACAGGGCATCCTGATCAAATCCGCCGAGGCCCTGGAAACCGCCCACAGCGTAGACATTGTGACCTTGGATAAGACCGGCACCCTCACGGAGGGCAAGCCCCAGGTCACGGACTGCCGCCCCGCGCCCGGGGTGGACGCCCGGCGCCTTGTCGCCATGGCCGCTGCCCTGGAGCAAAATAGCGAGCATCCCCTGGCGGCGGCGGTGCTGGCCTATGGCCAGGCCCAGGGCGCGCCATCCTTGGCCCTGCGTGAATTTGCTTCCATCCCCGGCAAGGGGGTAGAGGCCCAATTGGAAGGCCGGCCCTGCCTGGCGGGCAACCAAGCCCTGATGGAGGAACGGCAGGTGGACGTATCCCCCCTGGCGGCCCAGGCCCAGGCCTTGGCCCAGCAGGGGAAGACCCTGCTCTACG
Source organism: uncultured Eubacteriales bacterium (assembly GCA_900543475.1). Lineage (GTDB taxonomy): Bacteria > Bacillota > Clostridia > Christensenellales > CAG-138 > Pelethousia > Pelethousia gallinarum. Next base: position 5,410 of record UQRU01000119.1, read on the forward strand.
TGGCGGAGGACGGGGTGTTGCTGGGGCTAATGGCCTGTGCGGACGTGGTGAAGCCCACCTCCAAGGCGGCCCTGGACGCCTTCCGGGCCCTGGGCATCCGCACGGTGATGCTCACCGGCGACAACCCCACCACGGCCCAGGCCATTGGGGCGGAGCTGGGCATGGCGGAGGTCCACGCGGGGATCCTGCCCCAGGATAAGGCCCGGATCGTGGAGGAACTAAAGACCCGGGGCAAGGTAGCCATGATCGGGGACGGCATCAACGACGCCCCGGCCTTGGCCACGGCGGACGTGGGGATCGCCATCGGCGCGGGCACGGACATCGCCATTGAGGCGGCGGATATCGTGCTGGTGCGAGGGGACTTGATGGACGCGGTGGGGGCGGTGGAATTGAGCCGGGCCGTGCTGCGCAATATAAAGGAAAACCTGTTCTGGGCCTTCTTCTATAACGCCATCGGCATCCCCTTGGCGGCGGGGGTATTCTTTTCCGCCCTGGGCTGGCAGCTGAGCCCCATGTTTGGGGCGGCGGCCATGAGCCTGAGCTCCGTGTGCGTGGTGAGCAACGCCCTGCGCCTGCGGGGCTTCAAACCCAAATACGCCGCGTCCAAGCCGGCCGCAACCCATGCCGCCGCCCTTGGCACGCCGGAAGATAAACAAAAAGGAGAAACAATCGCCATGGAAAAGACCATTCAGATCGAAGGCATGATGTGCGCCCATTGCGTGGCCCATGTGCAAAAGGCCCTGGAAGGGGTGGCGGGGGTATCCGCGGTTGCCGTATCCCTGGAGCAGGGAAACGCCAAGGTAACCCTCCAGTCGCCCGTTGCGGACGAGGCCTTGAAACAGGCGGTGGAGGACGCCGGCTATACGGTGACCGGCATCCAATAAGCCCCAAAGGGGAGGCTGCGCGCCTCCCCCTTATTGTATAAGAAAACCACTCGCTGGGCGAGTGGTTCAAAAGAAGCCTAGTGGCGATGATGTAGACAGAAAAACTCCC
>UQRU01000120.1 GCA_900543475.1 uncultured Eubacteriales bacterium
CCGTACATGCCGCCAAATCCGATTAAAGCCTAAAAGGGCCGCGATCTTCCATTCGCCAGAGGTTTTTCGACAAGCTGGTTCCGGGCGCTTTTGCGCCCTGCCGCCGCCCCCCGGGCGCCCCGGCACAAAAAAGCCGAGGGGGGAGGGGGGACGAGGGAGATGGGCGCTCAGCCTGCGTAATCCAGCACGATGATCCGGTTTTTGCCCAGGCTTTCCGGGGTAAGCACCGCATCGCTCTGGCGCATGCGATGGATCTTCCAGCGTTTATCCGCGCTGTTCAGGAAGGGCGCCAGGTCGCCCAGGGAGATCTTCAAGGGTTCGGTCTTATAGTGCATGGGGATCACCACGCCGGGCTGAAGCAGCCGGCAAACCTCCAGGGCCTGGTTATAATCCAAGGTATAAACGCCTCCAACAGGTACCAGTAGGATATCGATCCGGCCCAGGGCGTCCAAGGTGGATTGGGCAGGGATGTGTCCCAGGTCTCCTGCATGGAGTAAGCGAAGGCCATCCATTTCCACCAGATACATGATGTTTTTGCCCCGCAGAGCGCCCTGCTGGTCGTCATGCCAGGAAGGGAAGCCGGTGATCTTCACATCTCCGATGGAAAATTCCCCGGGCCCAGTGATGATTTGGGCATGGCCGCCTTTGGCCAAGGCCACATAGTTGTGGTCGTAATGGTCGTGGCTGCAGGTCACCCCGTTCACCTCCACAGGCTCCAGGCTGTAGCCCACCTGGGGATCGCAGGGATCCATCAGCAGACGCACGCCGCTGTTGCTGGTCAAAACAAAGCAAGAATGTCCAAGCCATTTAATATCCATAACGCTACGTCCTCCTTATTGAATGATGGATGGTGGCAGGGGATCAGACAGGGTCCTGGTAAGCCAAGAGCCTGGCCATACAGGCGGCGAGCTCCCCTAGGGAATCCGCCAGGGAAAGCCGCTGGGCAGGCGTGCGCCCGGGAAACAGGGACAAGAACGCCTGGGCGCCGCTTCGGCGCAGGGCTTCCCGCCGGGGGCCTTCGGCCTCCGGGATACCCATGGCCAGCCACAGGGCGGCTTGTAGGGCCCGGTCTGGGGGACAGCCCTTGCCGGGCTTACGGGCGAGCATCAGGCAACGGGCGATGGCGTGATCCACAGGGTCCCTGCCGGGGTCCGGCAGGTCTGGCGCAAGGGTATTGGCCAATATATGCGCCATCATGGCCCTATATGCCTGGGGGGTCAAGAAAAAGCAGGCATGGCCATGCTGCAAGAAGGCTCGTTGGATCAAGGGCTGGCCCAGCACTTGGGGGTCTGTGGCCAGCGCACGGGATAGGGCGGCGGCAGGAAGCATATCCGTGTGCCAGGCAAGGGGCACGGACACATCCGCCGCCGTTGTCCGGGTACAGACCAGGGCGGGCTGGAGCCGGGCAAGGCCGGCAAACATTTGGCAAACCGCCTGGCGTACCAGGGCGTGGGGGCTATCCAAGGGCCGTTCCTCCTGCTAAACCATTATGTATTCATTAGGGTACGGCTTTCCGGAGGGAAAGTCAAGGGAAGAAATGCAGCAATTGGATGACGAACCTGCAAAAATTACAGGGGGAAGAATTGGCAACTCCAGCCGGTGGGCCCAAGGCGGGGATATAGGATGACCAAGCGTCCAGCCCGCACCTGTACCCAAGGGGCGGGGCCGACGGCTTCGTTGCTGACCCCCAGGGGCATAAGGGAGGAGAGGCAGGCTTCCGATAGGGGATAGTGGAAGCCGGACAAAGTGACGCCGGTGGCTTCGCCTCCCTGGGCAAATATGGAGACCCGGCCCCGGAGCGTGGGCGGCAGGCAACAGCGGGCCTTGGCCACGGCGGTAACGGCCACCTGGCCGTCCACCAAATAGCCCTGTTCCCCTGCATCCGCCATATGGCAAAGGAGCTGGATGTTTGCCAAGGTGTGATCCAGCTGGCCGCCTAAGCCCCCGTAGATATAAAAGACCGAATAGCCTCGTTCCCGGCCCAGTTGGGCGGCGGCCCAGGTATCCGTCACGTCTTTTTCCCGGGGCAGGGAGATCACTTGGGGATGGGCGGGCTTGGGACCGGAATCAAAATCCCCCACCACCAGATCCGGCATAAGGCCCCAGCGGGACAAATGGGCATACCCGCCGTCTGCCGCGATGAGCAGATCTCCAGGCTGGGGTTGGGGTCCCCAGGGGCAAAAGGGCCCTGCGCCGACGATATGGCAGATCTTGGCCAAAGAAAACACCTCCCATCCAGGCATAAAAGCCCGTCCTTATTATTATACGATGAACCCGCTGGAAAAACCATGGTGGCGGGCATTCCTTGCCAAGGGGATTTGGAGGGGTCGCAACCTAGGTCCCGGTTGCATAGTCTGTATAAAACCGCAAGAAGGGCCCTGCGCTTTTAATCTTCTTCGGCATGGGCCGGAGAAGGGGGAGAGGCAGGCGATGTGGGCCTGGCGGAAACATGTGAGGGAATCAATATGGAATTGGGATTGGACGCTATGGCTCCAGGCCAAAGGGGCCGGATAGCGACGTTGGTTGGAAGCGGTCCTATGGCCCGGCGGCTGGGGGATCTGGGATTTGTGCAGGGCACAGGGATCACTTGCCTATATCGTAGCCCGGCAGGGGACCCCACCGCCTATGGGATACGGGGCACAGTGATCGCCCTACGCAAACAGGACGCGGCCCGGGTGCGGGTGCGGTTATGAGCAAAGGGGCGGGAACAAAGGGAAAGACAGGACAGCCCACCCAAGTGGTGGCCCTGATGGGGAATCCCAACGTGGGGAAATCCACCCTATTCAACCGGCTAACGGGGTTACAGCAGCACACAGGGAACTGGCCTGGGAAAACCGTGGAGGTGGCCCGGGGCCGTTGTACAATAGGCGGGAGGAACTGGGAACTGGTGGATCTACCGGGGACGTATGCTTTGTTGTCCCACTCCCCGGAGGAGGAGGTAGCCCGGGCGTTTGTAGCGGGGGGGGAGGCGGACGCCCTGGTGGTGGTATGCGACGCCACCAGCCTGGAACGGAATTTAAACCTGGCCCTACAGGCCATGGAGTTGACGGATCGGGTGGTGATCTGCGTCAATCTGATGGACGAAGCTCAACACAAGGGAGTCCGAGTGGACATCGACGCCCTCTCCCAGGAATTGGGCGTACCGGTGGTAGGGGCAGCTGCCCGGCAGGGGAAGGGATTACACCAGCTGCTGGCGGCATTGGACGGGGTATTGGCGCAGCCAGCTGCGGCGCAAGAGACCGGCGGTTACCAGCCCCGAGACCCGGCGGAAGCCTATGCCCGGGCCTCCCAAATCGCCGCCAAATGCATCCAGGGCACCGGTAAGGCTGCCTGGGAAAAGCAGCTGCGGCTGGATCGGGTCCTTACCAGCCGCAAGGCGGGCATCCCGCTGATGCTGGCCCTGCTGGCCACCGCTCTATGGATCACCATCGCCGGGGCCAATGCACCTTCCGCCCTGTTGATGGAGGCCCTGCTTTGGCTGCAAGACCAACTGGGAACCCTTTTGCTAAGCATGGGGGCGCCGGCTTGGCTCCATGGGGCTTTGGTCCTGGGGGCATTCCGGGTGCTGGCCTGGGTAGTAGCCGTCATGCTGCCGCCCATGGCCATCTTCTTCCCCCTTTTTACCCTGCTGGAGGACGTGGGCTACCTGCCCCGGGTGGCCTTTAACCTGGATCGGTGCTTCTGTCGGTGCCATGCCTGCGGCAAGCAGGCTTTGACCATGTGCATGGTTCATAGCAGAATGCGAAGAAATGAATGATGGGAGTTACTGTATAAAGGGTGGTTTACGCTACCTACTACATTACATCGGCTGACGGTTCATTTGTGGCAAAAGTGATAACCAGCAGAGGGAAAGGAGTCATATATGCAACGGGGCATGGCGCTACGGGAAGCGCCATGCCCCATCTTATTCGGCCCCCCGACAAATGGGAAGTTACTTGTTCCTTTTTGCTTTAGCTGCTTTTATGCCCCAGCCAATCAACAATATAAGCCAAGCGCATAATCCTGCGATAAACCCTGTAGTCCCTATGCTTTCAAACTGCAATTTCAGCGCAACATTGAATATTTTTACAACAATAGTTCCACATAGCATCAAAGCAAGCAATAAAAGAACTTCCAATCCAATATATTTAAAAATTTTATTTTTCATAAATGGCCGCCTCCACAGCTTCTAATTTGTTGCCCTGTTTGTTCTTAATTATAACACATAAAGGAAATCGCTTTCAAGTTGTCCCTGGCCAGAAAGTAATTATACCTAGGGCGCACTTACTCACCACCCGCAAGCGGGCGGAGGTACTGCCTGACGGCAGCCGTGCGCTCTCCGAGAGGGACGCTCCAGCGGGCCCATGTCCTGCTGGTAGCACCGAAGCTGGGAGCCGTCAAAGGACCGGCTTCGGTGCTACCAGCTTCAGTGCTTTATGGTGGCCAAGAGGGGCTTAAGCCCCTCTCTTTCAAAATGTGTGCTTTTCAGGGGAAAAACCCTTGACAAATCGCTTACTGCATGGAGATAAAGATAATTTCTACGCCGGCACACCGAGAAATATTTTGGTGATGCTTGTAACAGATGATATATCTAAATCCTGTTCCATATCCGTCCGATTCCGGTGCTTTGCTTACTCCGCAATGTAATCACGCAGCCGCACGGTTATGCACGCTTGTCGCTCAACTTTCATATTCTGCTTAACATTCAGCACTTTCATTTCTAAATATTTGTCCGCAAGAAAGAGCGTCCGCGCTTTTGCGAATGGCGGTCTTACGTGCGACCCCAAAAATATCGCCGATCCGGGCGATATGGACATGCAAATAACACCAGGGATAAAATATGCCCGGCAAGCGCACAGGGCTTATCATAGAGCAAATTAAGTGGAAATGCATGGAGCCGGAATGCGGTCATTCTGCTTGGGTAACGCTTGATTCCGTGGGCGTGGGCTGGCCAATTGGTCCGATTGTAAGGCGGAAATGCATTTTCCCGCTTTACGAAAACGGTAAATGGTGATATATTTTCCACATGGGAAGCAGCACATCACCGCTTACACACATCTACACATCTTTGCAGGAGATTACTTTCATGCGCAAATGATCTGCCATCAAACTCTATGATCAATCCATGCCGATGGGCATCCATGTGCCGCCATGGCCGGCCTATGCGCTGCCGCATGGGTACCCGCTTGGCTACGGCAGCATAGAGCACCCGATGCATACAAAGATCTGCGGCTGAGAGCCGAAGGAAGGCATTAAGTGGGGCGAGAAGTTCCACGCCCGTTACGGCAAGGGCCTGAACGGCATTTATCCGTGGCAAGTTCCCTATCAGACTATGCACATTGAGCGCTTCTGCCAGCCCTATAGGCCGGTTCAGGCCCAGTGCCTGGGTGGAAAGATTGACGCCCGCTCCAACAAGCGTGCCGTCATCGGCTGCTTTCATGGAAAGCTGGTCGAAGGCGAGAGCTGCATTTCCCGTATCGTGGCGTTCGGCGGATTCGACCAAGTTTGGCATATGGCGCGGCCGTATAGCCGGGCGCGTTATGGAATGTAAGCGGCCTGCCGCCTGGGGCGGCGGGCCCGTCCCCGATGAGGAAGGAGGAAGGACATGGGACAAAATGAACTGGGGATGCTGCTCGTGCTGGCGGTAGCATGCGCGATCATTGGCATCTCTTATCTGCATAAACGCAGAGCGCAACCGTTTGTGGACCGCTTTGCGCAGACCTACTGTGAAACGGTTTCCTATGTGCTGGGGGATATGGGCGAATACCGGGACGCCCGCCTGGCCACGGAGGAAACGGAGAGTGGCAACCTACGTGCCGCCCCGCTGGAGCAGCAGAGCAGGCCGATACGCATGCTGCTGGAAAAGGGCGTGGACGAACATACCATCGAGCTACTGCGCGCAATGTTCGACCAGCACGGCGAGGTAAATAAGCGCCTCTCCGGGCTGAACCTGCTGGGCAAGCGGATTATCCCCCAGCTCAGCCAGGCATTCATCCTGCTCAACGATGCCCTCACGTTGATCAAGGACTACCAGACCGTTGAATTTACCAAGAAGAATCTAGATCGGTTTCATCTCTTCCTGAACGACCAGCCGCGCGTGCGCGCGGATCTGCTCGTGCCCATCGTTTCGCAGAAGTGCCGGGACACATTCCCCAAGAGCGGATTTTGAAAACGGAACGAGCCTGCCCGCATATGCGGGCTCAGGCTGTCGAAAAAGTGGCTTGCGCCACTTTTTCGAGGTTTTCATAGCTCCCTTGCGCCTACGGCGCGGCCA
>UQRU01000121.1 GCA_900543475.1 uncultured Eubacteriales bacterium
TGGCCGCGCCGTAGGCGCAAGGGAGCTATGAAAACCTCGAAAAAGTGGCGCAAGCCACTTTTTCGACAGCCAAAGGCAGCGGACGTTACATCCGCTGCCTTTGGCCCGCCTTGGGCTTTTGCATAAGCCAAGGCGGCGAATTCATACTTCGCCGCCTCCAGGTATGGCTTGTTTCTATGCCGGTTGGGCCGGCAGGTTGGCTGGGGGCTTAGTCGTCGATGCCGAACCGGTATTCCAGATCGTCTTCCGCCCAATCCAGATCATCCTCCAGCTTTTCCAGCTCCCGCTCCAGATCCTTGAGTTCCGTGCGGCTCAGCAGGCCCTGCCGGTAATCGTGCTCCGCCTCGTCCTCGCAACGATCCAGCTGATCCTCCATATCGCTCAGCTCCCGGTCCATGGCCCGGTAGGTGTCATAGTTGGCGCTGGCGTCATTGCCGGGGGTGGTTGCTTTGGCCTTTTCCACCAGGGCGGCGGTGCTGGCTTGCAGGGACGCTAAGTCATAATCGTCCATGGTCTTGGTGGTGCCGGCGGACTGGGAAGTGGAAGCAGCCGGCTCCGCCGCAGTAGGGGCGGAAGTGGGGGAAACGGCTGCGGACGCCTCGTCCTGAACGGCGGGGGCAGCGGTGTTGGCGTCATCGCTGGGCTGGGCGGCCGGATCGGCGGCAGCGGTGTCCAGCTGAGATTGCAGATCCGCAATTTCCTGCTCCATTTGGGCCAGCTGGGCTTCTAGGGCGGCGGTATCCGTATTGGACTGGGCGGCGGGAGCCGCGCAGGCAGCGGTCAGCAGCATGGTGGCGCCAAGGGCGATCAAGAGGAATTTTTTCATGGTTTTAGTTCTCCTTTTCTAAATTCTGGATGGTTTGTTTTTGTTTGGTTGTTTGGGTTCTTATATCCGTCTGTGGGCGGCTGGGTTAAAGCTTTAGCCGGTTTAGACGGGATGCTCCAGGGCCGGCGGGCGCGCGCCCCGCCTGGCTCGCTGGGAATTTGCAGTGGCATTTCATGTCCGTAGGTCCTTTCTCGTTTGCTTCGATGGCGTTAGGATAAACCGCAAAAATGAAATGAACATGAAAGCGCAAAAATTTTTTTGAGATTTATTTTTTGGCAATGGGCGTATTTTTTATAATTTATATAGGAAAAGAATGGCGCATCCCGGCTTTTGCATCGGGAAGATGCAGCGGGGTTTGCCCAAGATCCAAACAATGGGAACCCTTATCAAAAAAAGCCCCTTTTCATCTTGGTTTCATATAGGGCTGTATACTATAATAGCAGTAGAAAAAGAAAGGACGTGGGAGCGCCATGCGGATCCTGATCGTAGAGGATGACAAAAGCCTGAATGAGGCCTTATATAAGCTATTGACCAACGAGCATTATGGGGTGGACCGGTGTTATGACGGGCTGGATGCAAAGCATCATATTTCCGTGACGCCCTATGACGCGGTGGTGCTGGATATCATGCTTCCCAAGCTGGACGGCTTGACCCTTTTGCAGCAGCTGCGCCAGGAGGGGAACGGGGTGCCGGTGCTGCTGCTGACCGCCCGGGACAGCGTGGAGGACCGGGTGAAGGGCTTGGACGCAGGGGCGAATGATTATCTGGTCAAGCCCTTTGCCGGCGCAGAGCTGTTGGCCCGGATCCGGGTGCTGATCCGCCAGCAGAGCAAGAGCCTGACCAACCGGCTCCAGGTGGGGGACTTGGTGATGGATGTAACCCAGCGGCAGGTATTTCGAGGGGGAAAGGAACTGTTTTTATCCGGCCGGGAATACGCCATTTTGGAGTATCTAATGCGCAACCAAGGGATCGTCCTTTCCCGTCAGCGGATCGAGGACCATATATGGAATTACGATTATGAAGGCGGCTCCAACGTGGTGGACGTGTACATCCGCAAGCTGCGCAAGCTGGTGGATGAAGGGCAGGAGAAGAAGCTGATCCACACGGTGCGGAACGTGGGATATGTGATAAGGGAGCAGCCATGAAGCGTTTGAGCGTCAAGCAGCGGGTATTGGTTTGGTCGGCGGCGGTGCTGGTGGCGATGGCGGTGCTGGTGTTTTTATTGCTCCAGGGCAGCATCAAAAAGCAGGCGGACGATTATGTGCGCACCACCCTGCGCCGGGCTGCGGAAGCGGCCATGGACGAGATCGAGCTGGATCATGGGGAACTGGATCTGGACGACGACCTGGACGATATCGATTACGCAAAGGTTACCATAATGGACGCCAGCGGCCGGATCACCCTTTACGGCCGGGTGCCGGATTTTGACGCGCCCTTGGAGGCGGGCGCCATGCGCCGGGTGGAGGGGGACGGCGGGAGCATTTGGTATGTATACGATGTGTTCCACACCCTGTCCCCTCAGGTACAGGTATGGGTCCGTACCAGTATGAATTTGGATTCCATTACCAGCATGGAGGATTATTCCACCAATATATTCCTATGGATGGTGGTGCCGTTGATCCTGGTGGGCGTATTGGGCGGCTATGTGGTGACCCGGCGTGCCTTCCGCCCCATTGGCCGGATGGCGGAGACCGCCACCAACATCGTGGATGGGTCGGACCTGTCCCGGCGCCTGGATATACAGGGAAACGATGAGTTTGCAAAGCTATCCCGTGCCTTTGACGGCATGCTGGAACGGCTGGAACGGGCCTTTGAGCAGGAAAAGCGCTTTACTTCCGACGTATCCCACGAGCTGCGTACCCCCCTGACGGTGATCCGCACCCAATGCGAGTTGGCCTTGCAGGAATCGGACCCCCAGGAACAACGCCGGTCCTTATTATCCATCCAGGCCCAGGCGGAAAAGCTCAGCTATATGGTTAAGGAGCTATTGACCCTTTCCCGTATGGATGCAAACACCCAACCCATCCAGATGGAGCAGGTGGATCTGGGGGCCACCTTGGAGCTGGTGGCGGAGAGCCTAGCCACCGCGGCTCGGGCCAAGGGCATTACCCTGCATCCGAAAGCAGAGCCTGGCTGCGTCCTAGAGGCGGACGAAATGCTCATGATGCGGATGCTGATCAATCTTACGTCCAATGCCATCCAGTTTGGCCGCCCAGGGGGGAACGTGTGGATGGAGCTGCGCCACAGGGAAGAGTGGCTGGATTGCAAGATCCGGGACGATGGCATCGGCATGACCCAGGCGCAGCTGCCCCATATATGGGAACGGTTTTGGCAAGCAGACCCTGCCCGGGCTGGGGAAGATGGCAGCAGCGGGTTGGGCCTGTCCATGGTGGCCTGGATCATTCAAACCCATCACGGCCAGGTGCAGGTGCAAAGCGAATGGGGTGGCGGTACGGAATTTTGGATTCAGCTGCCAATCCACCAGACAGCCCAGGGGGAAGCTTAACAAAAATAAATGTTTTCTTTTGGTGGGCGATTCGATATAATACTAATGCCGATTATGGCGAAAATTCCCGGCATTTTGGTTGATTTAAGAGGATGCCGCTGGATTTTGTCTGCTGAATGATGAGGAAGATTGCCCATGGGAACACACAAACCAAAACTCAACCGTTTTCAAAAAGGCCTGTATGGCTTTCTATATGCAACCGTTGCGCCGATTTATCGGCGCATCATTCATTACACCCCACAGGACCTTTCCCAGGCGCAGCCGCCTTATCTGGTGCTGGCCAACCATAATCTTACCCTGGACCCGGTGGCGGTGGCCTGCGCTTTTAAGCAGCCCATGTGCTTTGTGGCCAGCGACCATTTACAGCGGCTAGGATTCCTTACCTGGCTGTTGGACGCCTGCTTTGGCATCATATCCAGGCGCAAGGGCACCGTGGCTTATACCACCGCCCTGGAGATCCTCCGTACCCTTCGGCAGGGGGATAGCGTATGCCTGTTCGCAGAGGGGAATCGCTCCTTTACCGGCAAAACCATGCCTATCTTGCCCTCCACCGGCGCCTTGGCGAAAAAAGCCGGCGTGCCGGTATATACCTATAAGATCGAAGGGGCTTATTTTGCCCATCCCCGTTGGGCGAAATATTTGCGCCGGGGCAAGGTGACGGGGCATCTGGTAAACAAATATACCCCGGAACAGCTTAAGGAAATGCCGGTGGATGCTGTGAACGCCCATATTCTAAAGGATCTGGGGGAGGATGCCCATGCCCGCCAGGCGGCCAATCCCATACGGTACCGGGGAAAGCGCCGGGCGGAATTTTTGGAGACCATCCTATTTATGTGTCCCTGTTGTAAGAAAATCGGCGGCCTAAAGAGCCAGGGGAATACATTGTCTTGCACCTGCGGCGCCCGGATGACCTATACGGAGTATGGCCGCCTGGAAGGAGACGGCCCCTTCTCCACCGAAGAGGAATGGGACCGGTGGCAGGAGGCGGAGCTTCGGAAAATGGCGGCTGAAGCGGGAGAGACGCCCATCTTCCAGGATGCGTCCGTCACCCTGACCCAGCTGGATAATAAAAACCAGGTGATCTATCAGCATACAGGCCCCGCCAGCTTCAGCGCCACCACCCTATATGTGGGCGGACGCGCCTTGCCGGCGGCGGATATTTCGGACATGAGCATCTATGGCCGGAACACCATCGTATGTACATGCGGGGACGATTACTATGAAGTAAAGGGCGATAAGACCTTTTGCGGCCGGAAATATGATCAGCTGTACCGGATCTTACGGGAAGATCCGCAGCCTTAGCCATGGGACCGGTTGGATAAATAGGAGGTGGATTCATGACAAGCGAAGTGCAATTTTGGGATGGGCAGATCTGGGAGCTGATGATTGCCCTGGGCTTTCTTTTTGCGGCCATGCTGCTGGGCAACGTGCTGCGGCGTAAGATCAGCCTGATCAACCGTTCCTTGATCCCCAGCGCGGTGATCGGCGGCTTTTTGATGCTGCTGGTGGTGGGGCTTTATTCGGGGATCACTGGAAAGGCCCTGTTTAAGACCGCCACGTTGGAAGCCATTACCTACCATGGCTTGGGCCTGGGCCTGGTGGCCCTCTCCTTCCGGACCGGGAAAAAGGAGTCCGGCAAGGAGCGAAACCGGGATATTTTCAATTCCGGCGTCACCACGGTAGCCACTTACCTGCTTCAGGCTGTGATGGGCTTGGGCATTACCCTGTGCTTGCACTATGTGCTGGGCAACTGGGCTGCAGCGGGCATCCTACTGCCCATGGGCTTTGGCCAGGGACCGGGCCAGGCCTTTAACTGGGGCGTGATCTACCAGACCGCAACGGATTATCCTGCCTTCCAAAATGGGGCCAGTTTCGGCCTTTCCGTGGCGGCTTTGGGCTTTGTGGCCTCCAGCATCGGCGGGGTGATCTACCTGCAATCCATGCGGAAAAAGGGATTGATAAAGGTCCAAGGCGTAAACCTGGATGAAGCGGAGGATATTTCCGTGGATATGGTGAGCCAGAAAGGGGAGATCCCCATTGCCGAATCCCTGGATAAGCTTACGGTGCAGTTTGGCTTGGTATTTACCGCCTATATGCTGGGCTACGGGTTGATGTGGTTGATATCCCTGGGACTGGATTCCTTGGGCGGCTTTTTCGAGGGTACGGTCAAGCCTTTGATCTGGGGCTTTAACTTCCTATTTGGCATGCTGTTTGCCGCCGTGATCAAAGCCATGATGCGGGGGCTGAAAAAGGCAGGCTATATGAACCGGGAATATACCAATAACTTTATGCTGAACCGGATCTCCGGTCTCACCTTCGACCTGATGGTGGTGACCTCCATTGCAGCCATCAACCTTTCCGCCTTCCTGCATAAGGAGTTTATCATCCCCTTGCTCCTGATCTGCATCGCGGGTACGGCGGGGACCTATTGGTTCGTGCGGTGGATCTGCCGGCAGCTGTTCAGCAAATATGAAGGGGAGCAGTTCTTGGCCATGTACGGCATGCTTACAGGTACCGCCAGCACGGGCCTGATCCTGCTGCGCCAGGCGGACCCCCAATACAAGACCCCTGCCTCCGGCAACCTGGTGTATCAAAACCTATGGGCCATCGTATTTGGGTTCCCCATGCTGTTGCTCATGGGGGTGGTGGCCCAGAGCCTTACCATGTCCTGGATCACCCTGGGCCTGGTGACCTTGCTGTTGGCGGTTATGCTGGTGATCTTGTTCCGCAGCAAGCTCTTTAAGAAAAAAGCATAAGGAAACGGGTGGATATGCCCGATAGCTGGAAAAAAGCGGCCTTGCGGCCGCTTTTTGGCTGTCGAAAAAGTGGCTTGCGCCACTTTTTCGAGGTTTTCATAGCTCCCTTGCGCCTACGGCGCGGCCA
>UQRU01000122.1 GCA_900543475.1 uncultured Eubacteriales bacterium
CCATATAGTAATCCTCCTGTGCCGTGCTTCTATTCTACACCACCCAGGAGGTTTACACAAAACTTGGGACTGTCTCTTAAAGCAAGCGCGAAGATACTCTGAACGGTATCTTCGCGCTTTTGAATGTCTATACAATTGTAAAGCTTTTAGATGTAACACGAGGTATGTTATCCTTGTTTTTATCGCTTTTCTGTTCATAATGGATAGTACCGTTCGATTTCGGTACTATACTATTTCTCAATCATTCACCAAACATTTGCAATATCTTTTCCCCATTTTCCCACCATTGACCAACAAAGAGTACAGACGCCTCCTGTCCCTCATAAGGAACAAGCTCATTTGAATCGGCATCGTAAAAGAATTTCACATCAGCCATGGAGTATGTTTCTCCGTTGAATATCATATCATTTTCCGTGCTCTCCAAGACACCTGAACCAATGCAGTCCTCACATACAATGTTCAATGTATTAGGACTGATATATTTAGGCATAGGATAGTCCATGTTTGCTTCTTTGGTGGTGTTTTTGAACACACAATTACCGTTTACGGTTGTCCCATCAGGAAGGACTACTCTGGTAAACTGTTCTGCGGTATTGATAATATCGCCGTTAAATTCGCAGTTCTCAAAAATGATAACTCCAAAATCTCCACTGATTGTTACATCCTCATCAAAGATTAGGTTTTCAACTGTCCGCTCTTCTTCTGCAGCCAGCTCAAATGTAAATTCCGTGGCTTTACTTCTTCCGCTTTCATCCTGCTGACTACTCGAACTATTGTTTGCCTGAGATTGAGTAGCTTCACCACCGCTGCAAGCGCTCAGAGACATTAGCATAATCAAAGCAAGTGTCAGTGCTAAAATCTTTTTCATCTTAAGTCCTCCCTATATATAAAAAGTGTGTGCAACCGAAGTTGCACACACCGAAAAACGCAACCCCGATTGTGGCCAAACAAAGCCTGAATAGAAAAGAAAACCTTATGCTACCCAAGTGGGATTACGTTTTTACCGTAATTCATTTTGGGTAACAATATAAAAGGGTATACTACCCCCTTAGCTAAGGTTAACCTAATTTCAACATTCAACTTTGTTTAGTTAAAAAATTATACCATATCTTTTTCAAAAAGAATAGATTTATTTTTTAAAATTATCTTTATCATTAAATGTAGCAACCCCAGCCGAGGCCGTCAACGGCCGAGATGAACGGCCCCTTTCATGCGCCGCCATTGACCGCCCCGCCCGGCCTTGCTCTGCGGTAAACAAGGCGGGCAAGGCCCAGGGGTGCTTGCTCGCCTCCTTTGCTTTTGAGAGGGTCAGCGGTCAAAATCGGCCGTAATTTGCGACCGATTTCAGAAGGGACTTGCAAAGCCTAGAATCCTTGCAACCATTGGATTTCTATGATACTTTTTAGATACTAAAAAAACAAGGCACCCAAAATAACAGGCGGAATATTAATATTTTAGCGAAAGCTTTTCCTGTGAAACCACCTCAAATACACCTCTATATATCTGAATTTGCCGAGTGGGAATCCTCTCCCCCAAAAGCTGGGGAAGCCTTATGCGCTGCCAGCTTTATATCGTTGTAGACGATCCAAAGGGGCGTGTCAGCCGATGATTGACGGTTCAGGCGTGCAGGGAGTAGAATGAATGGGATACCGGTACCGCGGCGGCGGCCTGCGGGGGAGGGGGATAAACATGCATGATCTGCTGGCAGGGCTCAATGAGGCCCAGCGGGAGGCGGTGACCTCCACAGAAGGAGTATTCCGGGTCATTGCCGGAGCTGGCTCTGGTAAGACCCGGGCGCTGTCCTGCCGCTTCGCTTTTCTGGTGGAGGAAGCGGGCATCCTGCCGGGAAACATCCTCTGCGTCACCTTCACCAACAAGTCTGCCACCGAGATGCGCCAGCGTATCCACGCCCTCACCGGCGACAACGACACCGGATACATCAACACCTTCCATGGTTTCTGCGTCTCCATCCTTCAGGAGGACAGCAGCGCTGTAGGCTATCCAAAACGGTTTTTGGTCCTGGATAACGCTGACATCGACGCCATGCTCCAGATCCTCTACGAGGAGCGGGGCCTTTCCCTTCGGGATATGACCTTTCAGAAAGCCCGGGACATGATTGAGATCCGCAAGCTCGTTCAGGAGCCAGATTACTATAAGGATATGATCGATCTCTCCCTGGAGGTCCTTAGGCAGAAGTATCTGGATGCAGTACGCCCGGCGGACATGATTTTTTACGGCTATCTCTACCAGGAGAAAAAATGCTTCGGTCTAGATTACAACGACCTTATCAAGTTCACCCTCCATATTTTCAGCCAGCGGCCGGATCTACGGGAGAAGTGGCAGCAGCGGCTGGAATACATTATGATCGACGAATTCCAGGATATCGATTGGCTTCAGTACCAGCTTATGGAGGCGCTGTGCGGATACCATAAAAACCTATTTGTGGTGGGCGACCCGGATCAGACCATTTACTCCTGGCGGGGCGCTGACATCAAATACCTCTTGGACCTGGACAAGGCTTATCCCGGTACCAGGACCATTTTGATGATGAAAAATTACCGCTCTACGCCACAGATCCTAGCGGCGGCCAACTCTCTCATCGACAAAAACCAGTACCGGATAAAAAAAGACCTCATTCCCACCCTGGCCCCCGGGGCTCCTGTCCGTTGCCATCTGGCCGATACCCAGGAAGAGGAGGCCAAATGGATGGTGGAACAACTCCGCTCCCTTCATGAGGGAGGCGTCCCCTGGCAGGACATGGCTGTCCTCTACCGGGCCCATTACGTCTCCCGGGCGGTGGAAGAGGCTTTTCTTGGCGCCCAAATCCCCTATGCCATCTATAGCGGCGTACAGTTTTATGGCCGCATGGAGATCCGGGACGCCATCGCCTACCTGCGTATGCTGGTCTACCGGGACGACCTCTCCTTTCTGCGGGTGGCCAACGTGCCCAAGCGAAACCTGGGTAAGCGCCGCATGGCGGCCCTCCGGGACTATGCCGCTGCCCACGATTGCACCCTGTACCAAGCCCTTTTGGACAACCTGGAGGAGGAGCTTTTTCAAGGCACCAAAGCCCGACAGCTTGTAAACCTCGTGGAGAGCCTCTCCGCCCAGGCGGAGGGACGGCCGGTCTCTGAGGTGCTCACTGCCGTGCTCCAGCAAAGCGGCTACGAGCGGATGCTCCGAACAGAGGGAAGCCAGGAACGGCTGGACAATCTGGCCGAGCTCAAGCAGGCCATCTATACATATGAAACCACCTGCGGCGAGGAGGTCACCCTGGAGCATTACCTGGCCCACGTGGCCCTCCTCGCCAACAGCGATACCGGCGAACGAGGGGACAAGGTGCGTATGATGACCATCCACGCCGCCAAGGGGTTGGAGTTTCCCCACGTCTTTCTCTGCGGCATGAATGAAGGGATCTTCCCCTCTCGGAAGGTGCGCACCCGCCAGGCCATGGAGGAGGAGCGGCGGCTGGCCTTCGTGGCGCTGACCCGGGCGGAACAGGGCCTCTCCCTCTCGGCTGCCGGCGGGCGGAATTTCGACGGCGCCCCCCGATATCCCTCCCGGTTCCTGCTGGACATCGACCCAGCCCTGCTGGACTGTACTGGGGAGTTCAGCGAAGGCCTGATCCGGGAGGCAAGGGCGGCCATCGAGAGCAGCCAGCGGGATCTGCTTGCCCAGGAGACCCTGGCTACCCTGGTACCAGGCCAACGGGTGCGGCACGCGGTGTTCGGTCTTGGGACAGTGTTGGACGTGGACCTGGAAAAGGCGGCCCACGTGATCCAGTTCGACGAATTGTCCACCCCCCGTAGTATCTCCTTTAAAGCTCGGCTGGAGCCATGCTGATGCCGGGGGAATATGCAGCCGTGCCAACGGCACGGGACTGGGGAAAGAACAACCGGTAAATGGGGCGGCCGTCCCATAGATGGCTAAGGCGGAGACGCCCAAAGCCTGTCGGCCCTATGATGGGGTGCGATTTTGCTACAAAGCAACCGAGGCGCCCCTAACAACAGCCGAAATATTTGTGAACGCTTAGCCTGAGCGCGCCCCGCAAATACATTTCTCTATATCTGAAACTGCCCAGAGGAATCGCAAACGAACAAACCCCGCAAGGAGATCCAATTTCCATTTACGGGGTTAATCGTTTATTTCTGTAAGCCAATGTGGGAATTGCGGCATTTATGGTTGGAACGCTGGGAGACAGCCTATAAGGCTAGCCCACATTCCAAGGCCAACGTCATATATTTTTCAGCCTGGGGAAGTCCGTGTAAGGCTAAATCCCGAATCTCCCAGGTATCCTTGCTAAGGCTATCCGCGCCATATAGAAATTGAATAAAGGGGATATTCCTATATTTCGCCACCGCCAACATGGAAGCGCATTCCATTTCTACGGCTAAGCAGCCTTCTTGCCTGCGCTCTTGGATGGCGGCTTTGGTTTCCCGGTAGATCCCGTCAGACGTCCAGGTTTTCCCCTTAATATAGGAATAACCCAGGCTTGCTAAAACATGCTCCACCGCTTGGATGGAAGCTGGCGCTGCCTCGATTTCCGGCGCGGAAGCAAGGTAATGATAGCTCGTCCCCTCGTCGCGCAGGGCTGCAACAGGGATAATGATCCGATCCTTTACCTTTCCATCGTCCAGCACACCACAGGAGCCGAATAGGACAAATTTTTTTGCGCCCATGGCAATGATTTCTTCAAACCCAGCAACGCAGGCAGGGGCGCCGACCCTGGACATATAGAAGGCGATGTCTGTGTTTTTGTAACGGATCTTATAAACCGGTATGACGCCGTTTGCGGAAAAAAGTGCGCCGATTTTTTGAACCCCATCCAAGGCTGCGTACTTTTGAATAATTTGCTCTGAAAAAGTGGAAACGCATATCTCTGGAAACTGCGCGATCGCCTTTGTGGTATCAGCGGGGTTGAATAAAGCAGGCTCCAAGATGGCGGGACGCTGGAAAATCGTTTTCATACTTTGCGCTATCTCCTGACGAACAAAAAGTAGAGGGCCATGTATGGGGTGCGAACATACCTGGGGCGAGGGAACTACGAGGGAAAGAATTGGCAAAATAGCTCTGCCAGATAGGCTTCCCCAGCTTTGCAAAATTCATTATAATTGCCAATCAGCGCTTGGCCCGTAGGGGTCACGGAGGAAGCGCCCCCTGTTTTGCCCCCCCCGGGTGCGCTCCAAAACGGGACAGCCAATGTTTTGCTCTATGTTGGCGATGATCTTGCGGCCCTTGGTATAGGAGATCCCCATGCAGCGGCAAGCATCTAACAGGGAGCCCAGCTCTTGGGTCAATTGCAGCAATTGATGGGCGCCTGGGCCATAGAAAAGGGTTTTGCCCAATAGCTGAAAGCGAAAGGCAGGCCGGAGGGTTTCTTGCCAATGGGAAAGCACCTGCTGGCAAGCGTCGCGATCCTGGACGTGGGCCAGGACCCCTTCGTCCTCCACTTCCAGGAGCGTGCGGGGCACCCCGGCAGCCCGGATGGCGCCGGCCAACCCATGGTCGCCCTGATAGGACAGGATCTGGGGGATCAAGCCTGCGGCCATACGAATGGGATGGCCTGGCCGCCCCTGGTAGACGGGGATGCAAAGGTCGCCGTTTGCGTTCAACAACTGGCGGACCGTTTCTACGGAAAACAGGGGGATATCGGTATGGACGATCAAAACGGCCCCGCACTTACCTTGCAAAAAGCGTAATCCAACCTTAATGCTATCCAGCATCTCGCCGTCTTTCGAGCTACGCAAAAAGGAAACATTCATATGGGGGGCCAGCTTTTCCACGCGATCCTCATCGGCGCCGCAAACGACGACCCGCTCCACACCCGCCTGCTGGAAGGTCAAAATGCAGCGTTTTATGGCGTTTGTGTCGCCCACTTTTTTCCCGGGGTCAAACTGGCGTTGTTCCCGGGCTTTTCCTGCGGCAATGATCAAAGCAGCCGTCATTGGCAGTACCTCGATGGATTTATGCACGTTCTATAGATCGATAAAAAAATTATATCATACATGTTTGGAAACACAATAAAAACATGCCCGAAGGCAAAGGCCTTCGGGCATGGCAGGCTGTCGAAAAACCCTTGGGGGTTCGGGGGCCGCAGCCCCCGGAGGCTATAATCGGATTTGGCGGCGTGTACGGCAAA
>UQRU01000123.1 GCA_900543475.1 uncultured Eubacteriales bacterium
TCATCTTCTTTATCTTACCACGAAAAAAGTAGATACCCATACTTTTTATGAGTGTCTACTTTCATTTTACAGGTGCACCTCCGGCGCTTGGCCGGGGGCTTTTCTATGCCGGGGAAAGAAGGCTAGCCTGGCGGCATAAGCCCTTGGGCCAGGGCCCAGAGGACGTCCAGGCCGGGGCCCAGGAGGGCGTCGTTGAAGCGATAGCCGGGGG
Organism: uncultured Eubacteriales bacterium; assembly: GCA_900543475.1. Classification (GTDB taxonomy): domain Bacteria; phylum Bacillota; class Clostridia; order Christensenellales; family CAG-138; genus Pelethousia; species Pelethousia gallinarum. The sequence continues at coordinate 212 of UQRU01000123.1, forward strand.
TGTGAAGGCCGGGCTGACTTTCCCCGGCGCCCAGGCCCAGATAAAAGCCCGGGAAGGCCCGCAGGAAATGGCCGAAATCCTCCGACCAACGCATGGGAGCGTCCAGGAACCGGGGGGATAAGCCGGCCTGTTTCAGGATGGCGGCCCCGGCGTCCACCAAGGGGGCATGGTTGGTGGTATCCGGGAAAACGTCCCGGTCCTCCAGGGAGAGGGACATGCCCTGGGGCAGCCGGGCGGTCAGCCAGGCGGCCATGGCCTGCACCAGGGCGGCGATGTCCTGCTGCCGGTCCGCCCGCAGGGTCAGGGCCAGGCTGCCCGCCCCTGGGGACACACCGAAGTTACATCCGCCGGCCTGGAAGCCTACAGGGGTATAACGCAACAGCCCCTTTGGCGCCACCTGGCGGCATAGGGCCGGCAGGGCGTCCAAAAGGCCGGCCAGCAGGGGGATGGGGTTGCAGCCCTCCTCCGGATAGGCGGCGTGGGCCTGCTTGCCCTGCAAGCGGAGCAGCAGCCCCTGGGAGGCGCAGGCGAATACCCCCTGGCGCAGCAAGGGCTGGCCCAGGGGATAGCCGGGGATGTTATGGAACCCTACGATGGCCTGCACCCGCTCTTTGGCCAGAAGGGCCTGGGCCATAGGGGCGGCCCCTTGGCCGGTCTCCTCGGCAGGTTGGAACAGCAGCAATACGCTTTTGCCCAGCCGCTGGCCTTCCAATAATAGACCCAGGCCCGCCAGCAGGGCGCTGTGGCCGTCGTGGCCGCAGCCGTGATAGGGGCCGTTGGGGCCGGGGATGGCGTCCATGTCCCCCCGGAAGGCGATGCAGGGGCCCTGGAGCTCCCGGTGGGCAGCCACCAGGCCGCCAGATAGGTCGTAGACCTCCAGGCTGGTATGCCGGGCCAAGAATTCCCGCAGCAGCCGGCGGGTCTCCGCCTCCTGGCCGGAAAGCTCCCCGTGTTGGCCCAGGGCCTGCCGCAGCTCCGCCAAAAGGGGAAGGGCGGCTTGCAGGGCCGTCATGCCTCCGCCTCCACGGTGATGGGGTCCCCGGGGCGGATGTCCCCATCCTCCAGCACCTTTACGAAGATCCCCTCCGTGGGCATGATGCACATGCCCACCTGCTTGTAGATCTGGCAATGCTGGTGGCATTCCTTGCCGATCTGGGTCACCTCCGCCAGGCATTCCCCGATCCGGAGTCGGGTCCCCACCGGCAGGGTGTGTAATTCGATGCCGCTGGTGGTGATATTTTCCGCAAATTTCCCCGGGGTCAGGTCGCTTACCCCTAGGGCCGTCATTTTATCGATGCTCTCTTGGGCCAGCAGGCTGATCTGCCGGTGCCAGTTGCCTGCATGGGCGTCTCCCGCTAGGCCGTGATCCACGGTGGCATGGCCCAGGGGCACGGGATATTTGAAGGTGCCTTTGTGTTGGCTGATGTTGACGGCGACTACCTTTGCCATGGGTGCTTATCCTCCGATCTTGTTCATGGTGCGCTTGGTTTCGCTGCCCCGCTCCTCCATGTGGTGGCGCAGGGGCTTTTGCAGGATGCCCGCCGCCATGGCCGCCCGGCGCTCCGCCGGCCCCAGGCCCCGCAAGGGGATCTCCTGATCGGAATGCAGGCAGGGCTTAAGCATCCCGTCCGCCGTGACCCGGATCCGGTTGCAGCTGCCGCAAAACCGGTGGCTCAAGGGGCGGATCAAACCCACCGTTCCCGCGTAGCCCGGCATTTGGAACCGCTCCGCTACCCCTTGGCTGGGAAGGGGCACAAGGCCCGGGCAGGCCTCCAGCACCCGTTCCCCGGGGATAAACCGGGCCTTGGGCCAATGGGCGCATTCCCCCAGAGGCATCAGCTCGATGAAGCGGACCGCATAGGGCTTGTACCGGGTCAGCTCCACCAGGGCGGGGATCTCGTCCTCATTGACGCCCCCCATGAGCACGGCGTTGATCTTCAGCTTGGTAAACCCTGCGGCTTCCGCCGCCTGTATGCCGTCCAGAGCCTCCTGCAACTGGCCCCAACGGGTAAGCATCCGGTATTTATCCGGGTCCAGGGTATCCAGGCTGATGTTTAGACGGGATACCCCCGCCGCCCGTAGAGGGACGGCATAGTCCACCAGACCCCGGCCATTGGTGGTGATGCACAGCTCCTGTAGGCCGGGCAGGGCGCCGATGCCCTGGCAGATCTCCAGGATGCCCCGGCGCACCAGGGGTTCGCCCCCGGTGATGCGGATCTTGCGGATGCCCAGCTCCACCGCCGTTTTGGCGATATCGATGCATTCCTCCACCCGGAGGATGTTGCTATGGGGCAGATGGGGCACCCCCGACTCGGGCATACAGTAGATGCACCGCAGGTCGCATAGGTCTGTGACCGACAGCCTGAGATAATCGATGGCCCGGCCATGGGCATCTAGCATAGGCTTATTCTCCTTCCTTTGGGCGGATGAAATCGCCGCTTTTGCCGCCGCTTTTTTCCAGCAGCAGGATGGGCCCGATCACCATGGCCCGGTCCACCGCCTTGCACATATCGTATACGGTCAGGGCCGCGATGGAACAGGCGGTCAAGGCTTCCATCTCCACCCCGGTGTGGTAGGTGCAGCGCACCTCCGCCTGGATGCAAAGCTGCTCCCTGCCCTGGGGCTGGATATCTACCCGCACCTGGTCGATGGGCAGGGGGTGGCACATGGGGATCAGGGCATGGGTCTGTTTGGCCCCCATGATCCCCGCAATGCGGGCGCAGGCCAATACGTCCCCCTTGGGCATGGTCCCGGAACAAATCATGGAAAGGGTCTTAGGCTGCATGGTGACCATGGCCTGGGCCAGGGCCCGGCGCTTGGTATTGGGCTTGTCCCCCACATCCACCATCCTGGCCCGGCCCTGTTCATCCACATGGGTAAGGGTTTCCATTGCTTGCCTCCTTCAGGTGCGGGCGCATTCCCCGCCTTTGCCCCGGAGCATTTCTATCCCATGTTCCAGGGGAGGCAGGATCACCTCTAGGCATTCCCGCACCGCTTTGGGGCTGCCCGGCAGGTTGATGATCAACGTGCTGTTGCGGATGCCCGCCACCGCCCGGGTCAGCATGGCCCGGTCCGTGACCTGCATGCTTCGGGCCCGCATGGCCTCCGGAATGCCGGGGGCAAGCCGTTCCACCACATCCAATGTGGCTTCCGGCGTCACATCCCGGGGGGCAAACCCGGTGCCCCCGGTGGTAAAGATCACATCCGCTTGGTCCTGGTCGCAGATGGCGGCCATGGCTGCGGCCAGGGGTGCCCGCTCGTCCGCCAGCACCGCGTAGGAGGTGACGGTGGCAAACTCCTGGCACATCTCCCGGATGACCTGGCCGCTCACATCCACCCGTTCTCCCCGGGCGCCTTTGTCGCTGGCTGTGATGATGGCGATTCGATACATAAGCGCGTAGTTCCTCCTAAAATGGGTATGGTAAACAGGGCCCCGGCAACGCCCTGGGGCGCAGGCCGGGAGAATGAAACAAATGGAACCGAATCAAACAGAGAAGCCTCGAATGGGGGCAAAAAGAAACCAGTTCCATTATAGCACATTCCCGAAAAAAAGGGGATGGTATCTATAAAACACCAATGGAACGCAGGGCCGCGGAAGGAAAACGGGGCTTAAGCTCCCCCATTTGACAGGGGCCTGTCCCCATGATACCATGAAGAAAAAATGGCCTGCCTGGTAGGCTGAGGAGATGAACCAACCATGGAGCAAAGGGAACTGCTTGCGTTGCTCAAGCGGGTGGAGCGGGGAGAAGAACGGGCGGAGGACGCTTACCGGGCCCTGCGCCTATGCCCCTTTGAGGATCTGGGCTACGCCAAGGTAGACCATCACCGGGCCCTGCGCCAGGGGGCCGGCGAGGTGATCTATGGGGCGGGCAAGACCCAGGAGCAGATCCTGGGCATTGCCAAAGCCCTGCTGGAAAAGGACGCCCGGGATATCCTCATCACCCGGCTGGACCCGGAAAAGGCCGCCTTTTTAGAGGGAAAGCTTCCTTTTATTTATTATCCGCTGCCTCGGATCGGGGTGGCGGCTCCCCGGGAAAACCGGCCGGAGCTGGGCTGCGTGGTGGTGGCCACCGGCGGTACCAGCGATATGCCGGTGGCGGAGGAGGCAGCCCGCACCGCCCAGGTGTTGGGCAGCCAGGTGATCCGCCTATACGACGTGGGGGTGGCCGGCCTGCACCGGCTGCTGGCCCAGGGGGATACCCTGCTGAAGGCCCGGGCGGTGGTGGCGGTGGCCGGCATGGAAGGGGCTTTGGCCAGCGTCATCGGCGGGCTGGTGGATTGCCCTGTGATCGCCGTGCCCACCAGCGTGGGCTATGGGGCCAACTTCGGCGGGCTCAGCGCCCTGTTATGTATGCTCAATTCCTGCGCCAGCGGGGTGAGCGTGGTGAACATCGACAATGGATTCGGCGGGGGCTATCTGGCCCATATGATCAACCGTTTGGGGGAAACGAATATATGAAAACTTTGTATTTGGATTGCCGCATGGGCGCGGCGGGGGATATGCTCATGGGGGCGCTGCTGGATCTGCATCCCGATCCCGATGGCTTCCTCGCCCGGCTCAACGGCCTGGGCGTACCCGGCGTAACCGTGGAGACCCAGCAGGTATTGCGCTGCGGCATCACCAGCCGCAAAATGCGGGTGCGGGTCCATGGCCAGGAGGAAGATGACCACCCCCACCACCATGACCACGACCATCCCCACGAGCACGACCACAGGCACGAGCACGACCACGACCATCCCCACGAGCACGACCACGGGCATACCCATCGGGGCATGGGGGAGATCCAGGGGCTGATCCAGGGCCTGGGCATATCTCCCAAGGTCCAGGGGGAGGTGCTGGCGGTATATGGCCGCATCGCCCAGGCGGAGGCCCAGGTACACGGCCGGCCGGTGGAGCTGGTGCATTTCCACGAGGTGGGGGCGCTGGACGCGGTGATGGATATCCTGGGGGTATGCCTGCTCATGGAGGAGCTGGGGCCGGTCCAGGTATTCGCCTCCCCGGTGCGCACGGGCTTTGGGCAGGTGCGTTGCGCCCACGGCGTGCTGCCGGTGCCCGCCCCGGCCACCGCCCTGCTGCTTCAGGGAATCCCCGTATTCGCCGGGGAGCTGGCGGGGGAGATGTGCACGCCTACCGGGGCGGCCCTATTGGGGCATTTTGTCCAGGACTTTATCCCCATGCCGCCCATGCGCATGGAAAAGACCGGCTATGGGGCGGGCAGCCGGGAATTTGAGACTGCCAACGTGGTACGGGCCATTCTGGGGGATACGGCGGACCAGGCCCAGGACCAGGTGGTAGAACTAAGGTGCAACCTGGACGATATGACGGGGGAGGACCTGGCCTTTGCCCAGGAGACCCTTCTGGAGGCCGGGGCCAGGGATGTGTTCTTCACTCCCATTCAAATGAAAAAAGGCCGGCCGGGCTATATGGTCACCTGCATCTGCGACCCCCAACAGGAAGGGGAAATGGCAGCCTTGCTTCTGCGCCATACCACTACCCTGGGGGTACGGGCGACCCGGTGCAGCCGTTACATCCTGCAGCGGGAAACCCAGCTTGTGGATACCCCCTTGGGCCAGGTGGGCTTAAAACAGGCCCGGGGCTATGGGGTGGAGAAGCGCAAGTATGAATACGAGGACGTGGCCCGCTTGGCCCGGGAGGCCGGGCTGTCCATGGCCCAGGCCCGCAGGCGGCTGGAGGAGCGGTAACCCCCTCCAGCCCTAGGGCGGCGCTTTGCGGGGCCTCCCGGGGGGGGCGCGGGCGGGTGGGGGGAACGAGGGGGGAGCCCGGCGGGGCGGGGGGGGGGGCGGGG
>UQRU01000124.1 GCA_900543475.1 uncultured Eubacteriales bacterium
AGGCCGCTGCGGCCCCGGGGGCGGCGGCGTTTGGCGGCCGGGGGGCCTTCGGCCCCCCGGCCTGCCAAACAAAAAGCCGGGGCCGGAGGCTTTGCCACGGCCCCGGCTTTTCAGGGCGCTTTGCGCCCTGCCGCCGCCCCCCCGGGCCGCTGGAGCCCGCTAACGGCGCAACGGGTCCACCACGCCGAAAATCAAAATATCCAGCAAAGCAGCAGAGGCGGAAACCAAGCTCTGCACGTCTTCCACAGGGCCTTCCGCCCGGAAGCGGTCTAAAAGTGGCCAAAAAACGCACTCCACGCCGGAAAAGTAGCGATACACGGTTTCCCGATCCAGACCGGGCCGCAAAGGCAGCTGGGAGAACACCTGAAAGAGGAAATCATGGTTGATGGCTTCCAAGGGTGCGTGCAGCTGGGCGATCTGCTCCGCCAATTGGGGGGGGCGATGGAACATGGCGGTTTCAAAGATGGGTTTTTCCTGGGGGTGTTGGGCGAAGTAATAGGCCCGGGCCAAGAAAAAGGCCTGGATCGTGGGCGCGGTATCCGCAAAGGACGCCTGCGCCATCCATTGGGATAAATAGGCGGCCAAGCCCTGGAACACCTGCCCCACCAAGCTAAGGAATAGAGACTCCTTGTTTTTGAAATAGTGATAAAACATGCCTTTGGAGATACCATGCCGGGCGCAAAGGCCGTCGATGGTCACAGCCCCATAGGGTTGGCAACTGAATTCATCCAGGGCCGCTTCCAGGATCTCTTTACGACTGCGGGCTTGGCGTTCCGCTTGTTTCAACTTCAACCGCCTCCTTTGCCTGATACAATTCCCCGGCCCATGCAAAGCCTTTTCGGGCCATGAGCACGGCGATAAACTCATTGATGACCGCGGCTGCGGCGATGGTTCCCTGCAAAATGGCGGCGCATTCCGGGGCGGGGTCCTGCAGCAGGGAGACGGCGATCCCTGTAAACACCAGGGATACCCCAGAGTGGGGCAACAGGGTAAACCCCAGATATTTTTTAACCGTAGGCTCTGCGCCGGTCAAGGCGGCCCCCAGATAAGCGCCGCCATATTTTCCTGCCGCCCGGGCCAGGATATAGACGGCAGTATAAATTCCCGCGCCCAGGATCAGGTGATAATCCAACGGAGCGCCCAGGTTCAGGATCAGCACCAGCAGCGCCACATTGATGACGGGATTCAACCTAGCCATGATGGCATCCCGTTGGGACCGGGAAAGCATATTGGCTACCACGGCGGAAAGGCCCATACCCAGCAGCATAAAGTTCAGCGCCGGCATGGGCAATACCCGCTGATTCAGGTACATGCCAAAGGCAGCCGCCAAGACCAGCGCCCCTGCCAGCAGGCCGGCCCCAAGCCTGGGGCTTTGTACCCTGCGGAGGAGCAGTCCGCTGAGCCAGCCAAGCAGCATACCCAAGGGCACAGGCAAAAACACCATCACCAACACCGCCCCAACGGAAAGGCTTTGGGTGGAAATATGGGCGGAAGTAAATGCCACCACCGTAAAGAACACCAGGGCTGCCACCAGGTCATCCAGCACAGCCATGGGGATCAGCGTGCTGGTGACCGGCCCGGCGGTTTTCATCTGGTTCACGATGGACAAGGAAGGCGCCGGCGCAGTGGCCAGGGCAATGCCTCCAAACAGAAACGCCAAATAAACCGGCACCTGGGTCAAGGTGAAGATCACCCCGAATACCAAGCTGACTACCACAAAGGCCCCTAGGGATTCCGTCATGGTGGTTACTAGGATCTGCTTGCCGGAACGCTTTAGCTTCGCCCATATGAGCTCCGTACCGATCATCAGCCCCAGCATACATTCCAGAATGCTTTCCGTTACAGTATACCACCCCGCGTCTAAAATGGAATCCCCCAGCAGCCCCACCCCGTGGGGCCCCAATGCCATGCCCGTTACAAGCCAGCCCAATATCGCCGGCATCCCCAGCCGCGTTACCCCTTTGCCCACATAGTAGGCCACTACGCCCGTTACGATTAGTTTGCCTATATCCATCAGCAGCATTGCTCCCTAGCCTCCTGCTTTTTGCTATATTTAGACGGAATCGTCTACTTTTTCCATGGTCAGTATAACAAATATAGACGGAATCGTCTACATTATAAATGTGAAGCAATCGGAAACATTCCGCGACAGGCAGGGCTTCAGGATTTTTCCCTGGATATAGGGAAAATTCGTTGTAATTTTGCAAAAATCAGGCTATAATATATGGTTGTGCTTTGACGGAGAATTTTTTAAAGATAGAGGTATAAATATGACCAACGAAAACATCCGCAATGTTGCCATCATCGCCCACGTGGACCATGGCAAAACCACCCTGGTGGACCAGCTTTTGCGCCAGAGCGGCGTTTTCCGGGCCAATGAGCAGGTACAGGAGCGGGTCATGGATAGCGGCGACCTGGAACGGGAACGGGGCATCACCATCCTGTCCAAGAATACTGCCGTCAATTATAAGGGGGTGCGGATCAACATTGTAGACACTCCCGGCCATGCGGATTTTGGCGGCGAGGTGGAGCGTATCCTCCAAATGGTGGACGGCGTGCTGCTGCTGGTGGACGCCTTTGAGGGCTGTATGCCCCAGACCCGGTTCGTGCTGGGCAAGGCCCTGGCCTTAGGCAAGGTGCCGGTGGTGGTGGTCAACAAGGTGGACCGCCCCGGCGCCCGGCCCCTGGAAGTGGTGGACGAGACCCTGGAGCTGTTTATGGATCTTGGAGCCACGGCGGAGCAATTGGATTTCCCCGTGGTATACGCCAGCGCCCGGGACGGCTACAGCGGCCTGGACCCGGATCACCTGGGGACGGATATGCAGCCCCTGTTCGACACCATTCTTTCTGCGGTGCCCGCCCCGGGGGGCGACCCGGCTGCTCCCCTGCAGATCCTGTTTTCCACCATCGATTACGACGACTATGTGGGACGGATCGGCGTGGGCCGCATCGTCCAGGGCACTGCCAAGCGCAACGAGATCGTTACCCTCTGCGGGGGCATGAAGGACGACCGCCGGGATGTGAAGCTGTCCCGGCTCTACCGGTTTGAAGGCCTCAAACGGGTGGAGGTGGAGCAGGCCAGCGCCGGGGAGATCGTGGCGGTGGCCGGGGTCACCGGCTTATCCATCGGCGAGACCGCTTGCGACCCGGAACATGTGGAGCCCCTGCCCTTTGTCCACATCGACGAGCCTACGGTATCCATGATGTTCCTGGTGAACGACAGCCCCTTTGCCGGCAAGGAGGGCAAATACGTTACCTCCCGGAACCTGCGGGACCGGCTGTTCAAAGAGGTGGAAACCAACGTGTCCATGCGGGTGGAGGAAACCGACTCCACGGATATGTTCAAGGTGAGCGGCCGGGGAGAATTGCACCTCTCCATCCTCATCGAGCAGATGCGGCGGCAGGACTATGAGTTTGCCGTATCCCGGCCCCGGGTCATTATGAAAACCGACGAGCGGGGCAAGCTCTTGGAGCCCATGGAAGAGTTGACCATCGACGTGCCCCAGGAATATGTGGGGGCAGTCATGGAAAAGCTGGGCCAGCGCAAAGCGGAGCTGGTAAACATGCTCTCCCAAAACGACGGCAGCACCACCCGGTTGATCTTTACCATCCCCGCCCGCTGCCTGTTGGGGTATCGCAGCGAGCTTTTGACCGATACCCGAGGCAATGGGGTCATGAGCCATATCTTCCATGGCTATGCCCCCTACAAAGGAGACATGGAGGAACGTACCCACGGCAGCCTCATCTGCCATGAGACTGGGGAAACCACCAGCTATGGCTTGTTCAATACCCAGGACCGGGGCCGCTTATTCGTGGGCCCTGGCGTGGCGGTCTACGAAGGCCAGGTGGTGGGCGAATGCGCCCGGAACGAGGACATTGTGGTGAACGTATGCAAAAAGAAACACGTGACCAACATGCGGGCCGCCGGCAGCGATGAGGCCCTGCGGCTGACCCCGCCCTTGCAGATGAGCCTGGAGCAGTGCATCGAGTTCATCGGGGACGATGAACTGGTGGAGGTCACCCCCCAGTCCATCCGCCTGCGGAAAAAGCTCCTTACCAAAAACGAACGGGTCAAGCAAGCCAATCGAAGCTGATATGGCTCCCTTCCCCCCCGCCTCCCTTGGGACGCGGGGGGTCTTTTTTTCCCTTGGACTGGGGGACGGCGAAAACCCCGGGGGGGGGGGGGGGGGGGGGGGGGGGGGGGGGGGGGGGGCGGGGCGCGCCCCCCGCGCGGGGGGGGGGGGGGGGGGGCGGGCGCGCGGGGGGGGGGGGGGGGGGGGGGGGGCGCCCCCCCCCCCCCCCCCCCCCCCCCCCCCCCCCGGGGGGTTTCGCCTACCATGGGTCCTTCGCCCTCGCCAAAAAAGCGGCCCGGTTCCATTCAACCACGGAACCGGGCCGCTTTCCTTCCCGCCGGGCTGCCCCCCGGGCTGGTTGCTTCGTTTGCCGCCTGACTACAGCTGTCCCAAGGCGCCCATGGCCTCCAGCACCGCGCCCCCCAGGCTTCTTGCCTTGTCCGACACGGTGAAGCAGTTGTTGGGCTGGCACCGGGGGTCTACATCCGCGCATTTCATTCCTTGGGGGATCTGTAAGCCGTCCGTGAGAATGCCCCGCAGGATGCCGCTGATGTGGGTGATCACCGGCACGCCGTCCACCTGGGCAACGGCCTCCCCGGCTTCCACCCGGTCGCCGATCTTGTGGATCGCCCGGAAGGTGCCCCCAGCCGGCGCATGCATGACCCGTTCCTTGGTGAAGCCGCCGATCTCTCCCGGCACCCCGGTATTGGGCAGGGCGCTGCCCTGGTAATAGACCCGGCCCAGGTTGTGGCCCCGCATGGTCTCCACCACCGCGTGGCAGTCCACCCCCGCCGTAAACCCCGGCCCCAGGGCGATCACCGCCGGCGCATCCTGGATGCTGGTGCCCAGGTTCCGCTTGGCCAGAATGGCATCCACCAGCACCTGGGGCTGGATAAAGGCCCGGCAAGCCGCCTGGGGGTCTACGAATACCGGGATCTCCCCCGCCGCCCAGGCGGCCAGGGCGTCCGCCTCCCCCTTGGCAAGGCGGCCTCGCACATCCTCCACCATAGCCGTGCCCTGGAGGATGGCCGGGCAAAAGCTTACCGTCCAGCGGATGGCCGTGGGCTCTGCCAGATCCGTCATGGCTACCAGGTAACCTGCCCGGTGCAGCCGCAGGGCGACCCCGCTGGCCAGGTCCCCCGCCCCCTTGATCAATATGCGATTCGTTTTCATAGATCCTTTCGCCTCTCTTTTCCATCCGGGCTATCCTCCCCCTGCTGCGCAAGGGGTGTGCCCGCTTTACAGATTGGTCGCTCTTTGTCCTTCCCTCCCGGCTGTTGAAAGCGCCGTTGCAGCTGCCCGTCCAGGATGCAACGGATCTGTCCCACGGGGCGGTCCCATAGCGCCCGCCCCTATGGCCTGTCCCTAGGCGCGGCGGCAACCACTTCCCGGCAAACCGGCCCCCATCGGCTGGCCTTCGGCCGGTTGGGGCTTCCCTCGCCTCGTATTATCTAGCCGTTCGGCAGCTTTTGCCCTCGTTCCCATACCTCCAGCACCGGAACCGGGCTTTCCAGGCTGGCCACGATCCCCCGGCCCGGCCAGGCCGCAGCCATTTGGCTGGCAGGCTGCCGCCGGGCGCCCTCCGCCTTGTTTACCAGCAGGCAGGTGGACGCCGGGTCAAACCCCTCCGCCAGGATGGCGGCCACCGCGTCCTGGGGCGTCACCGTATGGGTTTGACCCGCTCCCAGCAGGGCGGCATACAGCTGGGGCCGGTGGGCTGCCTGGGCAATGGGCTGGCCCAGGCCGTCCGCACCGGCCACATAGATCAATCGATTTGTTTCACGTGGAACAACCGGCTCATAACCGGCATGGGCCTTCAGGGGCAGCCCTTTGGCCCCGTCCGCCTCGCACAGTACGTGGGTGGCCAGCCGGAGGGCGTCCT
>UQRU01000125.1 GCA_900543475.1 uncultured Eubacteriales bacterium
GGGGGGGGGGGGGGGGGGCCGGGGGGGGGCCGGGCCCCCGGGGGGCCCCCAAAAAAAAAAACCCCCGGGGGGGGGGGGGGTTTTTTTGGGGGGCCCCCGCCCCCCGCCGCCGCCCCCCCGGGGAGGCTGGGGGGCCACAGGAGGAAAGAAAGGTTCGAGCCGGCCGTCATGGCGCCCAAAGCCCACAGCCAGGGGGTTGCAACCATTGGTTGCGGAAAAAACAACTATGGTATCTAGTATGCAGCCGGACTCTGTGATACCCTAAAGCCATTCACAAACAAGGAGGACGTTTCATGACCATTGGTGATCGTATTGCAAAATACCGACGGAACCAAGGCCTATCCCAAGAAGAACTGGCGGAAAAGCTAGGGATATCCCGCCAGTCGGTATCCAAGTGGGAGCGGAATGAATCCCTGCCTGAGGCGGATAAGATCCCCTTGCTGGCGCAGGTGTTTTCCATTACCACGGATGAGCTGCTGACCGGGGAAGAACCACAGGCCCAACAGGCGCCGCCCCCGCCCCCGTCCCGGCGCCAGGGGGCCGGGGCATGGGTCTGTTGGCTGTTCCGGCGGTGGGGCTGGGTCGGCGGGCTCATTTTGGCGGGATATGGGGCCGCGATAATGGGCGTAGGGTTTATAGGAAAGGCTGCCTTCCGGTCCATGCTGCCTCCGATGGAAATTTTTACCGATGGGGTCGCCTTTGGCCAGCCGGCGTTCCTGATTACAAACCTTGCCATCGGGATAGGCGGGGCGGTGGTATTGGGCGGGCTGGTTGCCGCCCTGGTGCTTTGGCGCAAGCGGAATCGGTGATCCGGCCCCTGGGAAGGGGAGCGCCTAGGGCAAGCGATGGCGGTTGCAGGCCATCGCTTTGTTTTGGGAAGGGGGGATTACGGGGCGAAGGTGGGGCTGGGGGAAGGCGCGGCGGTGGGGTCCGGGGCGGATTCCAGGTAAGCCCGGACCCCTGCCACGATCCCATCCGCCAGCTTTTGCTGGTGGGCGGGGTCTTGGAGGAGGGTTTCATCCTGGGCATTGGAAAGGAAGCCGCATTCCACCAATACGCTGGGGGGCGTGGATTCCCGTATGACGAAATAATCCCCAGGGTTGGCCTTGCGCAGGGGCCGGTCCAAGGCGGTGCAAAGGGCTTGGATCACCTGGGTGGCCAGGGCTTCGCCAGGCTGGCTGCCCTGCATATAGAAGGCCATGGGGCCGCTGACCGAGGGATCGGAAAATTTATTCATGTGGATGCTTACCACAAGATCCACTCCAGGCTGGTTCATGATGGCCTTGCGGGCGGCCATATCCGATTGTTTATCCGGGCCCAGGGCGTCGGCGTCGCCGCGGGTCAGGATCACCTGATAGCCGGCGGCTTCCAGGCCGGCCTGTACCAGCTGGGAAACGGTCAAATTGAGTCCGGCTTCCGGGATGCCGGTGCGGGCGCCGATGGCGCCGCCATCCTTGCCGCCGTGGCCCGGGTCCACCACAATGGTGTAGCCGGGGACCTGGCCGCCCGGTTCGGAGGCGGGCAAGGCGGAGGGGATAGGCAAGGCGGAAGAAGCATAAAGGGGCCGGGCGGCAAGGGCAAGGCCAATGACCAGGGCCAGGATAAAAAGGGTATCCGCCACATGCCGGAGGGCCGGGGTTGTCAACCTGCGCAATAAAATCACCTCATAGTGACTATATTCGTTAAAACCCTGGCTTATGAGCAAATCTTCCCCCACTTTTCAGGGGATTTTCCAGGATTTCGTGCAACGCCTATGCACCCTTACCTGCATACATATCATGCATATACACTGTATAACCAACGACATATCCACATTTCCAACATAGTTATCAACATTCGGGGGCGACAAAAAAGCGCCATAATTGCCTATATGCCGCAAGCTTATCCCACATTATCAACAGGGGCATACGGGGCTGCATATGGAAAATATGGATCAAAGTTTATGCAACCCCGGGGCAAGGGCGGAAAGAAGAAGATGCACTTTTGGCTGGGAAGGGGGCAAAGGTCTTTTTTCCGAAAAGGGGGTATGCTATACTGAGAATATGTATTGCATAGAGGATCTAAAGGAATCAGGGCTGCGGATCGCCGTAGAAAAGCCAGGGTTCACCTATGGTCATGACGCGGTGCTATTGGCTGGCTTTGCCCGGATCAAAAAGCAGGACAAGCTGTTGGATCTGGGCTGCGGCTGCGGCATTCTGGCGATATTGTTGGAGCGGCGCACCGGGGCGGAGACCTATGGGGTGGACATCCGGCCGGAGGCATGCGCCCTGACCCGGGAATCCGCCAGGCTAAACGGCCAGGCGATCCATGTGCTGGAGCAGGATCTTCGCACCCTGGCCCTGGCCCCGGGGCAGCGGCCCTTTGACGCCATCGTATGCAATCCCCCCCTATTTTGCCGGGGGCACCCCCAGCCCGGACCCGGCCCGGCGGGTATGCACCCATCAGGATACGGCCACCATACAGGATGTGGCCGCCTGCGCCAGCGGGCTGTTGAAGTATGGGGGCCGGCTGTTTTTGTGTTATCCCGCCGGGGGCGTGGCGGTATGCATGGCCGCGCTGATGGCCCACAGCCTAAGCCCCAAGCGCCTCCAACCCGTGGCGCCCCAGGGCAAGCCACCCTATCTGGTGCTGCTGGAAGCCCGCAAGGGGGGCGGGCCGGGCCTTCGCTGGGAACCGGTCATCCGGGTATGAGCCCGTTTGTATAGGAAGGATCTATGGAAGGAAAGCTCTATCTTTGCCCCACCCCCATTGGGAATTTGGAGGATATCACCCTGCGGGTCATCCATACCTTGGAGGCTTGCCAGGCGGTGTATTGCGAGGATACCCGGCGCACCGGGCAGCTGCTGCGGCATCTGGGAGTGGCCAAACCCCTGGTCAGCTGCCACGCCCACAACGAAGCCCAGCGGGGCCAGGAGATCGTGGAACGGGTGCTGGCGGGGGAAGCCATCGCCTATGCCAGCGACGCGGGAATGCCGGGGATCTCCGATCCAGGGGAGCGGCTGATCCAGCGCTGCCAGGCGGCGGGGGCCCCCTACGAGGTTTTGCCCGGCCCCTCCGCCAGCCTGACCGCCCTGGTGGCCAGCGGCCTGCCCGTCCAGGAGGCGGTATTCGTGGGGTTTTTGCCCCGCAGCGGCAAGGAACGCCGGGAATGGATCGCCCGGCTGGGCCGCCAGACGGGCAGCCTGATCCTATACGAAAGCCCCCTGCGCCTTTCGGATACGGCCCGGGAGCTGGCCCAGGCCTGGGGGGACCGGCCGGCGGTCCTGTGCCGGGAGCTGACCAAGCTGCACCAGCAGGTGCTGCCCGCCAGCCTGGAGGCGCTGGGACGCCTGTATGAAGCCCAGCCCCCCAAGGGGGAATGCGTGCTGGTGGTGGGGGGAAGGCCGCCGGAAGGCCCGGCCACGGAAAGCCTGGAGGATACCCTGCTCCGGCTGCTCCAGGGAGGGCTGCGGGCCAAGGACGCCGCCCGCCAGGCCAGCGACCTGTTGGACGTGCCCCGGAACACAGCTTATGCAAGGGCATTGGAACTTAAAGAACAGTTGAAAAACCCATCCGGGTCTGATACACTGGAATAGGTTTTTCAGGCTGTTTGCCTGGGAAAACCAAGCCCTGTCCACACGGAAGGCGCACGGCTGCCGGCCCTGGGCCGGGGCTGTGGTTTGAAAAAAATAAATGGAAAAGGAACCGATACCCATGGCTGAGAAGAAAACCTACTATATTACCACGCCCATCTACTACCCCAGCGATAAGCTGCACATCGGCCATGCCTACTGCACCGTGGCCGCGGACGCCATCGCCCGGTATAAGCGCATGACCGGGTATGACGTGTATTTCCTCACCGGCTCGGACGAGCATGGCCAGAAGATCGAGCGCAAGGCCAAGGAAAAGGGCGTGACCCCCCAGAAGTATGTGGATGATATCGTAGCCTCCTTCAAGTCCCTGTGGAAGCTGATGAACATCTCCAACGACGGCTTCGTGCGCACCACCGACGATTACCATGTTAAGGCGGTGCAGAAGATCTTCAAGAAGCTCTACGACCAGGGGGATATTTATAAATCCAGCTATGAGGGCCTATATTGCACCCCCTGCGAAAGCTTCTGGCTGGAGCGCCAGCTGGTGGACGGCTGCTGCCCGGATTGCGGCCGGCCGGTGGAAAAGGTCCAGGAGGAAAGCTATTTCTTCCGGCTTTCCAAGTATGCGGACCGGCTCATTGAGCACATCAAGACCCATCCGGAATTCATCCAGCCTGTGAGCCGCACCAACGAGATGCTGCAAAACTTCCTGCTTCCCGGCTTGGAGGATCTTTGCGTATCCCGCACCAGCTTCAAGTGGGGCATTCCCGTCACCTTTGACGAAAAGCATGTGGTATACGTTTGGCTGGACGCCCTGTCCAACTATATCACCAAGCTGGGCTTCTATTCCGACGACGACAGCCTGTATCGAAAATATTGGCCCGCAGACCTGCACCTGGTGGGCAAGGAGATCGTCCGGTTCCATACCATCATCTGGCCCATCATGCTCATGGCCCTGGGCGAGCCTTTGCCCAAACAGGTATTCGGCCATGGCTGGCTGGTGCTGGACGGGGGCAAGATGAGCAAATCCAAGGGCAATGTGGTGGACCCTGTCAAGCTGTGCCAACGCTATGGAGTGGACGCCATCCGGTATTTCCTCCTGCGGGAGGTGCCCTTTGGCAGCGACGGGGTGTTCTCCAACGAGGCCCTGATCTACCGCATCAATTCCGACCTGGCCAACGACCTGGGCAATCTTTTGTCCCGCACGGTCTCCATGACGGAAAAATACTTTGGCGGCGTATTGCCCGCCCCTTCGGCCCCCGTGCCGGAGGTGGACGAGCCCCTGATCCAGCAGGCCCGGGAGCTGCCCGCCAAGGTGGAAAGCTGCATGGAGAAGCTGCTGCTGCCGGAAGCCTTGGAGGCCATCTTCAGCCTGGTGGGCGCCTGCAATAAGTATATCGACGTGACCATGCCCTGGGCCCTGGCCAAGGACGAAGCCCAGCGGGAACGCCTGGGCACCGTGCTATACAACCTGGCGGAATGCTTGCGTTTTGCCGGGGTCATGCTCCAGCCCTATCTCCCGGATACCGCGCCCCGCATCTTTGCCCAGCTGGGCATTGCAGCCGGCCCCCTCACCGACGCTTTGGCCCTCCATTACGGGGATCTGCCCGCCGGCACCCAGCTCAAGAAGGGCGAGGCCCTCTTCCCCCGCATCGATGTGAAGGCCGAGCTGGCCGCCCTGGAGGCCGAGACCCTGGCCGCCCAGGCCGCTGCCGCCGCCCAGGCCGAACCCGCCCCCGCCGCGCCCGCAGAGCCCCAACCCGAGGCCCAGGAACCCCAGTATATCGAGTTCCCGGAGTTTGAAAAGGTCCAGATGCGGGTCTGCCGGGTGCTGGATTGCCAGTTCGTGAAAAAGAGCGAAAAGCTCCTGCGCTTTACCCTGGACGATGGCTCCGGCACCCCCCGCACCATCCTATCCGGCATCCGCAAGTGGTATCCGGACCCCCAGGCCCTGGTGGGCAAAAACGTTATCGCCGTCATCAACCTCAAGCCTCGCAAGATGTGCAACATCGAAAGCCAGGGCATGATCCTTTCCGCCGTGCAGCCCGGCGAGGACGGGGAGACCCTCTCCCTCCTCACCTCCATGGACCCCGACTTCTCCGGCGGCTCCGAGGTGGGTTGATCGATTCCGCCCCGGCCCCCGGGGGGGGGGGGGGGGGGGGGGGGGGGGGGGGGGGGGGGGGGGGGGGGGGGGGGGGGGGGGCGCGCCCCGCCGCCGGGGGCGGCCCCGGCCCCGGCCCCGCGCCCGCGGCGCGGCGGCCCGGCCGCGCCCGCGCGCGCGCCGCGGGCCCC
>UQRU01000126.1 GCA_900543475.1 uncultured Eubacteriales bacterium
GGCAGGGGGGCGGAGCCGAGCGCCGCCAGTGGCGGAAAAAGCGAGGCGGAAGCCCAGTGAGCAAGGGAGTTGAAGGACGCCGCTTTGGCGGCGACGCGCAACGACCTTTGCGAACTGCGAGGGGGGCTGGCAGCCCCCCGAATGAAACCCCCAACGGGGTCCAGGGGCAGCGCCCCTGGCGGGGCCCGGGGCGGAGCCCCGGTCACAACGTTTACTTTTTAAGGCGTTGGTTGGCCTGCCGGGCGCAACGGCGGTCGTGGAAGAAAAAGCCCAGGTAGATGGCCGCATAGATGGCCAGGAACAAAGGCGCGACCCCCAGCAGGAGGGAAAGGCCGGCGCCATAGCCCAGGCCATAGGCCACCAGCAAGGTGACGCCCAGACAGATGAGCATATGAAGGGCGGTGGCCAGGGGCAAAGGAAGCCGCTCCCAGTCAAAGAGCATGGAAGAAACGCCGAACACAATGGACGCGCCCAGCCAAGCCATCACCTCCACCAATACGGGGGGTATGGCGCCGGAAAAGGCCAGGGACGCGGCGCACAGGCAGGCGCAGGATATAATGGAACCGATGGCCAGGCCGGTGGCGGCGTAACGGATGATCTTTTGCAGCATGTTAGAGCACCTCCATGATAAAATTACGAAAATCCTTCATATATTTGCGGGATATGGTCAGCTGGGTTTTGCCGTCCTTGAGAAAGGCCGTATAATTGCCGCTGAATTCCGCGGCCACGCTGGCAATGTGATGGGCGTTGGCCACCACCCCTTTGCTGATCTGGATAAAGCCCCGGCCCCGCAGTAGGGTGGCTAAGGCGTAAAGCTTCTGCCGGGCCTCGTAGGCCTGGCCTTCCACATAGGCGTATACCCGGCTGCCCTCCGCGGCAAAGTAGGCGATGGCCGCCGGGTCTGTGGGATATTCCCGCTCCCCCTTGTGGAGCATAAGCCGCCCCGCGCCCCCCAGGCCCTGGATGGCCGCCACCAGCAACCGGGCTTCCTGGCTGTTTAGCTCTCCCCGTATGCACACTTCCAGCTCCCCAAGGGGCGCTTGCTCTAGGCGGATCTTCATGTTGTCCCCTCCTCCTTCTTCGTGGTACGCTACCGGATCCGTTAAGGTAAGTATACGGCCTTTTGCCCGTTTTGTCCCTGCCTTTGGGCTGGGTGGTGTTTTTTTTGCTGCGACCCGTCGCTTTTCCCCGGTGAAACGCCGCCGTCCCTGCGGGCGATGGTTTCCCATTGTCGCCGCCTCGTTTCCCACAACTTGACAAATATATATTACTTTGGTATCATTTTAATATCATCAAAAGAAAGAAGGGCAGCCCAGCGGGAACCGAAGGGGCTTGGGGTTCGTCGGATAAGAATATGAAGGAAAGTTGTCAGATTTCTTATATTCTCGTTAAATTCCTTTTGGCGGGCTTGTAACGGGCGGGGAACGGCGTATGATTAAGGAGTGGGAGGCGCTTACAAAAATGTAAGGCAAAGCTATGGACGCAAATTGGGTTTGGCCCTATAATGGATTGGATAAAATCCCGGGAAGGGTTATCATATAAATCGCGCCGCAAGGCGAAAAGATTGAGGAGAAGAAAAAACATGGAGATCAAGGATTCTGGCCGGCCGGCCGTGGAAGCGGCGCAGCAGCAAGGCAAGCAGCGGCCACAGAAGCCCCAAAAGCCGAAAAAACCCAGGAAGCCCTGGACAGTAAAGCGCATTCTGGTATGGGTAGCCGTGGGGGTGGTAGGGATATTCATAGCCTATTCCTGCGTAGCGGCGCCCATTATGGCGGCCAACGCCTTAAAGGGGCAGGTATCCGCCTCTTTGGGGGTGACCACCCTACAGGAAAAGGATATACAAAACACCATCGGCGGCACCGGCACGGTGGAAAGCGGGCAGAAGCACTATGTTTACCCCACCACCTCAGGGTATTCCGTCATGGAGATCCCGGTGGAAGTGGGAGATACGGTCCAGGCGGGAGATGTGCTGTGCATATTGGACGATAGCGCGTTGGCGTCCCAGCGGGAAAGCAGCGAGCTTTCCCTGGATCAGAATGTGCGGGCGGCGGATCAGCAGGTAAAAACCGTGCGGGACAGCTATGAAGCCGCGGTGGCCTCGGTAAAGGACGGCACCAATTCCACCCTGATCTCCGCACAGAGCCAGGTGACCAACGCGTATTACAGCTATCTTTCCGCGGTGGATCAATATAACCAATACCAAGATAGCCTCAATCGCGCCAGCGCGGCCCTGTCCACAGCCAAGCAGAGCCTGGAGGCGGCCAACGGGAAGGTGACCGCCATCCAGCAGGCCATCCAGGAAAAAGAACAGGCGGAGGCCGGCACGGATACTACGGTTCCCGGCGGGGACGTTACCACCCCCGGCACGGACGTTACCACCCCCGGCACGGACGTTACCACCCCCGGCACGGACGTTACCACCCCCGGCGGGGACGTTACCACCCCCGGCGGGGACGTTACCACCCCCGGCACGGACGTTACCACCCCCGGCACGGACGTTACCAACCCCGGCGGGGAAACCCAATCCGCCGGGGCGGGGGACGCTTCGGCATTGACGGAGGCGGCCATGGCCAGCGGCAGCGCGCCGGCGGCCTCGGCACAGAGCAACAGCGGCGGGTATAGGGATATGACCTTAGCGCAGCTGCAAGCCGCCCTACCAGCGGCCCAGGCGGAGCAGGCGGCGGCCCAGACAGCCGTGAACGAGGCCCAGGCGGCTTACAATAGCGCCTCCGGCCAGGGCTATAGCCTGTCCCTGGCGGTGGATTCCGCCTATAACGGCTACGTTACGGCCCTCAAGAGCCTGGACGCGGCCATCGCCTCGGTGGAGACACAGTTGCAATCCAGCGAAAACCAGCTGGATTCCGCTAAGCTGTCCGCCCAGAGCGCCCGGGAGACCCGGGAGCTGACCCTGGAACAGATGGATGAATCCATGGAAGACCTGGTGATCACAGCCCCGGCAGCGGGGACGGTCACCGCCGTATACGCCACGGTAGGCGGCCCCAGCACCGGGTTGTTGTTCGTCATCGAGGATGTGGAGGATCTGGTGGTCAAGACCACCATCCGCAGCTATGACGTGGGCCAGGTGCAAGAGGGCATGGACGTGACCATCAAGAGCGACGCCACAGGGGACGCCAGCTTTGCAGGCACGGTCTCCTTCATCGCCCCGGCCAGCCAAAAGACCGCCACTGGAGAAACCAACACCGCCAATGAGGTTTTCGATGCGGAAGTCAAGGTGCTCAGCCAGGATACGGGCCTGCGCATCGGCATGAGCGTGCGGCTCAACTATGTGCTGGAAGCTGAAACCGGCGTATTGGCCGTGCCCTATGACGCCGTCTATACCAATGCGTCCGGGCAAAGCTGCGTGATGGCCGCCCGGGACCAGGGCAATGGGAAATACCTGCTGGAGGAGATCCCTGTCACCACCGGGGTGGAAAGCGATGTGGAGGTGGCCATTTCCGGCCCAGGCATTCAAGCGGGCTTACAGGTGCTCAACGATCCTGCCGGCAGGCAGGCAGGGGAAGTGGTGACCCTGGTACAATAGGGGGCCTATGGATAGCATGATCAACATGCGCGGCATCGTCAAGCGCTTTTATATTGGCCAACCCAATGAGTTGGAGATCCTTCACGGCATCGATCTGGATGTGACGGAAGGGGAATTCCTTTCCATCGTAGGGGCGTCGGGGAGCGGCAAGTCCACCCTGATGAACCTGATCGGCGCCCTGGACCGGCCCACCAACGGCACCTATTTCCTGGACGGCCAGGATGTGGGCCAGGCGGATGACCTGACCCTTTCCGCCATCCGGTGTAAAAAGGTGGGGTTTGTGTTCCAGAACTTCAACCTGATCCCCCGCACCAACGCCCTCAAAAACGTGGAACTACCTATGATGTACGCGGGGGTGCCCCAGCGCCAGCGCACGGAACGGGCCATGGCCCTGCTGGATATGGTGGAAATGGCGGACCGGATGTATCACCAGCCCAATGAGCTTTCCGGCGGCCAGAAGCAGCGGGTGGCCATTGCCCGGGCCATGGCCAATGATCCGGCCATCGTGCTGGCGGATGAGCCTACCGGCGCCTTGGATTCCAAGACCGGCCGGCTGGTGATGGATATTTTCCACCGGCTCAACCGGGACCAGGGCAAAACCGTGATCCTCATTACCCATAACCGGGAGCTGGCCAAGGAAACCGGCCGTATCGTCACCATGCGGGACGGTATGCTCTATGAGGAGGGTTGCTGATGGGCCTGGATCTTCGGGAAAACATCCGCATGGCCATGGAAGGCCTGCGGGCCAATAAAATGCGGTCCCTTTTGACCATGCTGGGCATTATCATCGGCATCGGCTCGGTGATCGGCATCCTCACCGTGGGAGAAGGGCTTTCCTCCACCATCACCGGGGAGATGGCCGCCCTGGGCGCCCAGAATATCTCCGTGTATTTCCAGGAGCGCGTCGACGATTACGGCGACAACCTCCTGGCTTCCATGACCTCCTGGTGGATCGACGAGGAGGACGCCTTTACAGACGACATGTTTGCAGCCCTCCAAGCCCAATATCCCGACCTGGTGGGCCCGGTGGCCCTGGACGAGGGATTGGGCGGCGGCCAGGTGAACAAGGGCCGGGATTATGCCAACATCTACCTGTACGGGGTCAATGAAAACTATCTGCCTCTTTACAATATCGAAATCATCGCCGGCCGGAACCTGCGGGCAAAGGATAACGAAGGCGCCCGGAACGTGGCGGTGGTATCCGACAAGTTGGTAAACAACATGTTTGACGGCGATATCCAGGCCGCCCTGGGCCAGGAAGTCCAGGCCACAGTCAACGGGGAAACCTATACCTATACCATCGTGGGCGTATATGAATATAAGCAAAACGCCATGATGAGCGCCATCTCCACCGCCTCGGATAAGGACATTTCCACCGAACTGTATGTGCCCCTGAACACGGTCAAACGCATCACCGGCACCATGTTGGGCCGCTACCAGTTCGCCACCATCGCCTCCCTGGGCCAGGATAGCCAGGCTGTGGCCTCCTTGATCCAGGATTTCCTCAACCGCTATTACGCCAATAACCAGGACTTCCAGGTGGGCGTCCTGGCCATGGAAACCATGACGGATATGGTCTCCTCTACCATGGATACCCTGAGCATCGCCATATCCGTGATCGCAGGGATCTCCCTATTGGTGGGCGGCATCGGGGTGATGAACATTATGCTGGTGTCCGTTACCGAGCGTACCCGGGAGATCGGCACCCGCAAAGCCCTGGGCGCTACCAATGGCAATATCCGCACCCAGTTCGTGGTGGAAAGCGTGATCATCTGCCTGGTGGGCGGCCTCATCGGCATCCTGGTGGGGGCGGCCCTGGGCTATCTGGGCAGCTCCCTGCTGGACGCCCCCAGCGGCCCCACCTTGGGCTCCATCCTGCTGGCCTTTGGCTTCTCCATGGCCATCGGCGTCTTTTTCGGCTACTACCCCGCCAACAAAGCCGCGAACCTGGACCCCATCGAAGCCCTCCGCTACGAATAGGCCCTACGCGGGCGGCGAGCGTCGCGCACTGGCGGGCGCGGTTGCCCGGGGATAGCAGCCCGCGGCGGGCGGTTTATGCCGCCGCTGCCCTCGTCGCCGCGGACTCCATCCGCTCGGCCCCGGTAAAGTTCCTTTACCGGGGCTTCGCTCATTCCGTCGCGGC
>UQRU01000127.1 GCA_900543475.1 uncultured Eubacteriales bacterium
AAGCGAGGCGGAAGCCCAGTGAGCAAGGGAGTTGAAGGAAGCCGCCTTGGCGGCGACGCGCAACGACCATTGGGAACTGCATGTGGGGGGCTGGCAGCCCCCCACACAGCGCCCCAAACGGGGCCCGGGGCAGAGCCCCGGGCACACCTTACCCTTCCCCGCCCCCGGACAAATCGATGGAGCCCAGGTCGCAGACGGCTTGGATGGCGTGGGCGGGCGTGGCGCGCTGCTGGCGGAAATTGTGCCCGCAGGCAGCCCCGTCCACGGTGACCTGGCCCATGTCCGCCTGCAGATCCAGGTCATAGTCGGAGCATGGCAGGGTGGTTTCCAGGGTCAGGGAGCCCAGGTCGCACTGGAAGCGGTTATCCCCGGCCAGGCGGCCCTGGATGTGGATATTCCCCACGTTGGCCACGGCCTCCAGGCCGTAGCAGCAAAGGTCCCGCAGGTCCATGCTGCCCACGTCGCAGGAAAGCCGGGCGGTTTGCAGGCGCAGGGCGTCGCCCCTTAGGCTGCCGGTGTCCAGCTGAACCACGGCGGAGGCGGCGGCGTGCAGGTTGGAAAGCTGGACGGCGCCCACGGCAGTGTGGATGTCCAGGTTTTGGCAGCGCAGGCCGTCCATGGTGAGATCCCCCACGTCCAATTGGAGCTGGGCGGAGGAAAACACCCCCTGGGGGGAAACGGAGATCTGGATGTAGGCGGTGGGATAGGCGTTCAGGCTGCCCTGGGCCAGCAGGTTTCGAAGGAGGCGTTGGAACAGGCCCGGCAGGCTGCGGCGGGGGGCTTTGCTGTGAAAGGCCAGGGTATTCTCCTCCATCTGGGCGGAGACCCGGGAGCCGGCAGGCAGGTCGTATTCCACATAGACGGCGCCGGCGGGCAGGCCGGGGTCCGTCTGGATGGAGAGGTCGCCGATCTCGCATTGGATGGAGAGGGCGTCCACCTGCTCAAACAGGAAGGAATCCTGGATGTCGTCCCCTTGGGGGGGCAGGTTTAAGGCGCCTGCCCGCAGGGAATGGAAGCCGCCTGCGAACAGGCCGGCACAGAG
Organism: uncultured Eubacteriales bacterium; assembly: GCA_900543475.1. GTDB lineage: Bacteria > Bacillota > Clostridia > Christensenellales > CAG-138 > Pelethousia > Pelethousia gallinarum. The sequence goes on from UQRU01000127.1 coordinate 1,043, forward strand.
CAGGAGCAGGCCCGAGCCCAGGAGGCACGCGGCGAGGATGCATAGGATTTTGGTGGCGCGTTTCATGCTGTTTTCCTCCTGGAAAGGGCTTTACGGAACAGGCTGGCAAGGCCCCGGAACATGGCCTGGATCAAGCGGACGACCGGCATGACGCCAAACAGGCCCAGGCCGCAGCAAACCAGGCCGGCCCCCAATACCACCAGGGCGGCGGGGGGATAGAGTAGCAGGGCGGAAAAGCCCAGGGCCACTAAGGCAAAGCCCGTTACCAGCACGCCCACGATCACCGCCATTAGGACGAGGGCCACGCTAAGGGCCGCGACGGCCAGGGCGATGGCCACGGCCCCCAGGGCGGCGGCCAGGGGCAGGGCGATGGGAGCAGCCAGCACCGCCAGGATGGCCACCAGGACGCCGGAAGGGCGTTTTTTCTTAGGGGCTTCGGGTTGGGGCTGGGACGGCGGCGGTGGCGGCGGGGATGCAGGGGGCTGTTCCCCGTATTCGGACAGGAGCCGCCGGGCCAGCAGATCGGGGTCCCCCAGCTCCTGGATGACCTTGGCCTCCTGTTCAGGCCCTGCATCCTGGAAATATTCCCGGTGATAGGCCAGGATGTCCTCCCGTTCCTCTGGAGGCAGTTGACGAAGCCCTTCCTCCAGGCGGCGTAAAAAGGTTTGCTTATCCATTGTGATTCCCTCCCAGGATCACCTGATCCAATTGGCGTTTATAGGCCTGCCATTCCCGCCGGTATTCCTGGCAGCGCTGCCGGCCGGAGGGGGTGATGGAATAATACCGGCGGTTGCGGCCCTGATATGCCTGGTTATAGGTGGATAGATGCCCCTCCCGCTCCAGCCGGCGCAACACCGGATATAAGGAGGACTCCGAAACATCCATTACCTGCCGGACCTGCTGGGTCAGGCTGTAGCCATAGGCGTCCCCCCCCTCCAGAATGGATAGGACGCAGGCGTCCAGCAGCGGCCCGGATAACCCAAACATAGGACCCCTCCCCTCCGACAAGCTATTTAGCGTATAATATTATATGCCGTATAATATGCGTTGTCAACAGGGGTCAATGGATGGGCCTGGTCGACGGCCTTGCAAAGCAGGGCAGGGTGGCTCATAATAGAAGGGAGAAACAAGGAGGTGCAGGGCGATGGGCATTCCAGGGGCCTTGGTCCAGCTGGCCAGGGATTTTCAGGAGGCTGGGGTACGGCTATACGGGGTAGGCGGCATGGTGCGCAACCCCCGACTGGGGCTGCCCATCAGCGATATGGACATCACCAGCGCCCTGCGGCCGGAGGGCGTGCTGGCCCTGTGCCAGGGCAAGGGATACGGGGTGGTAAAAAAGGGGCTGGCCTTTGGCATGGTGGAGATCCATCTGGGGGGCTGCGCCTTTGAGCACACCACCTTCCGGGCGGACACCTATGGCCCGGGAGGCGGCCACCGGCCCACGGCCATCGCCTTTTCGGATACGGTGGAGGCGGACGCCTTCCGGCGGGATTTCACGGTAAACGCCCTATACCAGGACCTGCTCACCGGCGCGGTGCTGGACCCCACGGGGGGGTTAAAGGATCTGGCGGCCAAACGGCTGCGGGCCACCAGCCCGGACCCGGCGGTCATCCTAAGGGACGACGCCCTTCGGGTGCTGCGGCTGGCCCGGTTTTGCGGGGAGCTGGGTTTTGAACCCGAGCCTGGCACCTTTGGGGCGGCCCAACGGTTTGTAGGGGGGCTCAAGGATATATCCCGGGAGCGGGTCCGGGACGAGCTACAAAAGATCCTATTGGCGGACGGCAAATACGGCAACCAAGCGGGGGTTTACCAGGGGCTGCATCTGCTGGACCGCCTGGGGGCGCTGGAGGTGATCCTGCCGGCCCTGGCGGCGGGCCGGGGCCTGGGCCAGCGGCAGGAATACCATGCCTACGACGTATTGGAGCACGGCCTGCAAACCGCCGCCCAGGCGGAACTGGCAGGCGGCCTGGAGCTGCGGCTGGGGGCCCTATTGCACGATGTGGGCAAGCCTGCGGCCTTTCAGGCCACGGGCCGGATGCTGCACCATGACCAGATGGGGGCGGACATTGCCCGGGAAATGGTAACCGGCCTACGCTTTTCCAACCAGGTGCAGGAAGAAGTATCGTGGCTGGTGGCGCATCACATGTTCGATCTGGAAGGCCGGGCCAAGGAACCCACCTTGCGGCGGCGGTTCCAGGAATTTGGGGCCGCCCGGACCCGGCAGCTGATCCGGCTGCGGCGGGCGGACGTGCGGGGCAGCGGCCGGGGCGGCAGCGAAGCCTCGGCGGACCGGTGGGCGCAGGTCCTCGCCCAGATGTTGGCCAAGGGCACGCCCTTTACCGAGGCGGACCTGGCGATAACCGGCCGGGATCTGATGGAACAGCTGGGCCTGCCCCCGGGACCGGCTGTTGGCGCCGTGAAGGCCGCGTTGCTCCGCCACTGCGCCCAGCGGCCTGGGGACAATTCCCGGGAACGGTTATTGGCTATAGCGGCCCGTATGCCGGTTTGTAGACAGGATAACGTTAACAATTCGTGACAATACGGGAAGAAATGACTATTTCCGCCGGATTTGGGCTTGCAATGGGATGAAAAAGCAGGTAAAATAAACTGAATCTTTATGCGGGAAACCATTTGTAGTATTTACGCGCGGCCGAAAAGGCTCCGTGCCCCAGGAGGATAGTAGCGTGGCATTGTCGCTGGAAGTAAAGAAATTTATCAACTCTGAGCATGTGGGGAAGTTTGTGGAGATCCATCTGCCCCTGGAGGGAGAGCCCGTTCGGCCCCCTAAAAAAAATAAAAAAGCGCCCGCTGAGCCCCAACCAGAGGACGTGGAAAAAACCCAACCGGAACCCCTCCCCCCTCAGGAGGAAGAAGACCCTGCCTTTGAGACCCTGCGCATCCATTATATGGATGAGGGGGACGGAGAACCTCTGGTGCTGGTGCATACCATTGGCCAGTCCATCTATACCTGGCGCTGCCTATACCATTCCCTGACCCAGCATTATCGGGTCATCGCCGTGGATATGCCTGGCTTCGGTTATTCTTCTAGGCCCGACGTCTATTCCTATACCATTGAGGAGCAGTCCAAGGCCTTGGAGCTGTTCCTGGACGCCATCGGTATCGAATCCGCCCACTTCATGGGCTTTTCCATGGGTTGCGCCTATGTGATGGACCTGTGCCTGCGCCAGCCGGAACGGGCCGGCCGGGTGATCCTCCTGGCCCCCGGCGGCCTTACCCCGGAAATGCCTACCCCCGTCAAGCTGCTGGATAGCGGCCTATTCGGAGGCATCGCCGCCGCCCTGTTCGGCATCCGCACCGTGGAAAACGTGCTCAGCGATTGCTTCTTCGACTTGACGGTGGGCCTGAACGAAGACGTGGTGACCGAATACTATAAAACCATTTCCGATTCCGCCTCCCGCCGGGCCCTGCGCCTGAGCATCCATAACTTCGAGGATGAGACCCTGGTCTCCCAGCTGCGGACCACGGAAATGCCCGTGCTCATCCTGTTGGGCTCCGAGGACCGCTGGCGCACCAGCGCCCAAACCGAGCTGTTTCACGCCGCCATCCCGGACGCCGGCTATGCCATGGTCCGTAACGCCGGCCACCTGCTCCACGAGGAAAAACCGGATAAGATCCTCTCCGCTGTGCTGGAGTTCATCCCCGTCTTGGCCCCTGACGTAGAGTAGGAGACTTTCTTAATGCGTTAGGATACGGGATCTGGCGCCGGGGCTCCGCCCCGGATCCCGTTGGGGGCTCCGCCCCCCTGCCGCTTTTGAAAAAAGCGGGGGAAAATTGGCGGGTAAACTTTTTTGGTTTCTAACGAAATATGCCGGCGGGCCGCTCATCGGGAGCGGCCCGCTCGTTTTGTTTGCAGGAAGCCAAGGCGAAAAGGGGTGGCGGATGGATCGCTTGGCCGGTGGAAAATCCCAGCGGCCCGGGCGGGGCGGCGGGCGCGCACAGCGCGCACAAAGCATGGGCGGGGGCCCTTGGCCCCCGCCCATGCTTTGGTTTTGCGGGCCCTTCGGGCCCTCAAAACGCCGCCGCCCCGCCGGCGCGCACCCCAGCGCCTCCCTCCTCCCCCGCGTCAGCATACCGCCGTCGGCCCAACGGCGGTTGCTCATGGGAAGCAGGAAGGCCGGGGCGGCCACGCGGGGGGGCGGCGGCGTTTGGCGGCCGGGGGGCGGCCCCAGGGCCGCCCCCCGGCCTGCCAAACAAAAAGCGCGGGCTGGAGGCAAAGCCTCCGGCCCCGCGCTTTTCAGGACGCTTCGCGTCCTGCCGCCGCCCCCCCTCTGGGTGTTCCACTAACGCCAAAAAGGCAACATAAAAGCCAGGCCTTTCATCTAACCTAGCCACGCCCCGTCCACCGCCCGGAAAAAGGTGGTAGCGACCGCGAGCCGTTGCGAGGGCGCTTGCAACCGAGCAGGCGAGCCGAGCGTGCCTTTTTCCGGAGAGGAGCCGCGACGGAATGAGCGAAGCCCCGGTAAAGGAACTTTACCGGGGCCGAGCGGATGGAGTCCGCGGCGACGAGGG
>UQRU01000128.1 GCA_900543475.1 uncultured Eubacteriales bacterium
CCGGTTCAGGGCGCCCCCCTGGGAGCTGTCCTGGCCGATGGGCTCCTCCCCGCTGGTCAAAAAGATGGTGCGCCACTCCTGCTCCTGCTCTACGCCACCGGCGGCGGCGCCGCGGCCCTTGCTTTTGCCCAGGGCCAGGGTATAGACGATACTCTCCATGGTCAGGCTCTTGGAGGTCATGGCCTGGAGCTCGTCCAGGGCAACGGGCAGGCTATGGTAAAATGCGGCGTGGCGCTCCAGGCCTACCTTTGTGGAGTTGAGGGTTTTGAGCATTCGCTCCGGGTCGCCCCACACGGATAAGGCCGCTTTGAGGGCCACGGTCTTGCCCGCGCCGCTGCCGCCCCACAGGTGAAGGAAAAAAGGCTGGTACCCGGTAAAGGCCACCAGGGGGGCGGCGAAGCTGGCGGCCAGCGCCGCCCGCAGGATGGGGGCCTTATACAGGCTCGCCATAAGCCGCCGCCAGGCCGCAGGGTCTCCTTCGGGCCCGATGGCCCCATAGGCCCCCTGATAATCCAGCCCCCCGTCGTAGGCGATGGAGGCATCGTAGGGTGCGAAGCGCTTCGTCCCGATCCAGCCCAGCCGGAAGGCGGATTCCTGCCTAGGTAGCCGCTCCCGGTTGGCGGTGGCGAAGTCGGATAGAAAGGTGACCAGGTGCTTGGCGCTCTCGCTGGTGACCTGCAAGCCCAGGTTGGACAGCTGCACAATGCCGGCCCGGGAGGCCACCACCGCCGCGTCCGTCACCGCCTCCTGCCACCTGCCGTCCCGCCGCCAGGCGATGCGCACCTTTTCCGTGCCGGTGTCTAGGTTGTGTAGCCGGGCGATGGGGAAAACCGGGTGGGGGCAGGCGGTCAGGGTGGCCGTGCTGCCGTTTGCTCGCTCCTCCAGCCGGTAGATCCTGCCGGCCTTGGTCATGCGCCAATCCGCCGGCAGGGTCAGCCCCGGCACGGGGATGTCCGGCAGCAGGGTTTCCAGGGCCGGCAGGCCCGCAGCCTCCCCAGGCTCCACCATCCTGAGCCCGGACTGCTTGGCCCGCCGCTTCCTCCGGGCGGCCTGGAAATCCCGCTCCCGGTATCCCGGCTGGGCCCGCAATAGCTCCAGGGCCCCGAAATAATCCGGGCTTCCGCTCTCGTCCATGCCGGCCACCAGGTCGATGACCGGGTCGGCGTAGTATGGCTCCGCCTCCAGCAGCTTGCGCAGCTGGGCCAAGCTCTCCCCCGGCTCCATGGCCTGCGCGGCCGCCTCCAGCCGGGAAGCCCGGTAGGCGGCAGCGTCCCCGGGGGCATAGCGGCAGCAGCTCTGGGCGATGGACCGCACCTCCCCCGGGGGCAGGGGCGGCGTACACCGGGCCTGGTTTTCCGCCAGCAGGGCCGCCTCGATGGCCCCATCGGACAGGCCCCGGGCCCGCATGGAGGCCCCAAGGCGAAACAAGCCGTCGTTGCGCTGGCCCTCCGGCAGGGCCGCCGGGATCTCCACAGGGCCCCGCCCCGGACGGGCGGGCTCCGTCAGCAGCTCCAGCCAGGCGGGGGGCAGGGCGGCAAGGGGGATGTCCGCCGGATGGTGGGCCGCCTCCCAGTAGTAGACGCCGCCGCTCACATGGTTGGAGGGCTCCGCCACGATATACCCATCATCGCCGCGGATATCCAGCCCCGGCGCCAGCCGCACCCGGTTCCCCACCTTGTCCATGTCGGGCCGCCGGAAAACCAGGTGCCGGCCGCCGCCCCCGGTCAGCTGCTCCCAGCTCTCGGGCAGGGGGCCGTAATCCGCCTCCAGCATGGCGATGGATTCCTCCCCCGCCTCCCCGTCCACATCGATGACCACCAGGCCCGAGGCCCGGCCGGTGACGATGCCCACGTTAGCCTCTGGCCACCTCCGCCACCAATCCCGGATCCGGGAAGGGTCCTTAGAGGCCCCATGTAGGCCGTTGGAAAGCCGCGGGTGCTTGCCCGGGGAGCTGCAGCCCTTTGCCCCGCAGCTGCAAAAGCCGTCCGTGTCTATCTGATGGAGGGGCAACACCATGAGCCCCTGGGAGGCGTACCACAGGGCCGCCTCCAGCTTTGTGTCCAAGCTCATACCCGGCTCCTATCCGGCGTTAAAAGGGCGTGGGTTCATCGGCGCACAGCTCGCCGGTCTCCGGGTCCATGGCCGGCGCCGCCGCCTCGCCGCCCAGCTGCCGGGCCCGCTCCCGCCGCATTTCCGCCAGGCTTTCCCGCATGTTGCGGGCGTAGGCCCGGGCGGTCTCCGTCAGGGCTTCCCCAAGCCGCCCCGCCATACGGAAGGTTGCCACGGAATAGGTATTGCCTCCGCTCTCCTGGCGCTTGAGGCCGATGCAGGTCACCACCCCGCTGAGCCCCAGCCCCGCAAACCGCAGGTTGTTGGCGTACTGGCGGAACGCCTTCAGGCTGGTGGGCGGCAGAGGGAGCAGCAGGGGCATGGGGCTGCCGTCCTGCATGATGTATAGGTTTTTCATGTTCTTGCAGGCCTTGCCCTTGCCCCCCTCCCCGCTGCCGAATTCGTTCAGGGGGCAGGCGGCGCATAGTCCGCCAGGCGTCCCGTAGCCGGTGACCCCGTCGTCGCTGCTGCAATCCGGGGGCGCGCCGGTGGTATCGCTGTCCTGCCAATAGGCGTTGGCGGTCTGCTGAAGGACGATCACCCCCTCGATGGTCTTGCAGGGGGTGGGGTCGTCCGGGTCCAGGGGGTTGGGCAGCTCAAAGGACAGCTGGCCCCCGGACGGGATCTTGACCTGGGGGAAATCCATGGGGATGTCTACGAATTCCTCCGGGTCGTAATTCGCCGCCTGGCCGCCCAGGGCGGGGAGGCGGAAGGATTCCAGGGTCGTTAATGCGGTTTGTTCCATGTGGGGTCCTCCTTTTTGTATGCAGATAGGGGGCTTGGGTTACCGTGCCCGGGCGGCCACTTCCGGGGCAGAGAAAACGGACACCATGCCCTCCATCCAGGGGGGCAACACGCCGCCGTTGTCCACGAGCTGCTCCTTGACAAAGGCCGTCAGGGTGTTGGCGGGAATGGTCTCCTTGATAAGGTACCCCATATCCCGCTGCCGTAGGGCGGCATAGAAATCTTCCCGGGCGTCTGCGGGGACGTTGGCCCGCAGGGTGGCCCGCAAATAGAAGGTGGCGTCGTCCAGGGCGAAGTTCTCCACCCCCATGTCCTCCATTTCCGCCGCCAGGGCGTCCCCCAGGGTTTTCAGCTCCCCGCGCAGGTCCTTGGCCTGGGCTTCTAAGTCCTTGATCTGATCCCGCAGCTGCAAAAACCTCCGGGCTTCGTTGATAAATCCTTGTGTCATGCGCGTTCTCCTTCTCTTATGGGGCGGCGAACACCCGCCGCCAGTTGTCCACGATGTCCTCTGCAATGTTCTTCTTTGCGGCCAGGGCGGCCAGGACCTCCTCGTCGATGGTGCCCTGCGCCACCAAGTGGATGTAGGTACAGGGCTGCCGCTGGCCGATCCTGTGGATGCGGGCCTTGGCCTGGTCGTAGTTGAGGTAGCTATAATCCAGGCTGTAAAAAATAGCGGTGTGGGCGGCGTGCAGGGTGATGCCGGCGCCGGCGGCCTGGATCTGTGCCACGAATAGCCGCACCTGGGGGTCCGTCTGGAAGTCCTCCACCGCCTGGCCATAGTCCTTGCTGGGCACCTCTCCCCAAATGCTGCGGGTGCTGCCGGGGCCGCCCAGCTCCAGGCACAGGGCAAGGATGTCCGCGATCTCCGCCCGGAACCGGGCGAATACGACCACCTTTTCCCCCGCCGCCAGCAGGTCCTCCAGGGTCTCCCGCAGCAGGGACAGCTTGGCACGGCTGACCCGGGTCAGGGCCCCGCCGCCGTCCGCCTGCAAAAAGCCGCCGGTGATCTGGGACAGGCGCATCATCTGGGTGACGATCTGGGGCGCCGTAGCCTTGCCCTCCGCCAGCTCCGCCACCTTGTCCCGCTGCATCTGCCGGTAGGCCCGCAATGCCGCCGGCTCCAGCTGGCAGTATAGGGTCTGGTCGATCCGCTCCGGCAGGTCCAGGGCTTGGGCCTTGGTGACCCGGTGGGCAATGGCGTGGGCCTTTTCCGTCAGCTCGTCCAGGTGCTGATAGCGGATGATATCATATCCCCCATACCCGCCCATGACCGCGTAGTGGGCACGAAAGGCGTAAAAGCTGCGCTCGAAGATGGCGGGGTCCAGGAATTTATATTGGCTCCACAGATCCAGCGGGCTATTCCCCACCGGCGTGCCGGTGAGCAGCAGCCGGTAGCGGGCGGCCGCGCCGATGGCGTGGGCGGCCTTGGCCTGGCGGGACTGGTGGTTTTTGATCCGCTGGCCCTCGTCCAGGATGACCATATCCGGGGCAAAGGCGGCGATGCGCGTCATGTTCTCCGCGCTCCGCATCCCGTCGTAGTTGATGACCATCACCTTTAATAAACCGCCGGGGCCTTCCGTCAGGTCCAGCCAGGCCTGGGCCTTTGCCTTTGCGGCGCCATGCACGATGCGAAGGGCGTATGGATAGGACGCATAAGCCGCCATATCCTTTTCCCACACCGGCAGAACCGCCAGGGGCGCCACCACCAGGGCCCTTTGGATCCGGCCATCCAGCGCCAGGCGGCCCATAAGGGCGATGGCGGTCAAGGTTTTTCCGCAGCCCTGCTCGTGGAACAGGGCGAATCCGCCTTGCCATGCGCGGTAATGGCCAAGGGCGGCATTATAGGCCGCCACCTGATGGGCGTAGGGCTTGGCCTTGATGGGCATAGGCGCCACAGGCGCCTCGTCGCCGCTTATGGCGTCTGTCATCTCCGTGGGCGGCGGGGCCAGGGCCGCCAGCTCCGGGGGCAGGGGCACCCCGGGGATGCACCGCAGGGCTGCGGCGGCCCCTTTGGTCACCGGCACAAGCCAGGCCCGCTGGAAGGGGTCCCACCGGCTCCCGGGCACGGCCCTGAGCGCTTCCCGGTGCTTGTAGGCGGCCTGCACCGCCACCATTTCCGACATCACCATCCCCTCCCCCCGATCCACACCAGGGCCAGCCCTGGCCCGGCGCAGGCCCATATCTCCGCCCCCGTGCCGCCCCCGGCGGCCATGAGCAGCACCACCCCGGCCATAGCGGCAAGGCCGCGCAGGATATCTTTTGCCTTTTGCATGTGCGCTCCTCCCTATGGCTCGATCCGTACAAAGTCCGCCACCCGCTGGGCCGTGCGCCGCACGCTGGGGGACGGGGCTAGCGCCATGGCCCGTACCGTCTCCGGCAGCGCCGCGATGGAGCGCACCGACACCCCAACCCGGGGCACGAATTCCAGCGCCCCCTCCTGCCGCAGCTTGTCCACGGTCGGCCGGCTTACCCCCATGATCTTGGCCGCCGTGCCTAGGTTGACGTACTCCCCATACATGCGGGCCATGGCGTCCCCCCGGGCAACGGCGCTACCGATCCGCTCGTCCACGATCTGCGCGATCATCTGGCGCAGGGTGGTTTCTATTTCTGTCATGATGTGCCCTCCTGTGGT
>UQRU01000129.1 GCA_900543475.1 uncultured Eubacteriales bacterium
TTTGCGGATTTGCCGTACACGCCGCCAAATCCGATTATAGCCTCCGGGGGCTGCGGCCCCCGAACCCCCAAGGGTTTCTCGACAAGCTGAGCCCCGTTCAATACAGGACTGAACGGGGCTTCCTCTAAACTATTTTTCTGTGTCTACTTTTGCTTGACAAATGCACCCACGCTCTATGGGGCCGGGCGCTTAAGCCCAGGCAGGAAGGGTCGCGGCAACGGTTCCGCCCCCTTGGGCAAAGCCGCTGCCCATGCCCTACGGGCAGCGGCGGCTTAAAACCCAGGCCGCGGGCCACCGACGTAGGCCAACCCCATCCGCAAGTGCGCGACGCCCGCCGTGCGCGTAGCACCGCGTAGGGCTAATCCACCCGAAGGATTTTCGCGCCCAGGGCCAAGAGCTTCTGTTCCAGGAATTCATAGCCCCGGTCCACATAATGGATATTATGCACCTGGCTGGTGCCTTCCGCCATAAGGGCGGCCACGATCAAGGCGGCGCCTGCCCTCAGGTCGCTGGCATACAGTTCGGCGGCATGCAATTGAGGCACCCCTTCCACAAAGGCGGTGCGGCCGCTCAGGTTGATATTGGCGCCCATGCGCTGCAATTCGGGCACATGGTTAAAGCGCTCCTCAAAGATATTTTCCACGATAAAGCTATTGCCCTCAGCCACGGTGAGCAAGCTCATCATAGGCTGCTGCAGGTCCGTGGGGAACCCGGGGTAGGGCAAGGTTTTGATATTAACGGCCCTGGGCCGGGCGTCGGCGGTGATCCGGAGGAAGAACTCCCGGCCGTCGTCCCCCTCGATGACCCGGACGCCGCTTTCCATGAGCTTGGCGGAGATGGCTTCCAGGTGGGTGGGGATGACGTTATTGAGCACCACGTCCCCGCCGGTGGCGGCGGCGGCGATCATAAAGGTGCCGGCTTCGATCTGATCGGGGATGATGGCATAGGTGCAGCCATGGAGCTTGCGGCCTCCTTGGATACGGATCACGTCGGTACCTGCGCCCTTGACGCTGGCGCCCATCATATTGAGGAAGTTGGCCACATCCACCACATGGGGTTCCTTGGCGGCGTTGGCGATGATGGTTTGGCCTTCGGCGCCGGCGGCTGCCAGCATGATGTTGATGGTGGCGCCCACGCTGACCACGTCCAGATAGATCTCGGCGCCAGTGAGCTTGGTAGCCCGGGCTTTGACGATGCCGTTTTCGATGCGCACGTCGGCGCCCAGGGCCCGGAAGCCTTTGATATGTTGATCGATGGGGCGTTGGCCGATGGCGCAACCGCCGGGTAAGGCGATAGCGGCTTCCTTATAGCGGCCCAGCAGGGCGCCCAACAGGTAATAGGAAGCCCGCAGGGAACGTACCATATCGAAGGTGACCTGGCAATTCTGGATTCCCCGGGGGTCCACCCGCATTTCCCCATCGGGGGTAAAGTCCACCTGGGCGCCCATGCGCAAAAGGATGGCTTCCAGCTTACGCACGTCCTCGATGGCGGGTAGGTTTTCCAAAAGGCAGGATTCCCCGGCCAGGATGGCGGCGGGGATGATGGCCAAGGCGGCGTTTTTTGCGCCGCTGATGGTAACCACGCCCTCCAGCCGGGCGCCTCCTGTGATCTGATAATGGGCCATGCCGATTGTGTTCCTTCCTGGTTGCTATAGGATGCCAATGCTGGCAGATTTTGTAAAAAAAACCATGCCGGATAGCCGTAGGCGGCTACGGCCTACCTATTTTACCATGACGGCGGGGCTTTGTACAGGGAAAAACCCAGGCTCCACATGAAAAAATGCCCCGCAAAGGGGCATGGAATGGATATCAATCCAAATAGAAGCAAGGGTTAAACGCCTCGCCGCCGGCTCTGAGCTCAAAGTGGAGGTAAGCCTCCTCCTGGCCCTCCGCCTGTTGGACCAGGGCGATGGGTTGGCCGGCAACCACCTGGTCTCCCAGCTCCACCTGGGCGCTGGTGAGCTTGGCGTAACGGGTGAGGAAGCCTTCCCCGTGGTCGATCTCCACCACCAGGCCATAGCCGCCCCGGTGCAGCACCGAGACCACCTGGCCGTTGCAGCTGGCCAATACGGTCAGCTGGCCGTCCTCCCCTACCCCATAGTCCAGGCCCAGGTGCATGCTGCCCTGGAACTGGCCGAAGTAGCGCAGGATCTTCCCATCCGCCGGGGCTTGGAAGGCCAGCTGGGTATCCGGGCCTTTGGGGCCCGTATCCTCGTCTGGTTCCGCCTCTGGGTCCGCCTTCTGGGTGCCAATGCGCACCAACCGGTCCTGGGGCTGGATGGTCTCCTCCTCTGTATCGGATAAGCTGGTCCGCTTGCGGCCGTTATCATATACCGTGTAGGTCATGGTAAGGCTGGCCCCTTCCCGGCCCATTTGCTCCACGATGCTGGTGCCTTCCAGCAGGTACTTGTCCTTTTCCTCCTGGGTTTCGTATTGCAATGTTTCCGTGGCCTTGGTTACCACCGTGCATCGTACGGTGATGGGCGAACCTTCCCCCTGGGTCAACTGCTGGTACAGGCTTTCATAGCCGTCCGTCACCGCCTCCGGCCCTGAGGATGCAAAGGTCACCTCTTCCAGCACCTCCACGGTGAGTTCCCCGGGGCTGGCCTCCTGGGCCAAGGCGCCATAATAGTTTTTCACATCTTCCAGCAGGGAGTAGGCCGCTTCCTGGCTGGCCAGGGTGCCGATGGTCTCCCCTTCCACCAGGATGCTGGTGGGTACAAAATCCTCCGGCGTGTCCCCTTGGACCGCCGGCGCTTCTTCCGCCTGGTCCTGCTGGGGCGCTGTTTCCTGGACCACCGGCTGGCTCTCCCCTGGTTCCGGCTGGGTTTGTATCACCGGCAGCAACAGCCGTCCGTTCCGGAACCAGCCCGCCACGCTCAGCAAAAGCAATAGGCCGCAACCGCCGATGGCCAGCCATTGGAATAGGCTGCGGGGCTTGCGTTCCTTGGGGGGCTTCTTTTCGTAAAGCCGCTGCCGCCGGGCATCCCAAATATATCGGTCGTCCAGGTCGTCCAACCGGGCCTCTAGCTCCTCCAGGTCATCTAGGTCCTCCAGCCCCTCCGGGATGTCCGCCAGGGCCAAGTCCTGCTCCCCAGGCGCGTCCGTTGCCAGGGGGGCTTCCTCCGGCGCTGCCGAAGCGGCGGGGCCGGCTGCCGGCGATGCATCCGTTGCCGGGGACGCTTCCTCCGGCGCTGCCGGAGCGGCGGGGCCGGCCGCCGGCGATGCATCCGTTGCCGGGGACGCTTCCTCCGGCGCTGCCGGAGCGGCGGGGCCGGCCGCCGGCCCAGACGGCGCGCTGGAAGCCGCCGGGGATGGGGCGGCTTCCGGCATACCATATGCCGGCTGCCGGGGCTCCTCCCCTGGCTGGGCCCCTAGGCGATCAGCTGGATCGGGCGCGGTATTTTGTATGCGGGTTTCTTCTTTATCCATGGGATTATTATAGCCCATTCCCCGTTGGGTTTCAATCGTTTCCCAAGGAGGCGCCTTTGGTTGACAGGGCTATGGGTTCCAGGTATGATAAAAAAAAGGCCCCCTGCCGTATGATTTTGGGAGGATGTTCTATGGACCCGTTATATCCCCTTTTGTTCCTAGTCTCCCTGGCCGGGGGGTTCTGCCAGACCGCTTTGGGCTTCGGCTATACGGTGGTGGTGATGCTTTTCCTCCCCATGCTCCTGCCCAGCATCCCGGAGGCGGCCACCGTTTCCTGCCTGACCGCCGTATTCTGCACCATTGCCATTATCCTGCAATTTCGCAAAGCCATCCGGCCCAGGGCTGTGCTTTGGCCCATCATCGCCTTTTTCGTGATGATGCCCATCACCGGCTACCTGTCCCTACGTATCCCCCAGGCAGGGCTGGAATTGATCCTGGGCTTTTTCCTGATCGCCCTGGGGCTATATTATATGTTCTTTGCGAAAAATCTCCGGATCGCGCCCACCCCTGGCGCCGGTATCCTGGCAGGGGGCGTATCCGGCCTGTTTGGCGGCCTGTTCTCCGTAAGCGCGCCCCCCGCCGCCCTCTATTGCCTCTCCGTGCTGGAGGACAAGGACGCCTATATGGCTACCATGCAGTTTTACCTGCTGACCACCAACATCTATGCCGTGCTGGTGCGCTTCCTCAGCGGCATGGTCACCCCCTCGGTGTGGATCTGGTCTGGTGCTTCGGTGCTGGGTATGCTCCTGGGGGTGTTCCTGGGCCGGCTGGTCTACAGCCGGGTCAAGCTGGAAATGCTCAAACAATGGATCTATGTGTTCATCGCCCTCATGGGCCTTTGGACGGCGCTTTCCCACTTCCTAAAAAATTAGGTTGTCAAAAAGGGAATCCGTGCTATAATGTTGCTGAAAAGAATCTATGTCCCGCTGGGGGTGCTGCGTTCGCGGCTGAGATAACACCCCGGAACCTGTTCGGATAATACCGGCGTAGGAAAGCGGCGATGGAAAACCTTCGGTTTTTCTGTTTCCGTTTTATGTGGCGGGGACAAAATGAAACGGAGGTTTTTTGTATGCAATTCGTTCTTTTCGACAAGCTGAAAGACCTGGCCGGCTTGGAGCTGTGGATGCTCCTGGGCGCCCTGGTCATTGCCATCGTCCTGGCGGCGGCCATCCTGCGCTACCGCAAGGCCAACGCCCAGGCCCCTTCCCAAGCCCAGCCCGCCAATACCCGGGCCTTGGTATACGGCGCCCTGTCCGTGAGCCTTTCCTTTATCCTTAGCTATGTCAAGCTCCTGGAAATGCCCATGGGCGGCTCCATTACCCTGTGCGCCATGCTCCCCATCTGCCTGTACGCCGCCGTGTTCGGCCTGCGCCAGGGCTTGCTGGCCGGCTTGGCCCTGGGTATCTTGCAGCTGTTCCAGGATCTCTATGTGGTCCACTGGGCCCAGCTGGTCCTGGATTATTTCATCGCCTTCGCTTGCTACGGCTTGGCCGGCCTGTTCCCGAAAAAGCTCCCCCTGGGCCTGGCTGTAGCCGCCCTTTCCCGGATGCTTTGCTCCGTGCTTTCCGGGGTGATCTTCTTTGCGGAATACGCCGAGGGTTGGAGCAGCGTTTGGGTCTATTCCATCGTATATAACGGCAGCTACATGATCCCGGAATTGATCCTGTGCATTTTGGTCTCCCAGATCCCGGTGGTCAAGCGCCTTTCCGCCCGTATGCAGGCTCCCCAGTCCTAAGGGCGCTATTTTCGCGCAACAGGGGAGGAGGTCGGCATCCCATAGCGGCCCGCGGTGGAACGGACCTGCCGCCCGGGCCCGTAGGCCATGGGCCCGGGCGCGCCCGGCGGAGCGGAGCCGCTGCCGCGTCCCTTCCTACGATATGTTTCCTGCGCCAGGCCCCATAGATTGTGGGGCCTGGCTTTTCGCTGCCTTTGGGCGGCGGCCGGGGGGGCCCCCCCCCCCCCGGGGGGGGGGGGGGGGGGGGGGGGGGGGGGGGGGGGGGGCCCCCCCCCCCCCCCCCCCCCCCCCCCCCCGCCC
>UQRU01000130.1 GCA_900543475.1 uncultured Eubacteriales bacterium
CCAAAAAGAACGGACATGCGGGCACATTGGATCCGTTTGCCACCGGAATTCTGCCGATTGCTTTCGGCGAGGCAACCAAGCTGCTGCCTTATGTGACGGACGGCCGCAAAGAATATGAATTTGTCGTGCAGTGGGGAAAAGCGACCGATACGGGAGATTCCGAAGGAAAAATTGTCAGCGAATCGGATAAAATTCCCGACCGGGAAGAAATTTTGGCGGTTATCCCGCAGTTTGTGGGGCAGATCAATCAGGTGCCGCCGGCTTATTCGGCCATTAAAATCAACGGCCGTCGGGCTTATGCTTTGGCGCGCAGCGGCGAAGAAGTCAGCATTCCCGAGCGGACGGTGGAAGTTTATGCCCTGGAGCTGCTGGAGGATCTGCCGGAAGGACAGGCCAGATTCCGGGTGGAATGTTCGAAAGGAACTTATGTGCGCAGTCTGGGTCGCGATTTGGCTGAAAAACTGGGAACCTGCGGCTTTTTGCAGGAGCTGCGGCGGACAAAATGCGGTCAATTTGGCCTTGAGTCAAAAATTTTACTGGAAAATATAAAAAATATAGTGCATAGTGATGCCCTAAAAGAAATTTTGCTTCCGTTAGAAACATCCCTGCGCGACATCGCGGAGATTGCTGTTTCGGAAGTTGACGCAGACAAGCTGAAAAAAGGACAAGGCGTTTCGCCCCGGGCTTATGACATTGATAAGCTCATCGGCCGGGAGGCGGCGGCGTTTTGCCGGCCCGCAGGGCCGGCAAAACCAACCCAGGGGCTGGGGCCGAAGGCCCCAGCCCCTGGGTTGTGCGCGCGCTGCGCGCCCGCCGCCCCCCCCGGGGCCCCCGGCCGGCCGCAGCGGCAGGCATTAGGACTCCTGGACCGGGATGCAGGAAAGATCCAGGCCGTTGGCCCGGTACAGGGCGGTTAGCTGGCCGTCGGCCATGAGCTCCTCCAGCACCAGGGTGGCGATGCTTGCCAGGGAGGAAGCGTCCGAGGGCGCGCAGATGGCGTAATCAATGGTGCCGAAGGAGAAGGTAGAAGGGGCGATGGGATAAAGGGACCCATACAATTCCACATAGGTTTCCGGCAGCAGGGCTGCCCGGATCTCCCCTCGCACCAGGGCGTCCAACATATCCGGATAGGAAGCATAGGTCTTGGCTTTAAGCCCCAGTTCCGCATGGGTGGCGGTATAAGCCTCCAGCAAAAGGAGCTCCGGGCTTTTTCGAATATTGTTGGACTGGACCACCCCCAGTTCCATGTTCAGCAGCTGGAAGGCAGGGCCCTCTTCCAGGGTCACCAGCAGGCAGGGGTCGGAATAATAGGGGATGGAATAGTAATATTGGCTGGCCATGGTGGAAGAAACCATGGCGATGACCACATCTACGCTGCCATCGTCCAGCTTAGGGAAGGCGGTCATGGGATTGACCTCCACCAGGGAAAGCCGGGTGGCGGCATCTGCTTCTGGCAGGATTTTTTGGGCCATCGCCTGGGCCAGGGCTTGTTCCAGGCCGCTCAAGTCGGGGATATCGTAGCGGATGCCCACCCGCAGCACCGCCCGGTCCTGGATGCCGTCCACCTCAGGGCTGGCCATGAGCTGGGGTTCCTCCCGGCTGAACAAGGCCAGGAGCAGCACCAGCAAAAGCCCGCAGAGGATCAGCAGGGCCTTACGATAGGGCCTGCCTTCATCTCCTACTAGGGTAATGGGATGCCGGCGGAAATTGAACTCCAGCCGGCGCAAACGCTTGCGCCAATCAATTTTTTTCATACTTTGATTATAGCCAGCCTGCCTTGCGTTGACAAGTAAACAAATTGCAAGGTATAATCAGAGGGTTAAAGTGGATATCCAGGCGCGGCAGGAGACGGCGGGTTTGCCCGTCTCGGCGCTAAGGCCTGTGGGTACTGAAGATAGAGAGGAAAATGAAATTATGAAACTGCTCAAATCCTATGAATTGCGCAAGCTGTATCTGGACTTTTTCCGGGAAAAGGGCCATGCCATCATCCCTTCCGCTTCCCTGATCCCTGAAAACGACCCTACGGTACTATTTACCACTGCGGGCATGCACCCCCTGGTGCCCTATCTGATGGGCGCCAAGCATCCGGCGGGGGTCCGGCTGGCAGATGTGCAGAAATGCGTCCGTACCGGGGACATCGACGAAGTGGGGGACGCCTCCCACTGCACCTTCTTTGAAATGCTGGGGAACTGGTCTTTGGGGGACTATTTTAAAAAGGAATCCATCGCCTTCTCCTGGGAGTTTTTGACCGATGAAAAATGGCTGGGCATCGACAAGGACCGGCTGTATTTCACCTGCTTCAAAGGGGACGGGGACGCCCCCCAGGATACCTATTCCCACGATTGCTGGGTCAATATGGGGGTAGATCCTTCCCATATCTTCTATCTGGATAAGAAGCACAATTGGTGGGGCCCCGCAGGCGTCACCGGTCCCTGCGGCCCGGATACGGAGATCTTCTATGACACCGGCAAGCCCAAGTGCGGCCCGGATTGTGATCCCTCCTGCTCCTGCGGCAAATATTTGGAGATCTGGAACAACGTGTTCATGGAATACAACAAAAAGGCGGACGGCACCTTTGAGCCCCTGTCCCAGAAGAACGTGGATACGGGCATGGGCCTGGACCGTACCATCGCCACCCTACAGGGGGTGGAAAGCGTCTACGATACCGACGCTTTTACCGGCATCATCGCGGCCATTGCCAAGAGCAGCGGCAAGACCTACGGCCAGGATGAGGAGACCACCCGGGCCTTCCGCATCGTGGCGGATCACATCCGGTGCGCCACCTTTATGCTGGGCGATCCCCGGGGCGTGACCCCCTCCAATGTGGATCAGGGGTACATCCTGCGCCGGTTGATCCGCCGGGCCATCCGCTACGCCATGCAGCTGGGTATGCCGGACAACAGCTTGACCCAGGTGGCGGAAGCGGTCATCGCCCAATATGGGGAGCCCTATCCTGAGCTGGTGGAAAACCATGAGAAGATCGTATCCGAGCTGTCCAAGGAAGAGCAGCGGTTCCAGCGCACCCTCAAGAACGGCATGAAGGAATTCGACCGGGTAAAGGACAAGGCGGAAAACGGCGTGATCGACGGCCTGACTGCCTTCCATCTGTACGATACCTTTGGGTTCCCGGTGGAATTCACCCAGGAGATGGCCAAGGAAAACGGCTTGCAGGTGGATCTGGAGGGCTTTAAGAAGGCCTTTGACCAGCATCAGGAGAAATCCAAGGCTGGCGCGGAACAGCGGTTCAAGGGCGGCCTAGCGGATACCAGCGAGCAGACGGCCCGGCTCCATAGCGCCACCCACCTGTTGCAGGCGGCCCTGCGTCGGGTATTGCAGGACGATACCATCAGCCAGCGGGGTTCCAACATCACCGCAGAGCGGCTGCGTTTTGATTTCAGCTTTGGCCGGAAGGTTACGCCAGAGGAGCTCAAGGCGGTGGAAGACGAGGTGAACCGCTATATCCAGGCTGCAGTGCCCATCACCTGCCAGGAGATGACCGTGGAGGAAGCCAAAGCCCAAGGCGCCATCGGCCTGTTTGGGGATAAGTATGGCGAACGGGTCAAGGTATACACCATGGGAGATTTTTCCAAGGAGATTTGCGGCGGTCCCCATGCGGAGAACACCGGAGACCTGCACCACTTCAAGATCAAGAAGGAGGAGGCCAGCAGCGCCGGCGTCCGTCGGATCAAGGCCATCCTAGACTAATAAGACCCCACCTAAGGGCCGGGTTCCCCGGCCCTTCGATTTTTCTGGGCGTTGGTAGCGGGCCGCCCCGGGACCAGCCTGTTTGATCTCAATGAAAGGAGCTGTCATGGCACAGGAGCTTTTTACATATGATTGGCATATGGACGACGCCCCCGCCATTTTTCAGGTGGATATGGCCGTCCCGGCGGAAGCCCTTTCCTGCCGGCCCTATATGCTGTACATCCAGGGCAAAAGCCGGAAGGAGGCCCTGACCCCCCGGGAGGAACGGCATCTTGCCGCCCTGTTCAAAAAGGCTGAAAAAACCTTGGACGCCCTGTTTGTAGGCAGCATTCATGCGGCTGCCCGCCAGGTATTCTTCTTCTATACCGATGATGCGGAGCAGGGGAGCCAAGCCAAGGCGTTAATTGCCCAGGAAAAGGTCCTGGATTGTACTGCCGGCTTGCGGGACGACCCGGCTGGGGATACCTATCACAAGCTGCTTTATCCAGACGCCGCCCGGCTCTTTACCCACCAAAACCGCCAGCAGATCGATCTGCTAAAAAAGCATGGGGATGCCCTTACCCCTGCCAGGCGGGTGGCCTTCCATGTGTTTTTTGCCTCGGAGCCCCTGGCCCTACGCTTTATGGAGGAGGCACGGCAAAATGGCTTTGCTGTGGGAGATAGCGAATTCGCCCCCGAACAGGAACTGAGCTATGGCATTAGCCTTTTGCGGATCGCCCCCCTGGACAAAGGGACCATTGACCAGCTTACCACCTGCATCATTCGCCTGGCCGCCCAATATGGAGGCAGCCTGACCTACTGGAATTGCCCCATCATGGGGAAACGCCGCTGACCCCGTCCATAAGGAGAATTATCCATGCGCATCAAGCTGGCTGATCGTAAGCTGCCGGATTATACCCGGGGCGAAGAGATCTTCAACATGGTCACCCACATTGTGGGAGGCGGCCTTTCCATTGCCGCCCTGGTGCTGTGCGTCATCAAAAGCGCCCTGGCCCATAGCGGCTATGGCGTAGTCTCCAGCGCCATATACGGCGCCTGTATGGTGCTGCTCTATTGCATGTCCAGCGTGTACCATGGCTTGCCTGCTTCTACCGGCAAAAAGGTCCTCCAGATCCTGGATCACTGCGCCATCTATTTTATGATCGCCGGCACCTATATGCCCATCATGCTCTGCGCCCTGCGGCCCCTGTATCCCGGCCTGGCATGGACGGTCTTTGGCTTACAATGGGCTCTGACCGCCTTGGCGGTCACCTTTACGGCCATCGACCTAAAACAATATGCCGCCTTGTCCATGGTTTGCTACATCCTGATGGGTTGGTGCGTGATCTTTTTCGTCCGCCCCATCATCCAGGTGATGACCATGGCCGGTTTCTGGCTGCTGCTCTTTGGCGGCCTCTCCTATACCCTGGGCGCTATCCTCTATGGCATCGGTTCCAAAAAGCCCTATTTTCATAGCGCTTTTCATGTTTTTGTGCTGCTGGGCAGCGGGTTCCAGTTTTGGGCCATCTATGCCTATGCCCTGCCTGGGTGATCCTTTTGGTTGACGTTCGGTCGCCTCCTTTATGGGGGCTTTTTTCTTCCCCCCAAACCGCCCCTGCCAGAGCTGAACCCTTTCCGGCGCCCAAGGGCCGCAGGGGGGGGGGGGGGGGGGGGGCCGGCGCCCCCCCCCCCCCCCCCCCGCGGGCCCCCCCGCGCCGCCCCCCCCCGCCCGCCGGGGGGGCGGGCGCCCCCCCGCCCCCCCCCCC
>UQRU01000131.1 GCA_900543475.1 uncultured Eubacteriales bacterium
ATGGAGCTGGTGATCAGATTCGAACTGACTACCTCGTCATTACCAATGACGTGCTCTACCTACTGAGCTACACCAGCATACGGTAACGCGCACACGCGAGACCGTTGATTATTATAGCGAATACCGCAGGTAAATGCAAGGGCTTTTTCAAATTTTGTGGGATAATTTTTTGTGGTTTCCAGGGGCGGCGGCAGGCAATGGTTCAGCCATCCTGGCAGGCGCTATGCCAGCGGATGCCATCCCGGGGCGCCTGATATAGTCCCCCCGCCCCGCCCGCTACGGGCACGAAGCCGAACGGCACGTATAAGGGGATCTCCTCAGGCCGGAGCCGGGCCAAGATGGGGTCGCCAGCCAAGGTCTGGGCCTTGTCCAGCAGGATGCGCAGCACCAGCTCCCCAAAGGGCTCGCCCCGCCGGCCTTGGGCCACCGCAATGGCGCCTATGCCGGTGGCCGTCCCCTGGGGGAAGATGCGGCCTGCGGCGATGGGGCCTTGTTCATCCCATACGAAAACATGGGCGCCGATCTCGTCATACCGGTCAAAGGCCTGGGCCTCCGGCATCCCCAGCTCCTCCACATAGACCTGACGCCGCAGGGCCAAGGCGTCCCGGGCTGCCAGGCCGAATTCCCATTTGCTTTGAAACATGGCGGTTCCTCCTAAGGCCCTGGGCCAAGGGGCCCAGGCTGGTTTAGAATATCATACCGGATTTGGGGCATCCTGTAAATGCTATGTGAAGATTCTCCAGCCCGTCTTGCGCGGGCGAGGGCAATCGAGTACAATGTAAGCATCTTAAGAAAGGCGGATCTTAACCATGGAAGAAATGGAACGTGATATTGTTGTATTTACCGACGATGACGGCAATGAGATCGAACTGGATGTGATCGATTATTTTGAGCACGACGGCCAGGAATATGCGGTGCTCACCGATTTGGAGGCCGAAGTGGACGAAGAGGATGAAAACGCCGAACAGGATGTATACATCTTCAAGCTGGTGGTCAACGAGGAGGACGATACCGAGGAATTCCTGCCGGCGGACGACGAGCTGATGGACACCCTGGCCGCCATCGTAGAGGAACGGCTGGGCGAAGGCTGTGATTGCGGCTGCGAGGGGGATTGCGGCTGCGAGGGCTGCGGGGAATAAGCGGCCCGATTCCAATATTTTAGGGGGTATTGTGAATGGAGCGATCCAATGGAGATCTGCGCGCATTGGCGCGGCAGCAGCTATCGGGGAAATGGGGAATGTCCCTGCTGGTGAGCCTGGTAGCGGGCCTGCTGGGCGCCAGCGACAACCAGGGGAGCGGCATTTTATCCAGGCTGAGCGATGTGCTGGATCTGGCGGACGATATCCTGCCGGATCACATTGCAACGGCGCTCCCTGTTTCCTCCCTGTTTGCCGGCAGTTCGCTGCTTGCCGTGTCCGCCCTGATCCTAGCCTTGGCCCTGTGGGCCCTGGGCTGCACCGTGCTGCTGGGGCGGCACCGGTATTTTATCGGGCTGATCGCCGGGGAAAAACCGCCCTTTGACACTTTGTTCTCCCGGTTCCCCATCTTTCTTAAAGCCCTGGGGCTGAATTTGTTTACAGGGCTCCTGGTCCTTGCCTGGAGCCTGCCCACCATCGTCCTGTTTGTGCTGGCCTTCCTGTTGCCGGCCGCTTCCGGGCTCTTGGCGGTGCTGGCCCTGGCGGCGCTCATCCTGCCCATCCTAGCCAGCCTTCGGTATTCCCAGGCCGCCTATCTCATGGCCCAATACCCGGAAAAGGGGATTCGGGAATCCATCGAGGATAGCAAGGCCCTGATGCAGGGCCAAAAATGGCGGTATTTCGTCCTGGGCCTGAGCTTCATGGGCTGGATCCTGCTGTGCGTGCTGACTTTGTTCATCGGGTTCCTCTGGTTGGATCCCTATATGCACGCCACCTTCAGCGCCTTCTACCTGGAGCGTACCGGCCAGCTGGACCCGGAACCCCAGCCCGAAGCTTAAGACCTCCCCCGCGTCAACATAGCCGGCCCATGGAGGCAGGGGGGAGCGGCATAAGCCGGCCTTGCAACAGCCTCCGGTTTGCCTAGTGGGGCATAACTATGCCCGGGAACATAGGGGCCGAATCGAAACCTGCGCCCCGTAAGGAAGTGGATTTGCGGCAGCTGCGAGAAAGAGGAGGGAGACGAAGCGTCCCTTCGGCGATCCCCATGCAGCTGCTTAAATATACCCGGTAGGGGCCCTGGTATCTTTTGGCGGCCTCTGGCGTACCGCCTTCCCCTTTTGCGCAGCCGGATCTTTGGGGCGGTCCAGGCCCTGGGCATAGAGCCTGTAGCAAACCATTTCTTTCTGTAAGTATCTTAAATATGTGTTTTCCATGGTTTTTATAAAGGAAGGAGGACTTGTGCATGGACATTACCCTACAGATGCGCAGTCTGGAACTGATGCTGAAAATGATCAAGCATGATATGTCTGGGGTGCCCCCCTACGGGTACCGCCGGCAAAAATACGATCCCCCGGCGGATAGCACCCTTTCCCTGCTGCCCCGGTGTACCCCGGAGGAAGCGGGGCTGTCCAGCCCAGCGGTGGAGCGGTTCTTTGCCGCGGTGGACGAGGAGAGCGCCACCCTGGGGCCCCACGGCATCCTGCTGCTGCGCCATGGCAAGGTGTTGGCGGAAGGCTGGTGGGCCCCTTATCGGAGGGAGTTGCCCCACATGCTCTACTCCATGAGCAAAAGCGTGGTGGGCACCGCCGTGGGCATTGCCTGGGACGAAGGGCTCATCTCCCTGGATGAACCCATTGCCAGTATTTTTTCCGACCTACCCGCCTCCCAGAACAAGGGCCTGAAAAACATGCGGGTGTGGAACCTGCTTACCATGTCCACCGGCACCCGGTTCAACGAATTCGGCTCCATGCTGGACCCGGATTGGGTCCAGATGTTCTTGGAATCCGTGCCAAAGTTTGAGCCAGGCACCGCCTTTGAGTACGATTCCATGAATACCTACATGCTGTCCGCCATTCTCCGGCGCAAGACCGGCATGTCCCTGGTGGATTACCTGAAGCCCCGGCTCTTCGAGCCCCTGGGCATCAGCCGGTATACCTGGGAGACCTGCCCCAAGGATACGGAAAAAGGCGGCTGGGGCCTAAGCCTTTGCCTGGAGGACGCGGCCAAGCTGGGGCAACTGTACCTTCAGCAGGGCATGTGGGAGGGCAAGCGCATCCTGAGCCAGGAATGGGTGCAGGAGGCCACCCGGGCACAGATCGCCACCCCCAACGGGGAATGCAAATTCGGCTATGGTTACCAGATCTGGCTTAACCCCATGGGCTATCAGTTCAACGGCGCCTTTGGCCAATATGTGGTGGTCATGCCCAAATACGACGCGGTGGCCGCCATCTACAGCGGCAGCGCCCAGCTATTTGCGGAAGGCGACCTTTTGCAGATGCTGGACCGGTGCTTCTGGGGCGGCTCCAACCAGCCCTTACCTCCTCATCCTGCCGGTGTAAAGGCCCTGGAGGACCGGCTTAGCCGGCTACGGGTCGACCCGCCCTTGGATTGGGAGGACCTAAATACGGATGGGGAAGCCTTTGACCAGCTCATGGCGCGGCTGGACGGCCAGGAATTTGTGCTGGATTCCAACTACGGCTCCATCTTCCCCCAGCCCCTGCAAAGCGTTCACGGCAACTATTCCCCCGGCGTTACCCTGCTGCGTTTCAGCCGCACCCCCCAGGGGTTGGCCATGACCGTTTACGAACGCCAGGAACGCAACGTACTGTATATCGACCGGGACGGCGGCTTCCACGATGCCCGGGTGGCCATGCGGGAAGAGGTCCATCTGGTCAGCACCCGGGCCCTATGGCGGGTGGAAGACGATCTCGCCCGGCTGGTGCTGCTCACCAGCTTTGTGGAAACTCCGGATACCTGCCTCCTCTATATGACCATCCGGCCGGATTCTATCCAGTTATCCTTCCGGGAAAGCCCCTCCGCCGAAGGGGCCATGCGGATGTTGCTGGATCTGGTGGGCCTGACGGATAAGGCCGCAGTCAAGCGGCTGGTCCCCCTGATGAAGCATGTGCCTGGCTTCAATGAAAACACCGTAAACGAAATGGTGCAGCGCAACGCCACCCCAGTGGCCCAAGGCGTCCCTGTCAAGCACCATGACCTGATGTTGACCCTGCCCGCAGGCGCGCCTTCCGGCGCCTTGCCTGCAGCCACCACCCCCAAGCCTTAAAGGAGGTTATCCCATGCAACCAGTATTGGTCATTATGGCAGCCGGAATGGGCAGCCGTTACGGCGGCCTCAAGCAGATGGATCCCGTGGATCCTGCGGGCAACCTGATCATCGACTTTTCCATTTACGACGCCCTGAAAGCCGGGTTCGAGGAAGTGATCTTCATCATCAAGGAGGAGCTGGAAGGGGATTTTCGCAGCGCCATCGGCGATCGCATCTCTCACCATGCCCGGGTGCGCTATGCCTTCCAACGGCTGGACGCCTTGCCTGAAGGCTTCCAGGTCCCCCAGGGCCGGGTCAAGCCCTGGGGCACCACCCATGCCCTGCTGTGCGCCCAGGAGGCCATCGCCGGCCGGCCCTTCTGCGCCATCAATGCGGACGACTATTACGGCCCCACCGCTTACCAGCGCATCCACCAATACCTTTGCAGCCCCCGGCCCCAAGGAGAACATGCCCTGGTGGCCTGGCAGCTGGCCAACACCCTTACGGACCACGGCTCCGTGGCCCGGGGCATCTGCGCGGTGGAAGACGAACACCTGACCCACATCGTGGAGCGTAAGGCCATCATCCGTCAGGGCGACGGCGGCGCCTTCACCGAGGACGGGGGCGCCACCTACACCCCCTTGCCTGGAAATACCCCGGTCTCCATGAATTTCTGGGGCTTTGGGCCCGAAATGCTCCCCCTGTTGGACCGGAATTTCCGGGAACACCTCCGGGCCGGCATGGAGGCGGATCCCCTCAAGTACGAGGACCTGCTCCCCAACGCGGTGCAGGCCGCCATGGCCCGGGGGGATGCTTCCATCCGGGTGCTGCGCTCCCCGGATACCTGGTTCGGCGTCACCTACAAGGCGGACAAACCTCAGGTGGTGGCCTCCATTGCCGCCTGTAAAGCCCGGGGCCTATATCCGGAGCCCCTGTGGCAGGCATAGATCCGGCGTAGGACGCTCCCCCCTTTCCAGCGGCCAGCCGGCCCCGCGGGGGGGGGCGGCCGCGGGTTGGGGGGCCCCGGGGCGGTGGGGCCCCCGCG
>UQRU01000132.1 GCA_900543475.1 uncultured Eubacteriales bacterium
GGGGGCTGCGCGGGGCGCGGCGGGGCGGGCCGGCCGTGCCGCGCCCCCTCGCTTGGGCGCCCGGGGGGGGGGGGGGCCCCCGGCCCCCCCCCGGGGGGGGGGGCGGGGGGGGGGGCGCGCCCCCCCCCCCCCCCCCCCCCCCCCCCCCCCCGCGCCCCCCGGGCCCGGCTTGGCGGGCTGGTAAAGGCAGATCAGCGGAAGTTGTATTTGGTTACGATAGGGGTACGGCCCTGGGCTTTGTCGTTGAAGTATTCGTAGAGGCAAATGCCCAGGAAGGAGCCGCTGATGTTGTAAACGTTGGCGAAGCCGTTCCCCTGCAGGCAGCAGATGGCGTAATAGCTGCGCTGGCTGGAGCGGCAGTGGACGTAGACGGGAATATCCCGGGGGATCTCCTCCATGCGCTCCCGCAGCTGGCTTAGGGGGATGTTGTGGGCGCCCTGGATGTGGCCGGCGGCGAATTCCCCGGCCTCCCGGACATCCAGGATATAGGCGCCCTGCTCCACCAAGGGCCGTACCTGGGAAACATGTATCTGGCGGAAGCGGTTGTAGAGCAGATTGAGGCCCACTAGGGCAGCCTGGTTCACCACATCCTTGGCGGTACCGAACACAGGGGAGTAGCACAACTCCAACTCTTTGAGATCCTCCAGGGTAGCCCCCATGGTGATCATGGCGGCGATCACGTCGATCCGCTTATCCACGGCCCCTTGGCCGACGGCCTGGGCGCCTAAAATGCGGCCGGTGGGCACTTCAAACACCAGCTTGAAAGCCATATAGTGGCTATCCGGCATAATGCCCACTTTATCCGTGGGGAAGATGAGGACGGAATCATAGGAATAGCCGGCTGCCTGGGCCAGTTTTTCATTCAGGCCGGTAGCGGCGGCATTTTGGGAAAAGACCCGGATGCAGGAGGAGCCAATGTAGCCCCGGTTGTTGTGGGGAATGCCGTAGATGTGATCCGCCGCAGCCCGGGCCTGACGCTGGGCGGGGCCGGCTAGGGCCAGACGGCCGGGGCAGTGGCGCAGGGCGTCATAGGACTCCACCGCGTCCCCTACGGCATAGATGTCGGGGTCCGATGTCTGATAATTATGGTTCACCTTGATGCCCCGGGTCTTGCCGATCTCCAGGCCAGCCTCCGCTGCCAGCTTGGTCTCCGGGGCGACGCCGATGGCCATGACCACCACATCCGCCGGCACGGTAAAGGGGACGCCGTTGGTTTGGGCCTCTACGCAGTCGGCCTGGATGCCGGTCACCATGCTGGAAAGATAGAGGCGGATGCCGTGATCGTCCAGCTCTTTGTGGAGAAGCTGGGCCATATCGAAATCGAAGGGGGCCATGACCTGTTCCAGCCCTTCGATCAGGCATACCGTTTTGCCGGCCTCCCGGAGGTTTTCTGCGGCCTCGATGCCGATGAACCCGCCTCCCACCACGGCGACCCGATCTTTGCCCGGTTGATCGAGGTAGGCTTTAAGGGCCTGGATATCCGTTACGTTCCGGATGGCGAATACGTTTTCCCCCCGGATGCCGGGAATGCTTCCCGGCAGGATGGGGCTGGCGCCAGGCGCCAGGATCAGCCTGTCATAAGGCTCGTTATAGACCCGGCCAGTCAATAGGTCCTTGACTTCCACATATTTTTCCGCTCGGTGGATGGCCAGCACTTCGCTGTTGGTCCGGGCGTCGATGTCGTGTTGCTTGCGGAACCGCTCCGGGGTCATCAGTACCAGGGCTTCGCTGTTTGGAATGGTACCGCTCAAGTGATAGGGCAAGCAGCAATTGGAAAAGGAGACGTGTGCGCCCCGCTCCAGCATCACGATTTGCGCTTTGGCATCCAGACGCCGGACCCGGGCTGCTGCGGAAGCACCGCCGGCCACACCGCCAACCACGACGATTTTCATAAAAGCATCCTCCGTTTGTATTGATTTTCGGGCATCCTACAGAACCGATAAAGAAAATACCATTTTCAATATATCCTTTCCCAGCGCCAAAGTCAACGCTTCCGTCCTCTCTGCGCCCCGGCATGGAGGCGAAAACAAGAAAAAGGAGGGAAACCCGGTTGACATATCGAAAAACATGAATATAATATAATATTGATAAAGATCGATATATTATCCATGGCGCTGGAACGGAAACCGGGGCCAGCGCCCAAAGGGAAGGAAAGGGAGAGGATGTCATGCACCAGCCCATCAAGTTATACCTGCTCACAGGGTTTTTAGGCGCGGGGAAAACCACCATGCTATTGTCGCTGCTCAACGGCGGGGGCGTGGCGGGGAAAAAGATCGGGGTGATCCAAAATGAGTTTGGCAAGCTGTCCATCGACGGGGCGCTGCTCCAGCGGGGGGATATTGAGATGCGGGAGATCAGCAATGGCTCCATCTTCTGCTCCTGCCTCAAGCTGCAATTTGTATCCGCCCTGGCAGAGATGAGCAAGCAGGGGTTGGATATGCTGTTCGTGGAAAGCTCCGGCTTGGCAGACCCTTCCAACCTGGAGGAGATCCTGGCGGCGGTAGAGGTGCTATGTGCCGATCAACCCTATACCTTGGCCGGCACCATATGCCTGGTGGACGGGGTGGATTTTTTGGAGAACGCGGCGGACTTGGAGACGGTCGTCCGGCAAATCGTCCATTGCAACATTGCCTTGCTGAATAAATGCGACCTGATCTCCCCGGCGCGGGTCCAGGCAGTGAAGGAGCAGATCCGGCAATACAATGAAAATTGCTTGATCGTGGAGACGGAACAAGGCCGCTTGGACCCCCGCTTGTTGGAGCAAGACCTAAGCGATTATCAGTGGGCGCCAGGGGAGGCCAGCACCAATACCGTGGACACCAAGCCTAAGACCTTTTCCATTTCCTTTGAAATCAGCGTGCCCTGGGAGAAGCTGCGGCGCTTCCTGGAAGGGGTTTTGCCGGACTGCTACCGGATCAAGGGCTTTTGCCAAACGGATATGGGCTGGCAACAGGTGGACGTGGTAGGGGACCGGATCGACCGCAAGCCCTGCCAGGCCCGTGCAAATTCCCAGCTGGTGTTCATTTCCAAGACCGGCATCCAGCTGATCCGCCGCATCCACGATACCTGGCAAGCCCAGGTGGGGCTGCCGGTGCAGCTGCACAATTGAGGGAGCCTGAAACGGAAGGGAGCGCGAACGAATGGAAATCAAAGTCATCGGCATGGGATGCGACAAATGCGACGCCCTGTACGCCAATACCCTGGCCGCCCTGGAAAAGGCCGGCATAACCGCCCGGGTGGAAAAGGTGGAGGATCTGGTGGAGATCGTGCGGCTGGGGGTCATGGCTGCTCCCTCCCTGATGGTGGACGGGAAGCTGGTGCTCAGCGGCCGGACGGCCACGGTGCAGGCCATCGTGAAGCTATTGGAAAAGGAGCGGAGCAAGTGAACCAGATCATACAGGTAAAACAGGCAGCCTCGGTGTTCAAGGCCCTGGGGGATGAAAACCGCATTCGTATTCTGCTGCTGCTGGGCGGAGGGGAACTGTGCGCCTGCAAACTGCTGGAATATTTGCAGATCTCCCAATCCACCCTGTCCCACCACATGAAGATCCTATGCGATGCGGGGATCGTGACGGGGCGCAAGGAAGGGCGGTGGACCCATTATTCCATTTCCCAGGAAAACGCTGCCCAGATCCGTGCCTGCGTACAAATGCTCACCGCCCCCGGCGGAGGGATGCGCTGGGATTGCCGGCCCTGATCGCCTGCCAATGGAGGGGTCCCTCTCTTGACGAAAAAACATTGATATATGTAAATCTATAAATGTAAAGGCGGATTATATGGATATTTTACGAAGCATTTGGAACGTTATCCAATACCAAGTCCTGGGGATGCGGTGGCTCAATGGCTGGATGGGCAGGCTGGTGGAGGCTCTGGGCCTGGATCCCGCCAGCCGGCTGGGCGGGAGCCTGCAGTTTTTCCTATACGATGTGGTCAAGATCCTGCTGCTCCTTTGCCTGCTGATCTTCGGCATCTCCTACATCCAAAGCTATTTCCCCCCGGAACGCAGCAAACGCATCCTGGGTAAATTTCACGGCTTGGGCGCCAATTGTATCGCCGCGCTCTTGGGTACGGTGACCCCCTTTTGCTCCTGCTCCTCCATCCCATTGTTCATGGGGTTTACCAGCGCGGGCCTGCCATTGGGCGTCACATTTTCCTTTTTGATCTCTTCCCCCATGGTGGATCTAGGCAGCCTGGTATTGCTGATGAGCATATTTGGCCCCAAGGTGGCGGTGGCCTATGTGCTGTTTGGCTTGGCGGTGGCGGTCCTGGGGGGCAGCCTGATCCAGCGGTTGGGCCTAGAGGACCAGGTGGCGGATTTTATACGCCAGGCCAGGCAGGCGGAAGGGCAATCCCTTGCCCTTACAGCCAAAGACCGGCTCTGCTACGCAAAGGATCAGATGTTGGCTACCTTACAAAAGGTATATCCCTATGTGCTGGTTGGCGTGGCCATCGGCGCGGTGATCCATAATTGGATCCCAGAGGATTTTGTGGTGCGCCTATTGGGCGCTCATAATCCCTTTGGGGTGCTGCTGGCTACCCTGGCGGGAACGCCTATGTATGCCGATATTTTTGGCACCATCCCCATTGCGGAAGCCTTGCTGGCCAAAGGCGCACAGCTGGGGGTCGTCCTCTCCTTCATGATGGCGGTCACCACCTTGAGCTTGCCTTCCATGATCCTGTTGAAAAAAGCGGTAAAGCCAAAACTCCTTGCTATTTTTGTTGCCATTTGCCTGGTTGGAATCATCTGTACCGGCTATGTGTTCAATGGTTTGCAGCCGTTTTTACTTTAAGCATTCGTAGGTTTTGGGGATCGCTGAGGACGCTTGGGCCGGGATGGCGCCCGGGGGGGGCGGCGGCGGTTTTGGGGGCGCGGGGGGGGGCCCCCCCCCCCCCCCCCCCCCCCCCCCAAAAAAAAAAGCGCGCCGGGCGGCCCCCCCCCCCCCCCC
>UQRU01000133.1 GCA_900543475.1 uncultured Eubacteriales bacterium
AAGTGGTGGTCACCAACACCCCGCAGGTGAAGCTGGGCATTGACGCCGATAAATTCAACGTGGTGATCGCCATGGCTTTGACCCTAATCATTGGCAGCGGCGTGGGAATTGTTGCCCTGGTGAGGCATAGGAGAAAGCGGTAACGAGCTTGGGAGATGGAGGAAATATCTGCCTTATTGCAGCGGAATCTTTCGTAACCTTTACCCAATGTTATACGCTGGGTTTTATAGAGCCCCGCAAATTCGGTTTGCATTTTAATGTGGCTTACCATAATTCTTTTGAAACCGTGGTATAATTATGATATAATAAGGCCACAAGGAGGTGTAGCTATGCCGCGAATTATTCCGATCCGGGATTTGAAGGATACCGCTGCCATCTACGAGATGTGCAGCGCGTCCAAAGAACCGATTTTTATTACGAAGAACGGATATGGCAAAATGGTCCTTATGAGCATGGAGGCATATGAGGAACGGATGCTCATGCAGGACGTATATGCAAAGCTTGCTGAAGCTGAGGGCGAGATCCATGCAGGTAAAACGGTAGATGCCCGAGCGGCTTTACAGGAATTGAGGGCCAAGCATGGGGTATAAGATTAGGGTGACGCCCCTAGGGGCCAAAGACCTAGAGGAGATCGTGACATACATGACCCAGGAATTGGATAACGCCGATGCTGCCGCATCATTTCTTGATGAAGTGGATGCGTGCTATGCGCGGATGGAAGAGATGCCGTTTCTGTTTGAAGAATGTCACGATCCCCGGCTTAAAGCCTTACAATACCGTCGGGCCATCATCAGGCGCTATGTGATGGTGTATCGGGTGGATGAGGCCGAAAAAGCCATCTATGTCCTACGCTTCTTCTACGGGGCACGGGATTACGAAAAGCTAATTTAAACAGCTTTTTATTGCCCTCTGGATTTTTTGTGGTGGGCAAAACCAGCTTTTGCGTTTGTTCCGGGGCTTTATTCCTGCGGAAAATCGACTATTCCCCGCCTTTCAAAAAAGCAACCAATTTGAATTAAAAAGCTACCCTTTATGGAACCATGGAAGCCAGACATTGCCGCCGATAGGCGCAACATGGTGATGGCCATGGCTTTGACTCTGCTCATTAGCAGCGGCGCGAGCATTGCTGTCCTGGTGCGGTATGGAAAAGAAAATTAAATTTGGAGGTTTTCTAGTATATAATTATTCTTGGTTTGATTTAAAAAAATATACGGAGGTAAATATGACACTTCAAATGATCGTATCAACAATAGGGCTAAGTTCTATTATTCTCTCAATAATAAATATTTGTGCAATGCATCTCCAAAAAAGAAATTACTTAAATTTGAGAGGCGGGCAGAGACGATTGAACATCGCTATCAAACAATATTGTCGACTATATTGTCGACTATGCTCGTAGTATTAGACGCGGAAATGTACTATCATGTGCAGTTGGACGCGGAACGAACCAAAAGATTACAGCAGTTGAGTGAAGAAAAAAGAGCTGCTTTCTTTTTAGACGAAATTGAAGCATATTATATATTTTCACACCTTTATGCTTCTGATAACGTTCTTTCTGAAATGAAAAAGTTTTTAGATTCACCTACTAAAAATAGTTATCGCAATGTTGCAAAAGCCATGAGGAAAGATCTTTGGCTAGGTTGAATGATAACCATACACTGGGCATCTTGATAGAAGCAGAAACCAACAGGATGGAAGGCGCGGATATGAACATCGACAGCAACAACATTGTATCCATTACGGAAGCGAGCCAAAATTTTTTCAAAGTTGCCCAACTTGCGGACAAGATGGGAGCAGTCATCATTTCTGAGGACGGCAGGCCCAAATACTGTTTGATCGATTTGGAGCAGAATCCCGATCTGGAATTGACGGAAGAGGAAGCCATTGATATCGTGGCTGCCCGCATCCTCAAACGTTACCGCCCTGCCTTTGCGGAACTGGCGAAATGATGGCAGTCGCCCGGATCGGATTGGCTGTAGCAGACGGTTCCGTTCAATACGATGAATTGCTGCAATGGATATGGGAGAACAAAGCATAACAAACATCACGGTTGCATTACCAAAGCCGCTCATATGCATGGGCGGCTTTCGTTTTACACATCCATATTTCTTTTGTAAGGGACAACGTATCCCATAGAAAAGTAAGCGCTTTCCGTGGTCACAGCTGTTTCAATTCCGCTTCCAGCTGGGGGATATCTTGTGTTGCAGTTAGCCATACGTCTTCCATGCGCAGGGTTTGATACTTATGGGCGGTTATATCCCGTAATCCGCTTATGGCCCGCCAGGGGATATGGGCATGATTGGCACGAAATCCCTCCGAAAGGTTTTTTACAAGTTCTCCGATATTGATGAGCGTCATGCATACCGCCCGCTTGGTCTTCTCATCTGCAAGAAATCCTTGCAGATCCATGCCGGCAATCAGCGTTGAAACCATACGGGCTTCGCTTATCAACCGAAACAGGAGCTGTTTGTCCCGCTCATTCATATAAGGGGACCACCTTTCCGGGATGAATCATGGCCTCCTGAGGAAGCGGCGCATGGAGCACGTCTACGGCAACGCCAAGCTGTGCTTCCAAGTCCTGCCGCAATGCGGCCAAGGTAAGCAATGATACCGCCGGCTCTCGGAACTCCACCAGTAGATCAATATCGCTGGCAGCGGTTTGCCGTCCCTCCGCATAGGAGCCAAAAAGGGATACTTTTTTTATGGAATAGCGGGGCGCTACCGCTAAAATTCCGCAGCGAATATCTTCCAATCCCGGCACGGCCATCACCTCCCTATGCCTTGATTATACCCTATTTCTCAAGAAACGGAAACCACTTTAGCTTAGAAAGGATTATCCTATGGATCAATTAGACAGACGCACAAAATTGCTGATCGTGGGCGGGGTTTGCCTGCTGCTGGTGATCGGGATCATCGTGCTGGCAGTATCCTGTAGCGCCGCCCGGAAAAGAGAGCCGGAACCCACGCCTGTGGTGGATATCAGCCCCATACCGGAAAGCACGCCTGCGCCAACCCAAAGCCTTGCCCCCATCGCTACGCCCAGCCCTACGCCGGAGGCGGTAACGGCTCCAACGCTTCCCACGGCTTCCCCCACCCTTACGCCGGAAGCAGCTGCGCCCACCGATAATCCCGCCGTGACAACCCCCGAGCTGCCAAACAACAGTAGCGGTTCAAACGCCGATGTTACAAACAGCGCTGCATCTAAGCCCGTCTCCACCTCTTCGGCACAGGCGGAAGCTACCGCTATCCCTATATTTGACTTCGGCCTGCCCGCCGCAGCCAGCGTGGGGGCCCAGGTGGTGGTGAATCCAGCCTCCCGCAATGTGACCCAGGTAAGCTGGACCGTTGGCAAGGCCGGGCTTTTCGGCATCCCCACCGGCGGGACTTATCAGGGAACCCTAAACGCCAACGGCGGCAGCATCGTCTTTGACGCCCCGGGAACCTATACCCTCACCGCCACGGCAAAGAGCAGCGCCGGGGAAACCGTCACCGTATCCCAGGACATTGAGATCCTGCCGGTGGGAAAATTCGGCTTTGGCCTGCCCAAGACCGCTTACACGGATACCGTGGTAGATATGGAAGTGCTGGGCGGTGTAGAGGGCAGCGTTACATGGCGCGTTCAGAAGGATGGTCAAGAAATGCCCCTTGCGGACGCCTTTGCCGGAACGCTGACGGACACAGGCGGTTTTATCACCTTCCGGGAGGCAGGAACCTATACCTTAACAGGCCAAACCGACGGCGGGAAACCCTATGAGGCGGATATCACCGTATATCCCCTTATGAAAATCCCCTTCACCGTGCCTGCCACCACCTACCGGAATACCGAAATATCGGTGAAAATGGGCGAAGCCGATCTCCAGGGACAATCCATCCAATGGAGCGTGAAGCAGAACGGCAGGGATGCGGAATACGCCGGAACTCTAACGGATGCAGGCGGCTCGATCTCCTTTGCCAGCCTGGGAGAATATCAGATCACCGCCAGCGCAGCGGATATCTATACCGGCCGGGTATTTTCCCAAACCAGGCAGATCCGGGTTGTCAACCGGCGGCCCAATGCACCGGAGGGTACAGCCGTCGTTACCGCGCAGCGCAGCAACGGCAAGGTGCTGGTGGAATTTGCAGCCACGGCCACCGACCCGGACGGGGATGAAGTGACGCTGGAATGGATGGGCCGGGGAGATGATTACTTCGGCGTGGGCGTTCATACCGTTCGCGTCCGGGCCCGGGACAGCGTGGGCGACGATTCTGCCTGGACGCCCGTAGCCTTTGAGGTGCCCAACGCGCCCCCGGACGCCCCCGTAGGCACTGCCACCATTCACCGGGATCAGGTGGCAAACCGAAAAGCCTTTGTCACCTTTACGGCCACCGCCACCGACCCGGACAACGATCCGGTGACATATGAATGGGATGGCCGGACGGCAGATGATTATTATCCCCTTGGCAGCCATACCGTCCGGGTTCGGGCCAGGGATAGCTTTGGCGCATACAGCCCCTGGACACAGGTGCCCTTTACCATCTCCAACCAGCCCCCAGAACGGCCTACCATCCTTCGCACGCCTTCCGCGCCCTTCATCCTACCGGGGAATACCGTCACCATCACCGCCAACGCCCTTGACCCAGATGGGGATGCGGTGGAATACGTTTGGGAAAACCGGCCCAGTGAAACCTACGCCTATCCCGAGGGCAGGCAAATCGTAAAGGTATATGCGGTAGATGCATTCGGTGCGCAAAGTCCGGCCAAGCGCATCATGTTCCTCATGGGCGATCCCAACCGTGCGGGTAATCTGATGCTCACCGGGCCGGACAGTAGCCTGTTTGAGCCGGGCATTGAGGATGCTACCCTCATTTACTATAAATTTGTAGTGCCGCCCGTATCCGGCCATTATGGCCAGGACTTTGGCCGGGTGCGGGGATACAACCGCTTGACGGGGCA
>UQRU01000134.1 GCA_900543475.1 uncultured Eubacteriales bacterium
CGCGCATGTCGCCAAATCCGATCAAAGCCTCCGGGGGCTGCGGCCCCCGAACCCCCGGGGGTTTTTCGACAGGCTGACGATTATGGGGGATAGGCCGTTGGCCTGGGAGCCTGCAGACTGGATTAGAGGTATGCAAATGGTAAGAAAGCTGTTGCGCAGCGTGCGGGAATATAAGAGGGATTCCTTTTTTGCGCCGCTGTTTGTTTCCCTTGAAGTGGTCATGGAAGTGCTCATCCCCTTCCTTATGATACGCTTGATCGACGATGGGGTAGACGCCGGAAATATGTCCGCCATCCTAAAAGTGGGAGGGATCTTAGCGGTTAGCTGTTTGCTTGCCCTGGTGTTCGGCGCCCTGTCCGGTCATTATGCCGCCAGCGCGTCCGCAGGCTTTGCGAAAAACCTGCGGCGTGATATGTATTATGCGGTACAGAACTATTCCTTTTCTAATATCGACCGGTTTTCCACAGCCAGCCTGGTTACCCGACTGACCACAGACGTGACCAATATCCAGAACGCTTTTCAAATGATCATCCGGGTCGCTGTCCGTAGCCCGTTGATGTTCTTGTTTTCCTTGGTGATGGTGTTGAAAATCAACCCGAACATCGCCATCATCTTCCTGGCAGCCATTCCGCTGCTGGCCGTGGGCTTGTATTTGATCATGTCCCGGGCGCATCCGATTTTTGAACGGGTGTTCAAAACCTATGATAAGCTCAACAACGTGGTCCAGGAGAACCTGCGGGGCGTAAGGGTGGTAAAGGCCTATGTGCGGGAAGCGCATGAGGTGGATAAGTTCAACCAGGTATCGGATAAGATCTACCGGGACTTTTCCAAGGCAGAACGGATGCTGAGCTTCTCCATGCCCCTGATGCAGTTTGCCCTATATGGATGTATGCTGGGCGCCAGCTGGTTGGGCGCGGGCTTTATCGTAGGGGGCACCATGACCACCGGCGAGTTGATGACCGTGATGACTTATTCCATCCAGATCCTCACCAGCCTGATGATGCTGTCCATGATCGTGGTGATGATCGCCATCTCCCGGGCCAGCGCCGAGCGTGTTGCAGAAGTATTGGATGAAAAGAGCGACATTACCAACCCCGCCTTGCCTGGGCCGGAGGCCTTCCAGGAGCCGGTGGATGGTTCTATTGATTTTGAGAATGTGTCCTTCCGCTATGCGAAGGAAGCCAAAGAAATGTGCCTCAAGGACATCGATCTGCATATACCCGCCGGGGCAACGGTGGGGATCATCGGCGGGACGGGCGCAGGTAAATCTTCCCTGGTGCAGTTGATCCCCCGGCTGTACGATGTAACGGAGGGCGCGGTAAAGCTGGGCGGCAAGGACGTACGGGAATACGACCTGGAGACCCTGCGCAAAGCCGTGGGCATGGTGCTGCAAAAGAACGTGCTGTTTTCCGGCACCATCAAGGAAAACCTGCGCTGGGGCAACCCCAATGCGACCCAGGAGCAGATCGAGCAGGCCTGCAAGATGGCCCAGGCGGATGGCTTTATCCGCTCGCTCCCGGAAGGCTATGATACCTACATCGAACAGGGCGGTACCAACGTATCCGGCGGCCAGCGGCAGCGCCTTTGTATTGCCCGGGCCTTGCTCAAGCAGCCCAAGGTGTTGATCCTGGATGACTCCACCAGCGCGGTGGATACCGCCACGGATGCGGCTATCCGGCAGGCCTTCATGACCCAGATCCCCCATACCACCAAGCTGATCATTGCCCAGCGGGTTGCCAGCGTGCAGGATGCGGATATGATCATCGTCATGGATAAGGGCCGCATCAATGGGATCGGGAACCATGAATCCTTGTTGGCGTCCAACACCATTTATCAGGAAGTATTTCATTCCCAGATGAGGGGAGGGGATTTTGATGAATAAAATGCCCCGAGGCGTCCGGATACCCGGACAGAAGATCGATAAAGGCACGACAAAACGCTTGCTTGGCTATGTTTTCAAGCCCTATAAATTCCGCTGTATCCTGGTGGTCGTATGCATATTGATCAGCGCAGTGGCTGGCGTGGCAGGTTCCCTGTTTCTTAAGCAGCTGATCGATGACTATATTGCCCCCATGCTTCAACAGGCCGTGCCGGATTATACTCCTCTGGCTGGGGCGCTGCTGCAAATGGCGCTCATTTACCTGGCGGGTATCATTGCCAGCTTTTCGTATAACCGGCTTATGGTCAAGGTGTCCCAGGGTGTGCTAAAGACCATCCGGGACGATATGTTCGCCCATATGCAAACCCTGCCGGTAAAGTATTTTGATACCCACACCCACGGGGATGTGATGAGCCACTACACCAACGATACGGATACCCTGCGGCAAATGATCTCCCAGTCTTTGCCCAACCTGGTATCCTCCTCGGTGACCATCCTGGCGGTATGCGGGGCCATGCTCAGCTTGAGCCCGGTGCTTTCCATTGTGGTGCTCGTCTGCGTGGTGCTTATGCTGCAGGTGACGAAAAAAATCGCCGGGCAAAGCGGACGCTTTTTTGTGGAGCAACAGCGGGCCCTGGGTACGGTAAATGGCTACATTGAGGAAATGATCAATGGCCAAAAGGTGGTAAAGGTATTTTGCCATGAAGAAGAAGCAGAGGAAGGCTTTGATAAATTAAATGAAGAGCTGTGCAAAAACGCCACCAATGCCAACCGGTTTGCCAATATCCTCATGCCCATCATGGGGAACCTGGGTTATTTAATGTACGTGGTGGTGGCAATTGCCGGCGGCGCTATGGCCATCGGCGGGGTGGGGACCATTACATTGGGTACCATTGCATCTTTCCTACAATTGACCCGCAGCTTTGTCATGCCCATCAACCAGATCTCCCAGCAGCTCAATTCCGTGGTAATGGCCTTGGCAGGCGCCCAGCGGATCTTCAAGCTGATGGATGAAGCGCCGGAATCCGATGAAGGTACGGTCACCCTGGTCCGGGTGCGGGAAGAGGCGGACGGCTCCCTGACGGAGAGCAAGGTCCGCACAGGCAAATGGGCTTGGAAGCGGGTAGATGAGGACGGCCAGGTGAACTATACCCGGCTGCAAGGGGATGTGCGACTGATTCACGTGGACTTTGGCTATGTGGAGGATAAACTGGTATTGCACGACGTATCCCTCTACGCTAAGCCCGGCCAGAAGATCGCCTTTGTAGGCGCCACAGGCGCAGGCAAAACCACCATTACCAACCTGATCAACCGTTTCTACGATGTCAACCAAGGCCAGATCCTTTACGATGGCATCGACGTGCGGGAGATCCGCAAGTCCGATTTGCGGCGCAGTTTGGGCATGGTGCTTCAGGATACCAACCTGTTTACCGGCACGGTAATGGATAACATCCGCTACGGCAAGTTGGACGCAACAGACGAGGACGTGATCGCCGCCGCCAAGCTGGCCAACGCCCATGATTTTATCATTCGGCTGCCCCACGGCTACGACACGGTGCTGGAAGGGGATGGCAGCGGCCTATCCCAAGGCCAGCGGCAGCTGTTGTCCATCGCCCGGGCGGCGGTGGCCAACCCGCCGGTGATGATCCTGGACGAGGCCACCAGCTCCATCGATACCCGTACCGAATCCATCGTACAGGAAGGCATGGACCGGCTGATGGAAGGCCGTACGGTGTTCGTCATCGCCCACCGGCTATCCACGGTGCAGAACGCTAAGGCCATCATGGTGCTGGAGCAGGGCCGCATTGTGGAGCGTGGGGATCACGACGATCTGATCGCTCAGCAGGGGCGGTATTACCGGCTGTATACAGGCTCCTTTGCCAAGGAGGCATAGCAGCCAGAAAAGGAGCGGATCATGGACGATCGCTGCAAGACCCGTTATCCCATTCTGCTGCTTCACGGCGCGGGCTTTCGGGACTTGAAGCGGCCCCTGTACTGGGGCCGGATCCCCGGCGCACTGGAGGCCCATGGGGCAGCGCTATACTATGGACGGCAGGATTGCTGGGCCAGCGTAGGGGATAACGCCCAATTCCTAAAGGGCCGGCTGCTTAAGATCTTGGAAGAAACCGGGGCCGAAAAGGTGAATATCATCGCCCATTCCAAGGGGGGCTTAGAAGCGCGTGCGTTAGCTTCCAGCCTGAGGATGGGGGATAAAATCGCCAGCATTACCACCGTGGGAACGCCACACCGGGGCAGCCGGGTGATCGACCGGCTGCTGGAAGCGCCTCGGCCCCTATTCAGCCTGGCTGCCCTGGCGGTAAACAACTGGATTCGGCTGGCGGGTGATAAAAAGCCGGATTTTCTGGCGGTTTGCCAGGGCTTTTCCACCGCAGCCATGGCGGCCTTCAATAGGGAAAATCCCAACCAACCCCAGGTGTTTTACCAAAGCTATGCCTGCGTGATGGCGGCTCCATGGAGCGACATCAACCTGGGAACGGCAAATTTGGTGATCCAATGGCTGGAAGGGGATAACGACGGGCTGGTATCCGTAAGCTCGGCCCAATGGGGAGCGGTATCCCATGTGCTACAGGGGCCGGGGAGACGCGGGATCTCCCATCTGGATGAAGTGGATTTCCGCAGGCGGCCCTTTAAAAAGCAAGGGAAAGGCATATTGGATATTTGCGACGTTTATGTAGAAATGGTGCAGGATCTAAAAGCCCGGGGGCTATAAAAAAAACGCCTGCACCTGTAAAATGAAAGTAGACACTCATAAAAAGTATGGGTATCTACTTTTTTCGTGGTAAGATAAAGAAGATG
>UQRU01000135.1 GCA_900543475.1 uncultured Eubacteriales bacterium
GGGTTGGCGGCGGCCGCTTGGGCGGGGTGGGGGCGGGGGGGGGGGGGGGGGGTTTGCCTGGCCGGGGCCTGCAAAACGCGCCGCATATAGGGCGGGGCCAATGGCCCCGCCCTATATGCGGCCAGCGCGCTGGCGCGCCCGCCGCCCCCCCGGGCGCCATCCCGGCCCTATGGGCGAAAGGGCATCGGGCCCAACGCCAGCCTTGGCATGCATCCCTATGGCCATATCCGCTGGCGCAAGGATATAACAGGCCGTTAACAGCCGGCATAGGGACGGGGCAGAGCGCAAAGGGAGCTTACCTGGCGCATGCTGGAAAAGGCAGAGCGGGCTTCAAACCACTGGGAATTCATTTTCCCGTTCCATATACCGGCAAAAGGCGAACAGGCCGCATAAAAAGCAGGGGGTATGCTGACATTGATCCTGGATGTCCCAGCCCCCGGCCACGCCCCGATGGAGCACCTGAACCGCCACGGCGCCATCGGGCGCCAGTAGGGAATAGTTTTGGCTGTTGTGCATGACCAACCGGTAGGCGGAACCCTGCACGGTTACCGTGGCGTGATCCACCCGGGGCATATGGCATAAGGACCAATCATCGTATTGGGTTTGGGCGTCCTGCGCGTATTGCGGCCTAGCCACTGCCAGGGGCGCACCTTGGGCATCCTCCAGGATGTATTCTTTGCAATGGGGGGCATTCCCTTCGGGGGCACCTTTGCGGTGCTGGACCTGCGCGCGGCACAAAAGGGTATTATCCCAAGAGAGGATCTGTTTTTCCGGACAATAAAAGCAACTTTTAATCCGGGCCAGGGGTTTCGTCTGATCCTGGCCATACAATATGCCAGACTTTAACAGG
Organism: uncultured Eubacteriales bacterium; assembly: GCA_900543475.1. Classification (GTDB taxonomy): domain Bacteria; phylum Bacillota; class Clostridia; order Christensenellales; family CAG-138; genus Pelethousia; species Pelethousia gallinarum. The sequence continues at coordinate 851 of UQRU01000135.1, forward strand.
TATTCCATGGTGTTACCTCCCGCTTAAAAGAGATAGTACAAAATGATGCCGGCGGCGCCGGCGCCAAGCATAATGGAAATCGGGCTGGCCTTAAAGTGCCGCAGCAAGAAGATCCCGACCCCGAAAATCAAAAGGGAAATAGGGTTTATGTTCCATATGCTTCCCGTGATTTCCCGGCTGCCATAGAGGGCGAGAATGAGCAAGGAAAGACCTGCGGAAGCGATCATGGCGATTACGGCAGGCCGCAATCCCGCCAGCACGCCCTGCACCATGGATAGCCCTTTATAACGATAATAGATATAGCCTAGCAGCATCACGATGGCGCAGGAAGGGAGCACGCAGCCAAAGGTAGCGATCAACGCCCCGGGGATCCCCGCCACCTGGATGCCCACAAAGGTGGCGGAATTGATGGCGATGGGGCCGGGGGTCATCTCGGCAATGGCCATGATGTCGGCAAACTGGGTCATGGTGAGCCAAGGGTGGAGATCCACCACCTGGTGCTGGATCAGGGGCATGGCTGCGTAGCCGCCCCCGATGCTAAATAGGCCAATCTGGAAAAAACTCCAAAGCAATTGTAAGTAAGGCATATCAGTTTTGCTCCTTTTTTTTGCGTGCCTGTCTGGCGGTATCCCAGGCGCCTAGGGCGCCGCAAAAGAGAATCACCAGGATGATATTGACGTTGAACAGGCGTATGGCCACGAAAACTCCAACCAATACCAGAATGGGCAGGACCCGCTTCATCTTCAGCACGGGGATCCCCATGGTGACCACCACATCGCAGATTACCGCCGCCACCCCTGCCATCATGCCATTCATGGCCATGCTTACGATGGGGTTGCTGCGGAAGGCGGCATAAAAAAAGGAGATCACCGATATGATGAGCAGGGGCGGCAACACGGTGCCCGTTACCGTTAGCAAGGCGCCGGGAACCCCTGCCACGTGATAGCCCACCAGGATGGAAGCGTTCACCGCAATGGCGCCCGGAGCGGATTGGGCAATAGCAGCCAGATCCAGCATTTCCTGCTCTTCGATCCAATGGAGCTGATCTACGAATTTTTTACGCATCAAGGGTATGATGACAAATCCACCCCCAAAGGTGCAGGCGCTCAGGGTAAAGGTGGATAAGAATAGGGTTAAAAATTTCTTTTTTTTCGCATCCATGATCAATCCCTCCCTCGTGCTGCATTATACGCCTTGCAAAATAATAAGAAAAATAATATTATTTAATTATATTAATAATCAAAATCGTATAAGCGAGGTGCGACCATGACCCTGCGCCACATGAAGATCTTTTTAGCGGTCTGTAATTGCCACTGCAATACGACCCAGGCGGCGGCGGCCCTGCACATGACCCAGCCGGCGGTGAGTTTAGCCATACAGGAGCTGGAGACCTATTATGGGGTGCGGCTGTTCGACCGCATAGGCAGGCGGCTCAAGCTGACAGCCGCCGGCGAACAATTTCAGGCGTATGCCGGCCATATCGCCCAACTGTTTGCGGATATGGAATTACAGCTGCGCAATGGGGAAAAATTCGGTCCCCTGCGGGTGGGGGCCAGCATCACCATTGGCGCCCAGTTTTTGCCCAGCTATGTGAAAACCTTTGTGGAGCTGCATCCAGGGGCCCAGATCCAGGCTTCCATCGGCCCATCGGAAGGGCTGGAAGAAAAACTGCTGGACAACACCCTGGATTTTGCCTTGATGGAGGGGACGGTACATGGCCAGGCATTGGTGGCCGAACCCTATATGATGGATCATCTCACGGTGATCTGTCCGGCAAACGGGCCCTTTACCCCGGGGCAATGCTTGACCCAGAAAGAGTTCCGCCAGCAGCAGTTTTTGCTTCGGGAAAAAGGGAGCGGCACCCGGGAGGAATTTGACCGGGCGGTGGAGGCGGCGGGGTTCTCCGTTGAACCGATTTGGGAGGCGACCAGTACCACCGCCCTGGTAAACGGGGTGATCAGCGGCATCGGCATTGCCGTGCTGCCCCAGCGCATGGTCCTGGGTCCCCTGGAGCGGGGGCTGGTGATCCCGGTACAGGTGGAGGGGCTGCGGTTTTGCCGGCGGTTCTATATCGTATATCACAAGGATAAGTTCCTATCCCCTCTGGCAAAGGACTTCTTAGAGCTGTGCCGCAATTATGAGATGGATTACCCCATGCCCCAGTATAACGGCTTATTTTAGCCAAAAGGAAAAAGCGGCCATAAGCCGCTTTATGATCTTTTCGTTGGAGCGGACGTTCCCTGCGCCCGCAAAAAATATTGTCCAATTGTGTGTAGGCCAGCCTGCTATTGGGGAGGAGCGGGTAGCAACCGCTCAAATTCCAGCTTGCCCGCCAAAGAGCGGAGGGCTGCGGCCAGCAACGGCGGGCAACCGGCCGGACAGGATTGCCCCTGGATGGTGGCCTCCAAAGCCTGGCAAAATAAATCATAGCCGGCTTGGGGGTCCCGGCTTGCAAATAGGTCGTCCAATAGGGCGGCGATCTCCCCTAGAGACAGCACCCGCTTGAATAGGGTGATCATAATGAGCCTGCTCACATGGAGAGGGCTATATTTTTTCTTTTCCGGGGGCGTAATAAGCCGCTGCTTTACATAGTTATTGACCATGGTGGCAGTGAGGGCATATTCCTGGCAGGGCAAAAACGGCCCCAGGGCATCTCCCACGGCAATACATACCTGATCCATATATAGGGCCAGCCGGGGCAATTCATCCCAGCGGGGACAATGGGGGGATAGCTTGGACAGGGATTCCATACAAACCTCCAAAATAGTATGGCGTAATTATAACATTTAGATGACAAAACGGTCAACCCGCATTGACACAACAGATGAAGTGTGCTATATTAATCATAACATCTAGTTTTTAAAACTAGATAATCAAGTTCTGGATAAATTGGAGGCTGGGCATGATCCAAGTGATTATTTACGGAGATTCCATCATGAAGGGGGCGACCCCGGAGGGCGCCAGCAAATACCGCTCCGTACTGCCCCGGTTTTTGCCCCGCTTAGCCGAAAAGTACGATCTTGCGGTTACCAACCGTTCCCGCTTTGGCTGCACCATAGACCGGGGTTATGCCATGCTGCAAAAGGATTTGCAGGAAAAGACCCCCTGTCAGATCGCCCTGGTGGAGTATGGCGGGAACGATTGCGATTTCGATTGGAAGGCCATCGCCGCGGACCCCACGGGGGAGCATAAGCCCAAAACCTCCATTGAGTCCTTTGTCAAAACCCTGGAGACCATGGCGGAAAACCTGCTGCAACGGAACATCCAGCCCCTGCTTATGACCCTGCCGCCCGTGGACGCCAGCCGGTACTTATCCTTTATCTGCCGGGACGGCTTGAACCGGGCCAACATCATCCAATGGCTAGGGGGCGGGGAGCAGATGATCTACCGCTACCAGGAGCTGTATTCCGCCGCCATCATGAAGCTGGCCCTACGCCGCCGGTTCCCGGTGGTGGACGTGCGCTCCTATTTTCTGGATAAGCACAACTATGGGGATCTGATCTCCGCGGACGGCATCCACCCTTCCGAGGCGGGCTATGCCCTGATCCACCGGGCCTTCGACGATTATTTGCAAGGGGCCATGGCATAGAGAAGCGGGGGGGGGGGGGGGGGGGGGGGGGGGGGGGGGGGGGGGGGGGGGGGGGGGGGGGGGGGGGGGGGGGGGGGGGGG
>UQRU01000136.1 GCA_900543475.1 uncultured Eubacteriales bacterium
CCAAGGCGGCTTCCTGCAACTCCCTTGCTCACTGGGCTTCCGCCTCGCTTCTTCCGCCACTGGCGGCGCTCGGCTCCGCCCCCCTTCCGCTTTTGAAAAAAGCGGGGGAAAACTGGCTGGAAAACTTTTCTGGTTGACCAGCGAAATATGCAAGCCCGCCGCTCATCGGGAGCGGCGGGCTCGTTTGGTTTGGCAAAGCTTCAACGCCCCAGAGGGCGGCGACCCGCAACGGCCATTGTGAACGATGGATGCAGGCGCTTGGTATGTGGGAGAAGGCGGCTTAAGCCTCCCTGCCCTTGGGGTTGCCCCCTATTCGCCCTCGGGGGTCTGGGCTTGACGAGCCCCCCGGCCTTTTTGGATATGCAAAAATGCGGCGCCCCTTTGGGACGCCGCGCGGTTTTTTGAAAGGGAGAAGGAGGATTAGAAATCCACCTCGGTGTCGTAGAAGCAGCAGGTGAGCAGCTTTTCCATGGTCTTGGGGTCGATGCTGCGGGGGTTGGAACCGGTGCAGGCGTCCCCTACGGCCAGCTCGGCCACGGTGGGCAGCTTCTCCAGGAACTCCTTCTCGTCGATGATGCCGCCCTCGTAATCCTTGATGCAAGCGGGGATATCCAGCTTGGCGTTCAGGCCCTTGATGTGGGCGATCAGGGCGTCGGTGAGTTCCATGTCGGTGGTTCCGGCCAGGCCCAGGAACTTGGCGATCTGGGCGTAACGCTTGGCGGCTTCCGGCTCCTTGGCGTTGTACTTGATGACCTTGGGCAGGTACATGGCGTTGGCGCAGCCGTGGACGATGTGGCCGCCGGTGTACGCGGCGCCGGTCTTGTGGGCCATGGAGTGGACGATGCCCAGCAGGGCGTTGGAGAAGGCCATGCCGGCCAGGCACTGGGCGTTATGCATCCGGTCCCGGGCGTCCATGTCGCCGTTGTAGCTGGCCACCAGATCCTCGCTGATCATCTTGATGGCATGCAGGGCCAGGGGGTCCGTATAATCGCAGTGCAGGGTGGATACATAGGCCTCGATGGCGTGGGTCATGGCGTCCATACCGGTATGGGCGGTGAGCTTCTTGGGCATGGTCTCCGCCAGATCCGGGTCCACGATGGCCACGTCCGGGGTGATGTTGAAGTCTGCCAGGGGGTACTTGACGCCCTTGTGATAGTCGGTGATCACGGAGAAGGCCGTCACTTCCGTGGCCGTGCCGGAGGTGGAGGGGATGGCGCAGAACTTGGCCTTGGTCCGCAGGGTGGGGAAGTTGAAGGGAATGCACAGCTGCTCAAAGGTGGTGTCCGGATACTCGTAGAACGCCCACATGGCCTTGGCCGCGTCAATGGGGGAACCGCCGCCAATGGCAACGATCCAGTCCGGCTGGAATTCCTGCATGGCCTTGGCGCCCTTCATCACCGTTTCCACAGAGGGGTCCGGCTCTACGCCTTCAAACAGGGCCACTTCCATGCCCGCCGCCTTCAGGTTGGCTTCCACCTTGTCCAGGAAACCAAACCGCTTCATGGAGCCGCCGCCTACCACCACGATGGCCCTTTTGCCTTTGAGATCCTTGAGCGCATCCAGGGCGCCTTTGCCATGATATAGATCCCGGGGAAGGGTGAAACGTGCCATTTTTTCGTTCCTCCTTAAATATTGATAAATTTTTGTTTTGCTTTTTAGTTTGCCCGCCTAGGCTACGATCTAAGTGTAAAACCTTTGGCGAAAAAGCGAAATACCGATATTCTCATATCGATATTTATTTATCGATATAGGATTATCGGTATTTTTCCTTGCTACCCAGGCTGGAAAAACAATTCCCAGGCTTATCCATATTAATTTTTATATGAATTTATATCTTATTTTGAATTATGGAAGCTCCTTATTGAAAGGTCAGCGCGTTGCGGGCGGCATACAGCAGGTCCACAAACCGCAAATAGATCTGGCTAAGGCGCTGGCTTTTAGGATATAGCAGCACATCCAGCCACCGCCGGCTCCCGGCGCCGCCATCCGGGCAAGGCGGTTGCCGCAGGCTATGCTGTTCCATATATTCCCCGTCCAGGGGAGAGGACCAAAGGTATCCTTGGGTAGCGGCCAGCAGGCCGGGGATGGCCGCCCGGTCGGAAAAGAGGATACGGGGGCCCTCCCCGCCTTGGGGGGCAGCGGGCTCCTCGCCATAAAAGCGCAATTCCGGCAAGCCGGCCAGCTGGGCCATATCCACCTGGGCCAGGTCTGCCAAGGGATGGTTGGCATGCACCGTAAGCCGGGAATCGTATTCCCATAGGGTTTGGCTATTGAGGCTGCTACGGGCGATCAGGTCGGCAAAATAAGGCTCCTGGGGCTGGGCATACCGGAGGATGGCCAGATCCGCCCGGCCTTCCTGCACTTCCCGCAGAGGGCCGATCCCGCCCAGTTCCACCACACGGATCTCCCCGGTGATGGATTGTTCCCCGATCAGCTGGGCCGCCGCCCCGGCGATATACCCGGCGTGGGGCATGGCCACGCAAAACCGTTGGGCGCCGCCGTCCCCCCGGCCTAGCGCTTCCATGCGTTCCACCTGCTCCAACACGTTGGCCGCATACCGCAAAAAGGCTTCCCCTTGGGCGGTGGGCACCATGCCCTTGGGGGTGCGCCGGAAGATCTCGATCCCCAGGCTATCCTCCAGCTCCCGGATGGCCTTACTCAAATTGGGTTGGGCCATAAACAGTTCTTCCGCCGCCTGGGTGATGGAGCCCGTCCGGGCCACGGTGACCGCGTATTGAAAATGCAACGTATTCATCCTTGCGCCTCCCGGAACCGATCCCGCAGATGGTTGGACAGCAGCGCCAAGGACGCCGCCATGTTTTCGCTCTGCACCAATATATCCGCCGGCACCTGCAAATGCACCGGCGCGAAATTCCATATGGCCAGCACCCCCGCGCTTACCAGGGCGTCGCATACCCCTTGGGCCGCCCCTGCCGGCACGGTGATGATGCCGATATGCACCCCCATCCTGCTACACATATCCCGCAGCTTCTCCATGGGGAATACCCGCTTCCCGCTCACCGTCTTGCCTGCCAGGGCCGGATTGGCGTCAAAGGCCGCCACGATGTTCAGCCCGCATTCCGCAAACCCCCCATACCCCAGCAATGCCCGGCCCAGGGAGCCTACCCCCACCAGCACTGCGTCGTTGCTATTATGATACCCTAGGGTCTCTTCCATGTTATTGATCAGCTCTTCGATGATAAACCCTGCCTTGGGCTTGCCATGGCCATTGCTCATGGCCGCCAGGTCCTTGCGCACCTGCACCTCGTTCAGCCCCAGCCGGGCCGCCACCGCCGGCGCCGCCACCACCGTCAGCCCCTCCGCCTCCATTTCCCGCAAAAACCGGATATAATAGGGCATCCGTTGGAGCGCTTGCTTGGAGATCGCTGTGGGCGCGCCTTGTTCCCGCATGTTGATTCCCCCCTGGCTTGTAATTTTTTCTATATCGATATTATAATATCGATTTGCTCCCCTTGTCAACGGGCCCCCCTTTTCCTTTCCCTTCCCTGCCGGCTTCTTATGGCGTTCCGCACAAAGCGCCGGTGGTTTCCTATGCCGCCGCCCCTAAAGGGGGGTTGTGTTTCGGAAAAAAATGGGTACAATGAAAGTAGCGACATTCTATGCAAAGGAGAACCAGGATGACGAAAAGCTTCAGCAGAACCTTTATGATAAGCGCACTGATCTATTTCCTTTTGGGCCTGGCCATGGTGATCTGGCCGGATGCGTCCCGGCTAACCATCTGCTATACTGTGGGCATTGTGCTGGCGCTTTATGGCGTCATCCGCATCCTGATGCAGTGGAACGCCCTAGGCTTTCTTTCCCTGGGCAACGGGTTCCTTGCCGGGCTATTATGCCTGCTGGTGGGGCTGCTGATCATCATCCAAGCCCAGGCGGTATTGGCCATATTCGGCACGGTGCTAGGCTTGCTCCTGCTGGCGGACAGCATCATTAAGCTCCAGATCAGCTACCAGCTCTCCAGCCAGAATAAGTCCAGCGCCCGGCGCAATGCCATCTGCGCCCTGATCACCCTGGTGCTGGGCGTGATCCTACTCTTTAACCCCTTCACCGGCCTCAGGGCTATGACCATTTATATCGGCATCTCCCTGATGCTGGACGCCGTCATCGACTTCCTCATCGCCCTGGATGTGCGCCGTCACCTTCGGGACCACATCATCCTAGAAGACTTCTAGCGCTACGCCCCCAACGGCGCTACGTGCACGGCGATATTCGCCCAATAGCGGGCGAGGGTATCTTTGGATCGCCGCCCGCGGCGAAGCGGGCTGTGCCGCCGCTGCCCTCGTCGCCGCGGGCTTCATCCGCTCGGCCCCGGTAAAGTTCCTTTACCGGGGCCGAGCGCCAGGCTGTCGAAAAAGTGGCTTGCGCCACTTTTTCGAGGTTTTCATAGCTCCCTTGCGCCTACGGCGCGGCCAGG
>UQRU01000137.1 GCA_900543475.1 uncultured Eubacteriales bacterium
TATTCTCCTCCTTTGGCCGCTACATGACCCAAACCCGGCGTATGCCTGATGCATAGCCGGGTTTCTCGACAAGCTGAACGGAGCATGTTCTATGCTCCGTTTTTTCAGGTTGACAGGAACGCCCTTGCGGGCCCTGGCAGCAGGGGGCAGGCTTGTGGCGCCGGGGGCTAAATGATATACTCATGGAGCTCCTCCACCACCAGGGTGTTGGGAAAATAGGCTTTGGCTTCGGATAGGATAGCCTGATCCCGGGGTTCGCCGCCCCATATGTGGGTGCAAAGCAGCTGTTCCGCCCCGCATAGGCTGGCCAGCCTGCCCGCTTCTCCGGCGGTAAGATGGGGGGCTACGTCCGTGGTTTTTTCCCCGTTGAGGAACCCTGTGTCCGCCAGGATCACGTGGGCGCCCTTTGCCAGATCCACCAGGCCGGAAAAATACCCTGTATCCCCGGTATAAAAGAGGCGGCGGCCGCGGTGCTCCACGCTGAAGCAATAGGTGGGGACCGGATGCATCACCCGGTGAAGCAGGATGGAAAGATCCCCAAAGCGGATCCGCAGCCCGTCCCGGGCAGGGACCATGTCAAATACCCCACTGCCCGCCAGCTGCCGAAATTCCGCTTCAGGCTCATCCGGCGCCACCACGCTCAAGGGCATGGGCACCGGCCGGCCGTGGGCGGAAAGCTGTTGCAGGGCATAGCGCAGCACCAGCATGTCCGACATATGATCGCTGTGCAGGTGGGATACTAGCATGGCGGTCAGGTTCAGGTCCGGCAGGTAGCGAAGGAGGTTGCGTAGGCTGCCGCTGCCCATTTCCAGGCCCAGGGAGATATCCCCGCTTTGCAGCAGGTAGCCGGAACAAGCGCCGCCTGGCGCGGGAAAGGGGCCGTAACGGCCCAGTACGGTGAGCTTCATAAAGGATTCCCCGTTTCTTTTCGTAGTGGTCGTGGGTGGCAGCCTGGCGGCCCACTCCGGCCTGGATAACAGCCGGGGGAGGAATACAGGCGCCTTTCCAACAGTATACCACAGCCAGCGGAAAAATATGGGGGCAAAAGCCGGAAAAAATACCAAAGGGCTTGAAAAAAAGGCGGATTTTCAGCGGGTTTCGGTTGACATTGGACAGGCGGGTATGATAGAATAGCCCGGTGAGCCGCTCCATGACGGCTTGGTAAGCGCGGCCAAATATGGCCGACGCCGCACATGGGCGAGACTGGAAAGAGGAGGTAACAAACCATGTATGCAATCATCCGTACGGGTGGCAAACAGTACAAGGTAGCCGCTGGCGACGAGGTCCTCGTGGAAAAGCTGGATGCCGAAGTAGGCGCTGAGGTCGCCTTTGAGGTACTGATGCTTTGCGGGGATGAAGTCGTGATCGGCAAGCCTGTGGTGGAAGGCGTTAGCGCCAAGGGCAAGGTCGTCGAGCAGGGCAAGGGCAAAAAGGTCGTGGTGTTCCACTACAAGCCCAAGAAGAACATCCGCAAAAAGCAGGGCCATCGGCAGCCCTATACCAAGGTCGTTATCGAGAGCATCGGCTAATGACCACGATCACGCTTTTTTCCAAGGCTGGCGGGTTGGTGGGCTTCCAAGCCCAGGGCCACAGCGGGTATGAGGCGGCTGGCAACGATATCGTATGCAGCGCCATCTCCGCCCTGACCACCGCAGCCGCCAATGGGATCACCCAAGTGTTGGGCTTGTCCGCCGCTGTGGAGGCGGAGGACGGCAGGCTGTATGTGATGCTGGAAAAGCATGTGTCAGGCCGCGACCTGGAAAATGCGCGGATCATCCTGGATACCATGGCATTGGGGCTAGGCTCCATTGCCGAAACCTATGGGGACTTTATCAAGATTATCGAAAGGAAGGTGTAGCACCATGTTGAAGATGAACCTTCAGCTCTTCGCGCATAAAAAGGGCGGCGGCTCCTCCAAGAATGGCCGCGACAGCAACTCCAAGCGTCTTGGGCCCAAGCGTGCGGACGGTCAGTTCGTGCTGGCAGGCAACATCCTGGTCCGGCAGCGTGGCACCCATATCCATCCCGGCGTCAACGTGGGCATTGGCAAGGACGATACCCTGTTTGCCAAGGTAGACGGCGTTGTGCGGTTTGAAACCAAGCATTTGGGTCGCAAGCAGGTCAGCGTTTATGAGCAGGCCGCTGTAAACGAATAACATCTGCATAATTGTAGAAATAAGCCGTCCCCCCAGGGGACGGCTTTGGCTGTCGAAAAAGTGGCTTGCGCCACTTTTTCGAGGTGTTCATAGCTCCCTTGCGCCTACGGCGCGGCCAGGGAGCTATGCAGAGAAACCCTTGCTACGCAAGGCTTTTTGCGGATTTGCCGTACACGCCGCCAAATCCGATTATAGCCTCCGGGGGCTGCGGCCCCCGAACCCCCAAGGTTTTTTCGACAGACTGAGCCGTCCCCCCAGGGGACGGCTTTTTCCTATGGAAAAAACCGCCGTTCAAGGGAAGGCGCCATAGGGACCCGTGGAATCCGCCCTGGCGGTGCTGGCCGGCCAGGGGCGTGCCTTGCGCTGGAACGGCCGGAACAGAAATTGACGCTGCGCCTAAGGGTTTTTAAAAAGAGCTGAACCACAGACAACCCCAGGGATTTCTTTACATGCTTTTGGCCGGGATTTTGGAAAAAATAGAATGCCCCTATTGAGCTTTTTGGTGGATATTGGTATAATAAGAACGTACTCATCTTACCCACGCTCCTTTCCTGTGGCCGCAGGCAAGGAGCGCACTTGTCTTTTGAAAGAAAGGAGTTTGTTATGGAAAAGTTCTTTAAACTCAAAGAACACAACACCACTGTCCGGACAGAAGTGATCGCGGGCCTGACTACCTTCTTCGCTATGGCCTACATCATCTTCGTGAACCCTGACCTCCTCTCCCAAACCGGCATGGACCAGACCTCTGTTATGATGGCCACCTGCCTTTCCGCTGCCGTGGGCACGCTGTTGACCGCCCTGATGGCAAACGTCCCCTTTGCGCAGGCCCCTGGCATGGGCTTGAACGCCTTCTTTACCTTTAGCGTATGCTTCGGCATGGGCTATACCTGGCAAAACGCCTTGGCCATCGTGCTGATCTCCGGCGCCCTGTTCTTCTTGGTGGCGGTTTCTCCCCTGCGGAGCAAGATCATCGATGCCATCCCCGCCCCCATCAAGCATGCCATCAGCGCCGGTATCGGCCTGTTTATCGCATTCATCGGCCTCCTGAATGCGGGCATCGTGGTGTGCACCTCTTCCAATGTGACGGACCTTGCCCCCATGGCTGGCAACAACGCCGCCGTCGTGGCCCTGATCGGCCTTTTGATTACCGCCGTGCTCATGGCCTATAAGGTCAAGGGCGCCATCTTTATCGGCATCATCGCCACCACCATCGTGGGCATCCCCTTTGGCGTAACTACCTTCCCGGAAAGCATCGTGTTCCATGGCTTCGGCGCCCTGGCCCCCACCTTTGGCGCCGTGTTCACCGGTGGCTTCAACGGCTTGATGCAGTTTGGCCTTTTGCCCCTGCTCACTGCCATCATCACCTTCGCCATCTGCGACTGCTTCGATACGGTGGGTACCCTCATCGGTACCGCCAGCAATGCAGGCATGCTGGATAAGGATGGCAAGCTGCCCAAGGGCGACAAGGCCCTGATCGCCGACGCCATCGCCACCATGGCGGGCACCGTGCTGGGCACCTCTACGGTCACCACCTTTGTGGAAAGCTCCACCGGCATCAGCGAGGGCGGCCGCACCGGCCTGACCTCTGTGGTGGTAGCCATCCTGTTTGCCCTGGCAGCCTTCTTCTTCGCCCCCATCGCCCTGATCATCCCCAGCGCGGCCACGGCCCCCGCCTTGTTGATCGTCGGCGTGCTGATGCTCAAGGGCGCCGCGGAGATCGATTGGAGCGATATCGAGGTGGCCATTCCCGCCTTCCTCACCATCGCCATCATGCCCTTCGCGTATTCCATCTCCGATGGTATCGCCTTTGGCTTCATCTTCTATTCCCTGATCAAGCTGATCCGGGGCAAGGGCAAGGAAGTGCCGGTGTTCATGTACATCATCTCCGTACTGTTCATCGTCATGTATGTGCTCTCCGCCCTGCCTGCATAAGCCTGTATCCATGTAACCCAAAGAGCCGCGCTGCAAAGCTTTGCAGCGCGGCCCAGCCTGTCGAAAAACCCGCGGGGGTTCGGGGGACGCAATGCAGTTCGCAAAGGTCGCGCTGCGTCGGCCCGTGGGGCCTTCCTGGCGCTCCCTTG
>UQRU01000138.1 GCA_900543475.1 uncultured Eubacteriales bacterium
ATCATGTTCCCGTTTACGGTATAGATCTGTCCTGCGCCGCCCGGAATATGGTTCATGTCCTCCAGCTCCCGGATCTCGTCCGCGTTGAGGACGCCGTTTTGCCGCATGGCGGAATAATACTGGGTGCGGGTGGCCGTATCCCCACGCAGCAGGCCGTTTGTGTTGAATTTGTAGAAATACCTGGCCTTCTCCCGGTCTGTCAACAGATCCTTATAGAACGTCTGTTCCATCCTAACGGAAAGGGGATTGATGCAGTCCCGGACGAATTCCAGGCTTTGCTGCTCGATGTTGGAAAAGGTGCTGTGCTCCATATCCATGCACAGGTGGGCAGGCACCCCGAATATGCGGCAGATCTCCGAGATGGCCCATTTGCGGCTTTCCAGCAGCTGGGTCTTTTCCATGTCCCGGTCCCACGGCTGGGCCTTGGCCCCCTCCTCCAGGAACAGCCACCTGCCCGCGTTTACCACGCCCTGATAGTTGGCGTTGAAATCCCGCTTAAACCGCTCGTAGGCCTCATCGGAAAGGGAGCGGGGGTGCTCGATAAAGCCCCCGGGGCTGGCCTGAGTAAAGCCCTGCTTGGCAAAAGCGGCCATATCGTCCGCCAGGCCCAGCACCTCGGCCGCAATGCGCATGGGGTCCTCTGGCACCCACTGATCGGAAAAAAGAAAGGACGGGGTATAGACAAAATCCCCGTCCCGCAAGGTCTCCACCCCAGCGTCGGTAAACACATAAATGTACCGCTCCCCGTTCCGTGGATTGATGAATATCTCGGATACATTACAAGTCGGAATGTTCCACAGGGCGGTGACCCGGCCCATGGCGTCCCGCTGAATCCGCAAAAACGCGCCCCGAGTCAACAGCAGGTTGGCCACATACATCTGGATCAGCTCATAAGCGGTGGTGTGCCGGTTTGGCTGGACATACAAGAGCCGATATAATGGATGGCTTTTTGCTTTTTCCTTTCCGTCCGGGCCATCCCGGTACAAAAAAAGCGGCAGCGCCGCCATGGTTTTGCTGATTATGTCCACGCAGCGGAACACCGCCGCCACCTGGATGGCTTGGGAGGCCGTCATACGCCGACCGCCAAGCAACCAGACAGCACCCCCACCGTTTTCATCCAGGGATTTTACCCGCTGTTTTTGCTTTTGCAGCCCCCATAGCCTCGAAAATGGTAATTTCATGATCTCCTCCTTACACGACCCGCAGGCCCCGGGTCTCATATACGCTGTGCCGGGGCTCCAGGCGGATGGCCCCAGCCATGGCGTTGATCAGGGCCACCGTTGGGTCGATCCGCTCCATGCTCCGGTTCCGCATGGGCTTGGTGTTGCCGTTTCCGTCCACCGCCACCACAGTATTGCCAAATGCCCACCGGCCCAATGGGTCTACCGGGTGGCTGATCTCCCGGGCCCGGAACATCCGGTCCAGCTCCTGCATCCCGCAGCTCATGCCGGCCATGGTCTGGGGGATCTCCACAAATTTATCCTGCACCCACTCCGGGACAAGCTGCTTGAGATATTCCAGCTTCCATGGGTCCGCGCAAAAATACTGCACATCGTACTTGCGGGCCATATCCACGATGGCCCCGGCCACCGCTCCATAGTCCACCACATCCCCCGGGGTTGCCGTCAAAAATCCATCCCGGGCCCAGGCGTCATAGGGCACATGATCCCGGCTGCACCGCTCGTGCATGTTTTCCTCCGGGATCCAGGCTCGCTTAAAAAACCGCCAGCCGCCCCCATGAAGGCCGGGGGGAAATAGCAGCACCGCCGCGGTGATATCCGTGGTGGTGGAAAGGTCAAGCCCCACGTAACAGCGGCCGCCCACCATGTCGGATTCCGTCCAGGTTCCCGTGGTCTCGTCCCACAGGGTGATGGGGAGCCAGCTCACCCGCTTAAGGGCCACCCATTGGTTGAGCCGGAGCCAGCGGAACAGCCGCTCCGCCGCCGGGCTGTTTTTTGCCTGCAACGCCTCCTGGCGCACCGCCTCCAGGGGGATGGTCACCCCCAGGGAGGGGTTCGCAGCCCGCCAAACCGCCTCGTCGAAGATGTCCGCATCCTCCGGCGCTCCGTAGATCCGCACAAACCAGGTGGGGTCCGTGATCTCCCCATCCCGCACCCGGCGGGCGTATTCGTGCTGCTCCCAGCCGATGCTCTTGCGATCCGGGTCGTCCCCGGCGGTGGTGATCACCCAGATCAGCTGCTCCTTTCGAGCCGCGCCGGAGCCAAAGGTCATGGTATCCCACAGGTCCCGCTTTTGCAGGGCGTGAAGCTCGTCGAAGATGATCACCGTGGGGTTCAGGCCGTGCTTGGAGTACGCCTCCGCGGATAAAACCTTGATAAAGGTGCCGGTTTGCAGGTTGTGAATTTCCTTTTTACTGTCCACAACCTTCAACAGTTGCCCCAAATACTCGTCCTGCTCGATCTTTTGTTTGGCGGCGATATACACCAAAGCTGCCTGCTCCCGCTCGGCGGCGCAGCAGTAAATTTGTCCGCTTGGCGGGTCCATGACCACATGGTCGATGGCCAGGGAGGCGATTAGCTCGGTTTTCCCGTTTTTCTTTGGGATCTCCAGATAGGCGTACTTATATTGGCGGCTGCCATCCGGCAACAGGGTGCCGTATACCTCCCGGATCACCTCCCGCTGCCATGGCAGCAAGCGAAACGGCTGGCCGTAAAAATCGCCGGTCAGCCGCAGCAGCTCCAAAAAAGCGATATGCTTGTTTACCAGTCGTTCATCGATCAAAGGCCATCACGCCCGCTTAGAAATGCCTCCAGCCCAGTGGCCGGCTTTTTCTCCGGCTGCTTGGGGATGGCCCGCAGCTTCCCCTGGACGGTCATCAAGTTTTCCTTTTCGATGGCAAGAAGCTGGTCCCGCTTTTTTGCCAGGGCCTTGTCCTGGGCGTCCGCAATGCCGGTCAGGGTGTTGATCCCCTTGATGTAGTCCGTTAGGGGCATGGCCCTTCCTTCCGCCCGCAGCCGCTCCAGATCCTCCCCGGTGCGCATCCGCTCCCGGGTGAGCCGGTCCGTCTCCGACAGCAAAAGGCAATAGCGGGTGATCACGTTTTCGTAAAACGCCTCATTTAGATCAACCTCATCCAGCAGCTGCACCACCCGGTCATAATAGGCGGCGGCCGCCGCATCCTCCAGCAGGATAGGGCCTGGGGTGATGGTTTTACCGCTGTTCATTTGTTCTTCTGCCGCCTGGCGCAGCTCCTTCTCCGCCTTGGTTCGGTGGCCCGTTGTGGCGCCGATGGCTTTAGGCCGTCCGTCCGGCATATGGTATCCCTCCTTACATGCAAGCGCGCGGGGGCTGGGAAAAAATCCTGTGCAAGGGTGGCGCCCCGGTTTCAGCCGGGGATCCCCCAGGGATTTTATACCCCCCTGGCCCCTTGCGCGGGCCTGGTTTTTGTTTTTTATTTGAAGTGCAATTGAAACAGAACAAGCGAAGGCCCAGAGGCCCTTGCGTTGGGCTGGCGGGACGGGCGGCCACGGCGGCCCCATGCCCCTCCATCCCCTCCCGCTTCTGGGGGCTATCCCCCATAGATGTGGGTTCCGACAATTTTGCGCCGGCCCTTGACGCTGTTGCAGTGGATGCAGGCGGGCTGGTGGTTCCCCCCCTCCCAAAAAAGCGGATCCTCCGGGGACGCCGGCGGCACGATATGGTCCACGCACTGGGCCACCCCCGCGCACCCATCGTCCAAATGCAGGGCGCAAAACTTGTTTTCCGGCCGGGCCAAGTACGCTTTTGCGTACCGCGCCCACCTGGCCGTATAGCCTCGCTGGGCCGCCGTTCCCCGCCGCCGGTCCTCCCCCTGCGCCTGCTGCTTGCGCAGCGCGGTTTCATCATCCGCGTGGGCCGGGCAGAACCTGCCGGCGGTCAGGTTGGAGCACCCAGGGTGCTGGCAAAGGCGCTTGCTTTTTGTTGGCATATACGAATCCTCCTTGGCATCCAGTAAAAACCAGAAGCGAACAAAGCGCCTCGGAGGAATCCGGGGCGCTTTTCGCGCGAAAAGGGGCGCAACCGCGCCCCACCAACAGGAGGTGTCCATCCCTCGGGAGGCGTCCCCGCTTCCCGCTCCGCTATGATATAGTATAGCAGAAAAAAACGCTCAAAAACGCTCATCTTTTTTATCACAGGCATTTCTCGACGCTGATATCTTCGGCCAACTTATCTGCCGCCGAGGCATCCAGCCTTCTTACATGCTGTACGGAAAAGCACATCTTCACGGCGATATA
>UQRU01000139.1 GCA_900543475.1 uncultured Eubacteriales bacterium
CCCCCACTGGGGGTGGGGGGCCTCTTTTGGGCCCGGGCCCCCCCTTTTGTTTGGGCTCCCCCGGGGCCATAACGCCCGGGGGGGCGCAAAACGCCGCCGCCCCCCCCGGCCAAGGAAGGCCGCAAAAGGCTTCGTTCCATGCTTAGAGCTGGCTGTCCACCCCGTATAACCGTAAGGCCAGCCGCTTGATCAGCCTGGCCCGGTTCCGCCGGATGGTGGCAGGGTCGCAAAGCAGCTTTTCCGCAATATCCGCCTCCCGCATTCCCTGAAAATACTTCATTTCAATGGCCCGGTAGTATGGGTCGTTTTCAATAAAGGAAAGGGCCGCATTCATCCGCTTAAGCTCCCGCTGGTTGGCTGCCAGCCTGCCCCGCAGGATCGCCATCTGATCCTGGCGGATCTCATGGGGGGAACGCCGCGGGCTTGGGCTGTGGGACGTATCCAGCAAGGCCGGCCTAGGCGCCAACACTTCCATTTCTCCGCTCTCCAGCGCTGCTAGATCTTCCTGGTCATCTTCCACCCGCTCCCGAAGAGCGGGTAGCCGGTAGAGCCGCTTCTCTGTTGCGCGGTACGCGGCCCGGGCGGTGGGTTCTGCCTTGGGCCCGTAATAACGCTCCAATGATTGGGCGGATACCATATGGTTTTCCAAGTGTAAATCATGTTCCATATGCATCGTATCTCCTTATTACATCACACAAGATTAGAACAATTGTACGATTTGTGAAACTATCATACAGCATTTACTTCCCCAGGTCAATGGGGAAACGCAAAAAAAATGGTAAAAAAAGGGATCTGCGAAAGAAAATCTAGGCATTGCACAAAAATGGAATAAAACCTGCGCGAAAGCTGCTATTTACCCGAAGAAAGGGGACAGTTAAGCTATAAACAAGAACAAATGTACGAAAAAAGGAGGGGATGGTTTGCGGTTGCTGCTAAAGGGGATACCCAACCCCCGCCAGGCGGAGTTCTTCCGGAGCCAGGCCCGGCATACGGCCTATGGAGGGGCCCGGGGCGGCGGCAAGAGCTGGGCCATGCGCAGGAAGCTGGTATTGCTGGCCTTGCACGCGCCGGGGCTAAATCTGTTGCTGCTGCGGCGCACCCTGCCGGAGCTTCGGGAGAACCACCTGGTGCCCTTGCTAGCGGAGCTAGGCGGGGTAGCGGTTTACAATGGGACGGAGCGGGTATTCCGGTTTCCCACCGGAAGCCGGTTGCGGCTGGGCTATTGCGATAAAGAGGCGGACGTATATCAATACCAGGGCCAGGAATATGATGTGATCGGCCTGGAAGAGGCCACCCATTTCACCGAAGAGCAAATGCAATTTTTGACCACCTGCAACCGTACCGTAAAGCCGGATTTCAAGCCCCGGATGTATTACACCTGCAATCCAGGCGGGCCGGGGCACGGATGGGTAAAACGGCTGTTTATAGACCGGCGGTATTTGCCTGGGGAGACGCCGGAGGAATACGCCTTTATACCCGCCCGGATCTGGGATAACCCGGTGCTGCTCCAGGCGGACCCCGGATATGTGAAGCAATTGCAGGCCCTGCCGGGAGACCTGCGCCGGGCGTATCTGGATGGGGATTGGGATGTATTGTCCGGCCAGTTTTTCCGAGAATTTTCCAGAGCCCGCCATGTATGCGCGCCCTTTCCCATACCGGGCTGGTGGCGCAGGTTCCGCTCCATCGATTGGGGCTACAATGACCCCTGCGCCGTGCTGTGGCACGGGGTGGACGGGGAAGGCCGGGTATACACTTATCGGGAATTGTATGTGCGGCAAATGCGGGCGGATGATGTGGCGGCAAAAATCCTTGCCTTGTCCCAGGGGGAACAGATCGCCTATACGGTGGCGTCCCCGGATATGTGGCAAAAGCGGGGGGCTATCCTAAAAAGTGAAGGCGGCTTTGCAGGAGAGAGCATCGCAGAGCTATTTGCCTTGGCGGGCGTGCCCCTCACCCCGGCGGACAATTCCCGGGTAGCTGGTTGGCAGCGGGTCCGGGGGTTCCTGGCGGACGCGGCCGATGGCCAGCCCCGGTGGCAATGCTTCCCCAGCTGCGAAAACCTGATCCGTACCCTGCCCCTGCTGGTGTTCGACCGCCATGATCGGGAGGATGCGGCGGACGGGGAGGATCATGCCCCAGAGTCCTTACGGTATGCCCTCATGTCCCGGCCGGTCCCCGGCCAGGAACCAGTTGTCCCTAAGCCCCGGCCCTATGATCCTCTTTCCCTGGAGCCTCAACAAACCCCATCATTTTTAAGCGTATAAGGAGGAAATATCCGTGAATTCCAAGCAGCAGACCCAGGCGGTCTATGCCCTATTTGACCAATTTCGTCAAGCCTATTCCAACGAATGGCAGCGGCTAGCCCGCTGTGAACGCATCTACCATGGGGACCATTGGCAAGATGTCCCCGAGACCCACAAGGGCGAGCCCAGGCCGGTGACCCCGGTGATCCAATCCACGGTGGAAAACATCCGGGCCGACCTGATGGATAGCTTCCCGGAGGCGATCATTACCGCCGACGACCCCGCGTATAGCCGGCTGGCGGAGCTGCTCACCGCCGCCTTGAAAGAAAACCATACCCGGGCAGGCTATAGCCAGGAGTATGGACGGCTGACCCACGATTTGTTGGTGGGGGGGTACATGATCCAGGAGATCGGTTACGACCCCGACCTCAATCGGGGTATGGGGGGCGCCTATATCCGGCATGTGGACCCGAGAACCATCCTGTTTGATCCCCTGGTGGAGGACTTCCAGGAAGGCCGGGCGGTGTTTAAATTTGCCCCCTATCCCAGGGCTTGGTTCCAAAGCCATTACCCCAAAGAGGCCCCCGCCATGCAGATGGATACCCTGGGCCTACGCCCCATGCGGGACGAGCTGCTCCAGGTGCGGGAGGAGGACACCATCCTGCTGCTGGAATGCTGGCAGCGGGAATACGATGCAAAATCCGGCCAATACCGGGTGCATATGCAAAAGCTGGCGGGCGGCGTCCTCCTGGAGGATAGCCGTCAGCAAAAGCCCGCAGGCTATTTTGCCCACGGCCAGTATCCCTTTGTGGTGACCCCCCTATTCCCCCGCAAAGGCACCTGCCTTGGGTTTGGCTTTGTGGATATGTTTGAAAAGGCCCAGCTGTATTCCGATAAGCTGGATCAGATCCTGCTGAAAAACGCCCTTATGGCCTCCCACAACAAGCTCCTGGTCACCGGCGCCAGCGGCTTCGACATAGACGACCTGCGAGACTGGAGCAAGGAAGTCCATAAAGGGGAAAACCTCAACGGCGTCACCTGGTTCCCCACGCCGCCTCTGCCCGCCTATCTGGTCTCCTATACCCAAGCCATCCGGGAAAGCATCAAGGAAGAAAGCGGCTCCAATGACTTCTCCCGGGGTATGACCACCGGCGGGGTAACCGCTGCCTCCGCCATCGCCGCCTTACAGGAGATGAGCAGCAAGCGCAGCCGTATGGCTGTACGGGCGGTACACGACGCCTTTGCCGACGCCGTCCGGCAGGAACTGGAGGTTGAGCGGGAATTTTGCCTGCTGCCCCGGCAGGTGGCCTTGCCCAGCGCAGACCAACGGCAGGCCATGCTTACGGCGGACATGTTATCCCAGGAAACCGCCCTAGGCAACCGGGTCCCCTTGGAATTCAATGTAAGCGTCAAGGTCCAGCGGGAAAACCGCTTTACCGTGGCGGCGCACAACGAGCTGATCCTCAACATGACCAATATGGGAATGCTCACCCCGGACGTGGCCATGGAGCTGATGCTCTTCGACGGCAAGGAACAGGCCATGGCCCTGATGGCAAAGAAAAAGGCCGCCTTGGAAGCGGCCCAACCGGAAGAGACCCTTGAAGCCCAGGGGCCCATTGCGGAGGAACTTTTGGCAGGGGCGGTATAAGCCATGGATTCCCAGGGAAAGCTGAACAAAAACGGAAAGGAGCCCTGGGATGGAACAGAAGAAACCGATGGACCCTGCCATATTGGCGGCCACCATGCGCAAGCTGAACCAACGCGGCATCAAAAGCGACGTGGAGGGTAGCTATACCGGTACCAGCCGGGATGGGGAACCGCCGGTCCAGGATGCAGACGACCTCTAATCCCGCTTATTCGGGCCGTTTCGCAAGCCCGGAGGGGGCGGCGGCGTTTTTGGGGGGGGGGGGGGCCCCGCCCCCCCCCCCCCCCCCCCAAAAAAAGGGGGGGGGGGGGGCGCGCGCCCCCCCCCCCCCCGGGGGGGGGGGGGG
>UQRU01000140.1 GCA_900543475.1 uncultured Eubacteriales bacterium
TGGCCCGGGGCCAAAGGCCCCGGGCCACGCTATTTCAGGGCGCTTCGCGCCCAGCCGCCGCCCCCCTCCGCTGGGTTTTTCACCAACGCCAAGGCAGCTTCCTGCAACTCCCTTGCGCACTGGGCTTCCGCCTCGCTTCTTCCGCCACTGGCGGCGCTCGGCTCCCGCAGTTCGCAAAGGCCGTTTCGTGGCGCCGAAAAAGCGGCCTCCTCCAACGCCGAAAGGCAACGCAAAAGCCCGGCCCCACAATCTATGGGCCGGGCTACATAATACATTTGCAGGAAGGTACGCGGCACCGGCCCCACACCTCGGGTAAAGCCGCTGCCCATGCCCTACGGGCAGCGGCGGAACAAACCCCTTGCCGCGGGCTACTAACGGGGGGAGATCTTCGCCCCCACGTGCGCGAATATCGCCGTCCGCGCAGGACCGCGTAGCCTATCAGTAGGCCAACGGCACGTCGATCTCCATATCCCCCTGGGGATAGGTGACGCAGGGATGGATGAAGCCGAACTTCTTGTCCGCCTCCCGGCGTCCATCCCGATCCTGGGCGATGTGGAAGGGGCCGGCGAGCCATTTGCTATGGCAGAAGCCGCAGCCTCCCGCCCGGCATTTGTTGGGGGCATTGAGGCCGGCCCGCTCCATGGCGGTTAGCAGGGTCTCGTTTTCCAGAGCGGGGACGGTATAGACCTGATCCCGCATGTGGACCGTCAGGATAAAGGTGCGAGGGGCGTCCATGGGCAGGTCTGGGCAGCAGGTGGCGTCCTTGTGGATGGCCTTGACCGGCAGGCCGTAGGGCGCCAGCTCCTTTAGCAGGAACGCGTACATGGCCTGGGGCCCGCACAGGAAGAAGGTTACATCCTTTATGTCGATGTGGGTTTCCAGCAGGGCGGCGGTGATAAAGCCGTGTTCATAACCGGGCGCCTCTTGGTCGCTCAACACGTAGACCACCTTCAGCCCCTTGGCAGCCATGGCGTCCAGCTCCGCCTTGTAGGGGATGTGGGCTAGATCCCGGGCGCCATAGAACAGGGTCATTTCATAGGCTTCCGTGCCGTCCAGCATGCTGCCCGCCATGGACAGGAAGGGGGTGATGCCGCTGCCCCCTGCAATGCAGGCGATGCGCTGTTTGTCCCGCAGGTCCTCGTAATGGAATTCTCCGGAAGGCTCGCTCATGACAAACCGATCCCCCACCTTGGCCTGGGTGTTCAGATAGCTGGAGAAGAAGCCGGCATTTTCAATGCCCAGCACCAGCTTGTTTTCCAAGGCATCCCGGGGGGTGGACACGATGGAATAGGGGCGGCTTACCAGGCTTTCCCCGATCTTGGCCTGTAGGGATACGTACTGGCCGCTACGGAAGAAGGGGAAGGCATCGGAATCCAGCCGCTTGAAGGTGAATTCCCCCATGGTGGCGGTCAAGGGCCGAATGGCGGCAAGCTCCACCTGCATGTAGCCGGGATGGAGCCGGGCGGCCAGCTGGTTGGTGCGGTAGGTCTGGGGCAAGGGGGTGGCGGGGCCGTTGGCCAAGGCTTTGCGGCGGTTGGGAACCAGCTTCTTAAAGCGAAGCATATCCATGAAGCCAAAGAGCTGTTTTTTGAATTTCATCGTTACTCTCCCTCCCTTTTCAGATCTCCCACGGTTTGCCTGCCGGAGATATCCCCGGAAACATAGGCGCTGGAGTAGCCGCTGGAGCGCATGGCGTAGCCGCCGGCAAAGCGTAGGCCCGGACACATTTTTGCGTCTTCCTGCATCATCATCAGCCGGGGCATCAGGCTGTCCCAGTCCCCGGTCTCATAGCCATAGATGACCCCCTCCGGGTGGCCGCAGTAGCGGGCATAGGTGGTGGGGGAGGCCAGGGCGATCTCCTCGATGGCGTCCCGGATCTGGCAGCCGGTCTCCCGCTCAAAGACCTGGATCATATCCGCGGCGATCCGGTCCTTCGCCTTGAAATAGTCCGTCTCCTCCACGTTGCCCCAATCGTCGGACATGAACATGGTGGTGAAGTACATCATACAGGTGCCCTCGGGGGAGCAGGCGGGATAGGCGTTGTTCAGGCATACGGTGGCCTGGACGTGGTTGGTGCGGATGCTGCGCATCAGGTCGTATTGCTTGACGCTATCCGCCGTATCGTAGATGAAATAGTTGTGGCTTTGGATGCCCAGCTCCTGGACGGATTTGTTCAGCCCCAGGAACAAGGTCACGCCCCGGCCGGCAAATTTGCGGGCGTTGGTGGCCCGGATCATCTGCTCGGTGCGGGATTTTTCCTCCAGCATTTTGCCGAATACCAGGTGGGGAGAGCAATTGGCGATCACATGATGGGTATCGATGCGGGTGCCGTCGGTGAGGCGCACCCCCGCGATCCGGTTCTGGTCGTCCGTGAGGATGGTCTCCGCCTCGGACTGATACCAGATATCCCCGCCCAGTTCCCGAATCCGCGCATCCATGGCCAGGCTGATCTCATGGGAGCGCATGGTGGGCATCCAGGCGTCCCGGGTGATATAGCGGATCACCATGGAGCCGTAATGGAGGAAGCTCATCCGGTCCAGGTCCACCCCCAGGTAGCACCAATAGGCCCCCAGGATATCTTGGGCCTTTTTGGGCATTTTCAGGGCGTCCAGCACCTGGTTCACCGAGTAGCTGCCGGCTTTGATGAAGTTGGGGAAGTGGGCTTTCATGTAGGCCGGGTCGGTATTGCCGTTGACGGAATTGGAATAGGTCTGGGCATCCCGCACCTCATTGCACAGCTGGAAAAATTCCGTGATGGACTTGCGGGATTCCGGGCAATATTCCACCATCTTTTCAATGAAGGCTTTCTCGCCGAAGGGCATTACGCAGTCGTATTGTTTATCCGTGGTGATCATGTGATAGGCTTCCGGGATGCGGATCCAGTCGATCTTATCCTCCACCCCCAGGCTGCGGAACAGGGTGCGGATGTCTCCGGGATCTTCCTTGGAGCCGAAATCGTTGAGCTCATGCAGGCTGGCCTCAAATTCAAAGCGGCCCCGCTTGAAGCTGGTGGCAAAGCCCCCGGGCAGGTTGTGCTTTTCCAGGAGCAAGCAGGAATAACCGCCCTGCAAAACCCGGATGGCGGCGGTGAGCCCGCCGTTGCCGGCGCCTATGACCACCACGTCATAGGCTTTGTTCCCTTTGTTTTCCATATTCTACCTCCCTTTCATGCTTGGTCATTTCTCAAGAAATTAAATGCCGGGCCTTTTCCAGCCAGGGTTCCAGCTCCGCTTCCGAGCGGATCCCTTTATAATGTCCCAGCATGATACACAATAGATCCGTCAGCTCCTTGCCCAGCTCCTCTTCGGATAGATCCCGGTAGTCCGTGGCGATCATTACCCCCAGGGCATAGCAGTAATATTGCATCCGCTGGTGCATTTCCCGGGCAATGGCAAGGGGCATATCCAGGCTTTTTGCCAGCAACGAGACCGTCAGCTCCAGGTTTACGTCGTCCAGTAGCTTTTCCTGGGGATCCCGCCGCCGCAGGTACAGGAATTTGAAAAGCTGGGGCTCCGCCTTGGCAAAGCGCAAAAACGCCAAAGCAAAATCCTTGTAATTGGTGGAGCGGAACCGCAAAAACCGTTCCCGAACATAGTCCAGCAACGCGGCCCTAAGGGCCTCCAGGCTATGGAACTCGGAATAGATAGGCTGGGTGGACGCGCCCAGTGCTTGGGCGATGTGCCGCACGGAAAGCCCATCCGGCCCCCAGGCCCGGATCACATCCACGCTGGCGGCCAGGATCGCCTCCCGGAAGATACGTTTTTTGGCGGGCATAAAGCCTCCTAATAAAATAACGGGTGTTATATTATATATCTATCATAGAACATCGTTAGGGAAAAAACAATATCCCCGGCGGAAATTTTTTCAAAAAAAAGCCCCTTGGGCAAAGGGGCGTGGGGCAGGGGTCAACGGATGTGGAAATACTTTTGCAGGTTGCGCAGGATATATGGATAATAAAAGGAAAGAAAGGCGGCAAATCCCCCAAGGAATCAGGAAAAAGCCTGAAAAACAGCAAGCCGGCCGGTAAAGGGGAGGGGATTCGACGGGGAAATATTAAAATTCCCGCAAAATAATTCGAAAAAGGGTCTTTACAATTGGGCGCAGCTTTGGTATTATATACAAGCTGCCTCGCGCGGGAGCGCGGGGGAAGCAGCAGAGCACCTTGAAAACTATATAGTGCAGACGAACAAGAAACGCAATGAAATTTGAGGACAAGACCGGCAGCGATCTGTAA
>UQRU01000141.1 GCA_900543475.1 uncultured Eubacteriales bacterium
GGGGGCCCCACCCGCCCCTGCCCCGGGGGGGGCCGGGGGCGGCGGTGTTTTGGTGGGGGGGCGGGGGGGGGGGGGGGGCCCCCCCGGGCCCCCAAACCGCCGCCGCCCCCCCCGGGGACGCTGGGATTTTCGCCAACGCCAAAAAAAGGCAGGGCAACGGCCTGGCTTTGGGTCATCCCTGCCCCGCCCGCCGCCAAAGAAACGGTGGTAGCGGCCCGGGCCGTGGCGGGACAGCCGTGCCCAAATAACAGCAACCCTTTGGTTGCGGGGCCATCGCCGCCCGGGTAGGGCGGCGCAAGGCAAAGGTGGGCGTAGGGAAATAAAGAAAGTATTTCCCAAACGGGAATTGTTTGTTATAATGGATTTGGAAAGAATCGGGAAGGCGTTCCGGAAAAAGGGGGCGCATTCCGTAAAAACCGCCTGGACCAGGCGGGTTTTTGATGTGGATACAAGTGCGGAACCTGTCGGATCATGGGTGCGGCCAGCCGGCGTGGGCCGGCATTCAGGGAAGGGAGAACGTATGCAGACCTACGGAGCGGGAAATTATGACGCCATCGTACTGGGGGCGGGCCATGCAGGCTGTGAGGCGGCGTTGGCTTTGGCGCGGATGGGATATCATACGTTATGTTTGACCATCAACCTGGACGCGGTGGCATTGATGGCCTGCAACCCGGCCATTGGCGGCACCTCCAAGGGGCATTTGGTGCGGGAGGTGGACGCCCTAGGCGGGGAAATGGGCCTGGCGGCGGACGACACCTTCATTCAGATGCGCATGATCAATACCGGCAAGGGGCCGGCCGTGCATTCATTAAGGGCGCAGATGGACAAGCGCCGGTATCATGAGCGCATGAAGCGGGCCCTGGAGGAGCAGGAAAACCTGGAGCTGAAGATGGGGGAGTGCACCCAGATCCTGGTGGAGCATGGCCGGGTGACGGGGATACTGGCGGCTGGAGGGATAAAATACGGCTGCCGGGCGGTGGTGGTGGCCACCGGGGTATATATGAAAAGCACCATTCTCATCGGCAGCCATGTGACCAAGAGCGGGCCCAGCGGGCTATTGCGTTCGGAAAAGCTATCGGATTCCCTGGCGGGGCTAGGGTTTTCCATTCGCCGGTTCAAGACCGGCACCCCGGCCCGGGTCAGCAGGCGGAGCCTGGATCTGGAGGAAATGGAGCCCCAGTACGGGGACGAGCCGGCCCCCAGGTTTTCGTTTATCTCCCCATGGGAGGAGCGGGCGCAGGATCCCTGCTATCTTACCTATACCAACGCCGAGACCCATAAGATCATATTGGAAAACATCCACCGCAGCGCCATGTATAGCGGCCTGGTGACGGGCACGGGCACCCGGTATTGTCCCAGCATCGAGGATAAGCTGATGCGGTTCCGGGACAAGGAGCGGCACCAGCTGTTTATCGAGCCGGAGGGCCGCAGCACAGGGGAAATGTATGTGCAGGGCATGAGCACCAGCCTGCCCTACGACGTGCAGGTGGACATGCTCCACACCCTGCCGGGGCTTCGCCATTGCGAGGTGATGCGGCCGGGGTATGCCATCGAATATGACTGCATCGATCCATTGGCATTGGACCTTACCCTGGGCGCCAAGCATGTGGAAGGGCTGTATTGTGCCGGGCAGATCAACGGCAGTTCCGGCTATGAGGAGGCGGCGGCCCAGGGGTTGTTTGCAGGCATCAACTGCGGCCTGTGGCTGCGGGGGGAGCCGCCTTTGCTGCTATCCCGGTCCGACGGGTATATGGGGGTGCTGGTGGACGACCTGGCCACCAAGGGCACCAACGAGCCCTATCGGATGATGACCTCCCGGGCGGAATACCGGCTGCTATTGCGGCAGGATAACGCGGACCTTCGGCTGACGGAGCGGGGGCTGCGCACGGGCCTGATCTCCCCGGCCCGGTATGATAGGCTCATGCGCAAGCGGGAGGATATGGAGCGGGCCATGGCCGCCCTGGGTGGGTCGGTGCCCCCGTCGGAGGCGCTGAACCGGCTGTTGCAGGAAAAGGGGGAACCTCCGGTGCAGACCGGGGTCAAGCTCTTTGACCTATTGCGCCGCCGGGGCATCGGGTATACGGACCTATTGCGTATCGCTCCCCTGCCGGACATTTCCTCGGACGCCCGGGAGCAGGTGGAGATCACCGCCCGGTATGACGGGTATATTCAAAAGCAGGCCCAGCAGGTGGCCCGCTTTGCCGCCCTGGAGGAGCGGGAGCTGCCCACGGACGTGGATTACAATACCATTAAG
The DNA here is from genome assembly GCA_900543475.1 of uncultured Eubacteriales bacterium. Lineage (GTDB taxonomy): Bacteria > Bacillota > Clostridia > Christensenellales > CAG-138 > Pelethousia > Pelethousia gallinarum. The sequence goes on from UQRU01000141.1 coordinate 2,255, forward strand.
GGTTTGCGGCTGGAGGCCCGGCAAAAGCTCAACGCCCAGCGGCCCCGGAACATCGGCCAGGCAGGCCGGATCAGCGGGGTATCCCCGGCGGATGTGGCGGTGCTGCTGGTATATCTCAAGGCCAAGGAGGGGGAAGCCCGTGGATGAAACCCTTTATACCCGGTGGATGCCCCAATTGACCCGGGAGCAGATAAAGGCCTTTGCCCTGTATCAGGACATGCTGCAGGATTGGAACAGCCGCATGAACCTGACCGCCATCACCCAGCCGGAGGAGGTGGCCAGCAAGCATTTTGCGGACAGCGTCCTGCCTGCGGCCCTGCTGCCCCCCGGGGCCAAGGTGATCGACGTGGGCACCGGCGCCGGCTTCCCGGGCCTGCCCCTTCGGATCTTGCGGCCGGACATCCAGCTGACCCTGCTGGATTCCCTGCAAAAGCGCATCGGGTTTTTGAACGCCCTATGCCAGGCCCTGGGCTTTGCCGACGTGGCCCTGCTCCATGCCCGGGCGGAGGACGCAGGCCGGGACCCGGCCCTGCGGGGCAGGTTCCACATCGCCCTGTCCCGGGCGGTGGCCCCCTTCCCCGTGCTGTTGGAGCTGACCGTCCCCTTCCTGAAGGTGGGGGGCAAGTCCCTGATGTATAAGGGTCCCCAGGCCCAAAGCGAATTGCAGGAAGGGGAAAACGCTTGCAAGGTGCTCCATTGCAACACGGAGCTGCTGCATTATGCCCCCCCTTGGGGGGAACGGTATGTGATCGTGGCCGCCAAGGCCGGCGATACCCCCAAAGCCTATCCCCGCAAGGCAGGCACCCCTGCCAAATCCCCCCTGTAAGCCTGGGGGGCCATACCATTTCATCTCATCAACCAAAGGAGTATGCCCTATGGCCGTGTTCGACTTTATCAAAGACGCCCCCGCCCGTGGCCAGACCGAGGATAAACGCCTGGCCCAGATCCCCATCCAACGGATCCAGCCCAACCCCAACCAGCCCCGCCATACCTTTGACGAGGAAAGCATCGCGGAATTGGCCCAATCCATTCGCCAGGTGGGCTTGATCCAGCCCCTGATCGTGCGCCGGGCCGGGGATCATTACGAGCTGGTGGCGGGAGAGCGGCGGTTGCGGGCCTGCAAAAGCCTGGGCATGGAGGATGTGACCTGCATCGTCCAGGCGTCGGTGGAGGAGGAAGCCTCCGCCATGATGGCCCTCATCGAAAATTTGCAGCGGGAGGACCTTTATTTCCTGGAGGAGGCCCAGTGCTATTACACCCTGCTCACCACCTATGACCTGACCCAGGAAGAGCTGGCTCAGCGCCTGGGGAAAAGCCAATCCTCCATCGCCAACAAGCTGCGGGTGCTGCGCCTCCCCTCCAGCGTGAAGGCCGCTATGAAGGAACAGGGCCTTACCGAGCGCCATGCCCGGGCCTTGCTTAAGCTCAAAAGCGAAAAGGAACAGCTGGCCGTGGTGCGCAAGGTGGCGGAAAAGGGCCTCTCCGTCAAGGAGACCGAACGCCTGGTGGAAAAAACCCTGGACCGGCTCTATGACGCCCGGGCAGACGGCGCAAAACCCCGGCCCATCATCGTGCGCATGGTCAAGGATTACCGCCTCTTTATGAACACCATCAACAGCGCCATCAACCAGCTCCGGGAAGCCGGTATGCGGGTAGAAGTGGATCAGCAGGACGCCCCCGACGGGGTGGATATCCACATCTTCGTCCGCCGGCCCTGAGCATTCCTTTCGTTGGGCCGCTGCCGCCGGGGGGGCGGTCAGACGGGGGGCTACCCGCCCCCTTCGCAGTTCCCAATGGTCGTTGTGCGTCGCCGCCAAGGCGGCTTCCTGCAACTCCCTTGCTCACTGGGCTTCCGCCTCGCTTTTTCCGCCACTGGCGGCGCTCGGCTCCCGCAGTTCCCAATGGTCGTTGCGCGTCGCCGCCAAGGCGGCTTCCTTCAACTCCCTTGCTCACTGGGCTTCCGCCTCG
>UQRU01000142.1 GCA_900543475.1 uncultured Eubacteriales bacterium
GGGGGGGGGGGGGGGGGGGGGGGGGGGCCCGCCCCCCCCCCCCCCCGCCCCCCCCGGGGCCCGGGGGGTTGGCCCCCCAACCCCCCCCGCGCCGCCGCCCCCCGCCCGCAACGGATCTCCCGTACAGGCGCCGTAACAAAACAAGAGCAGGAGGCCATAGGCATCCTGCTCAACTGCTTTGCTGGGAAAAGGGGTGGGATAGTTTTAAACGAAACCTTTTTCCTTAAACCAAACCGCCATATCCCGTACTGTATCCAGCATAGGGCGCACGCTGTAGCCCAATTCCCGTTGGGCCTTGGCGTGGGAAAAATTGGCGTTGCTGGTCAAGGTATAGAGGGAGTAGGGCGTGTAAAGGGGCGGCTGCTTACGCAACTTATAATATAGCTCCGATAGAGGTGCGGTCATTTTTGCCAACCACATGGGCAAGATGGCCTTTATGGCCTTACCGCCGGAAGCGATGTGGAAATACTCTACCATTTGCGGGATGGTATAATAGTCCCCGGAGAGGATATAGCATTGGCCTGGCCGGCCTTTTTCCGCGCAAGCCAGGATGCCCTGGGCCACATCCCGCACATCACAAAAATCATATCCGCCCTTGACGATGGCGGCTAGAGCGCCATTGCAATAATCCTTAAAGAGCTGGGAAATATGGCCGCGCCCATAATCGTTAGGGCCGCAGATGCCGGAGGGGTGGACAATGGAAGCATCCAGGCCTTCTTTTGCGGCGTCCAGCACCAGCTGGGAGGCCTGGGCTTTGCTTTTGGCATAATACCCCACCACCTGATCCGGGTCAAAATGATCAATCTCAGAAATGATTTGACCTGCAGGTTGTTCGGGGATGGCATGGACGGAGCTAACGTGCACCAGCTTGGATACGGCAAAGTCTTTGCAGCAGGCAAGGATATTGCGGGTCCCCTCCACGTTGACGTCATAGAGGCGTTTTTGGAAGCGGGAACCGATGGAGATCACGCCGGCGCAGTGGATCAATTTGGTAGGCAAGCCGGGGACCGGCTTAAAAAAAGGGGCGAGGGAATCCCGCAGGCATACATCGCCCTCCACGATTTCAGCGCCCTGCATGGAAGGACGGGGGCGTTCACTTGGCAGGATCAATGCCCGGACTTGTTGATTAAGGGCCAAAAGAGACCCGACCACCGTATTGCCCAAATGGCCGGCGGCGCCAGTGACCAAATAGAGTGCTTTTTCCATACGCATCCCTCCTTTTCGCAATATGCACAAAGCCCGGCATCGAAACATACGACACCGGGCACATGTAGATGGGGTTCGATATGGGGAAGAAGATCCCCCAAGGCAAGGGCGTGGCTTATACGCTGCGCTCGACCTTGCCGGAACGAAGGCAGCGCGTGCATACGTTCATTTTTTTAGGCGCACCATTCACCAATACGTGTACGGTCTGTATGTTGGGAGCCCAAGTCCGCTTGGTCTTGCGGTTGGAATGGCTCACCTTGTTGCCAGACATAACGCCCTTGTTGCATACTTCGCAATACTTGCCCATGCTTTCCACCTCCTTGCCGTATACGAGCGGTAGATTCAAATCTCAAACATGCCTATTTTATCACGTCCCGCGTATCAATGCAAGGAGAATTTGCAGGAAAACACCGGGTTTTTGCCGGGGCCATTAAAGCCCCATTTCGGCTTTCACCTCTGCGAAGCAGCGGATAGCAAAGTCAAGATCCTCCTTGGTATGGCCGGCGCTCACCTGGGTGCGGATGCGGGCTTTGCCCTGGGGCACCACCGGGTAGGAGAAGCCCACCACATAGACGCCCTTTTCCAGCATCCGGTCTGCAAACTGGGCGGCTACCTTGGCGTCGTAAAGCATGACGGGGACGATGGGATGGGTGCTTTCCGGCACGTCGAAGCCCAGCTTGCCCAGCTCCTTGCGGAAGTAGCGGGTGTTTTCATGGACCTTATCCCGCAGGGCGGTGGAGGCATTGAGCATATCCAGCACCTTGATGCTGGCGGCGCAGATGGCGGGGGCCAGGGTGTTGGAGAAGAGGTAGGGGCGGCTGCGCTGGCGCAATAGGTCGATAATGGGCTTGGAAGCCGCGGTATAGCCGCCGCTGGCGCCACCCATGGCCTTGCCCAGGGTACCGGTGATGATATCCACCCGGCCCATGACGCCACAGGCCTCATGGGTACCCCGGCCATGCTCGCCCATGAAGCCTACGGCATGGCTGTCATCCACCATGACTAGGGCGCCATATTCCTCCGCCAGGTCGCAGATGCCCTGGAGGTTGGCGATAAAGCCGTCCATGGAAAAGACGCCGTCTGTGGCGATCAGCTTGATACGGCAATCCTTGGCCTCCTCCAGCTTGGCCTTCAGGTCCTCCATGCTGTTGTTCTTGTAGCGGAAACGCTTGGCTTTGCACAGGCGGACCCCATCGATGATGCTGGCATGATTGAGCTCATCGGAGATCACCGCGTCTTCCGCGGAAAGAAGGGTCTCAAACAAGCCTCCGTTGGCGTCAAAGCAGGAAGAGTAAAGGATGGCGTCCTCCATCTTGAGGAAATCCGCCAGCTTGGCTTCCAGCTCCTTGTGGATCTGCTGGGTGCCGCAGATGAAGCGCACGGAGGAAAGGCCAAAGCCCCAGCGGTCGTAGGCAGCCTTGGCGGCGGCGATGATCTCCGGGTTATCCGCCAGGCCCAGGTAGTTGTTGGCGCACATGTTCAAGACCCCGGGAGCGGCCGTGGTGTCGATGCGGGACCGCTGGGGGGTGGTGATGATGCGCTCGTCCTTGTAGGTGCCTGCTTCCCGGATGGAAGCAAGCTCCGCCTCATAGATCTTGATGCAGTCCTTCATAACGCGCCTCCTTAATTATTTGGACCAATCCAGAATAACCTTGCCGGACAAGCCGCTGTTCATGGCAGCGAAGCCCTTTTCAAACTCCGTATAATGGAACCGGTGGGTGATAACAGGGGAAAGATCCAAACCGCTTTCCACCATGGCCATCATCCGATACCAGGTTTCAAACATCTTGCGGCCATAAATGCCCTGTAAGGTCAGGCCCTTGAAGATCACGTCGTTCCAGTCGATCACCGTACCCGGCCCTGCAATGCCCAATAGGGCGCATTTGCCGCCGTTGCGCATGGTCTTGAGCATCTGGTTGAGGGCGCTGCCGCTGCCGCTCATCTCCAAGCCCACGTCAAAGCCCTCGATGATGCCTTGGGCAGCCATGGTGTCCTCCAACTTCTGGGAGCGCAGGTCCACCGTGGCGGTAGCCCCCATTTTCTTGGCCAGGGAAAGCCGGAAATCATTGACATCCGTGACCACCACCCGGCGCGCGCCGTTGTGGGCGCAGATACCGGCAGCCATCACCCCGATGGGGCCTGCGCCGGTGATCAAAACATCTTCGCCCACCACGTCGAACATGGTGGCAGTATGGGTGGCGTTGCCGTAGGCATCGAAGAAGGAAACGATATCATCTGGGATTCCGTCTGGGATGGGGATCACATTGGTTTCGGGAATGCAAAGGTATTCGGCAAAGGCGCCGTCCCGATCCACGCCCACGCCCTTGGTGAATTTGCACCAGTGGCCGTTGCCTGCCCGGCAATTGCGGCAATGGCCGCAGACGATGTGGCCTTCGCCGCTGACCCGCTGGCCAATGGCGTAATGATGCTCATAGACGCCAGGCCCTAAAGCAACCACTTCTCCCACATATTCATGGCCGATCACCATGGGCGGATGAATATGCTGCTGGCTCCAGGGATCCCAATTGTAAATGTGTACGTCCGTGCCGCAGATGGCGGTTTTGCGAATTTTAATCAACACCTCGCCGATCCCAGGGGTCGGAACTGGGACTTGGGTAAGCCGAAGACCGGGGCCGGCTTCTGTCTTGACCAATGCGTCCATCATTTGTTGCATAGGGCTACCCTCCTGTGTCCTTATTATACGGACATTATACTGCAATTACCCAGGGTATTCAAGGGATATAATGAGAAAATATAAAGAAACCATCCAGAAATTTTAAGAAATCTTCGAAAAAACAAATGTCCTCGAAATGAGGACATTTAAAATAGGCTATGCAGCTGGAACAGGGGAGGCTTGCGTAAAATTGTCCGGGCTAGGCGATGAAGCCGAGCTGGGAGAAAGGGTGGGGGAAGTCCCGGGGTCGGGGGTGGGGGAAACCCTAGGGTCAGGGGTGGGGGAGGCCTGGAC
>UQRU01000143.1 GCA_900543475.1 uncultured Eubacteriales bacterium
CCCCCCCCCCGGCGGGCCCAGCCGCCCGAAACGGGAAAAACCAGGCGGGAACATGGCGTAAGCTCCTGTAAGTGTGCTATACTATATAAAAATAAGGAAACATCATCCTAGGAGGACCAGCATGACGCAAAAGACCAGAGGAGAAATGGACCCACGGCACCAGTGGGAGCTTAGCCATATTTTTCAGGATAGGGCGGCTTGGGAGGCCGCGTTAGAAAAAGCCCAGCAAGCGGTGGCGGGGATCGGCGCTTACCGGGGGACCTTGGGCAGCGTCCAAGGGGCCAAGGCAGCCCTGGACGCATATTATGCATTGGCGGAGCAGGCGGAGCGGATCTACCTGTACGCAGAGCTGACCAAGGCCGGGGATAACGGGGATCAGGCAGCCCAGGCCATGCAGGACCGGGCCATGGGCCTGTTGGTGAACCTGGGGGCCGCGGCCAGCTATTTGACCCCGGAGTTGGCGGCTCTGCCCCTGGAGACCTTGGAAGGATACGCAAAGGCCGAGGCGCTTTCGGGCTATCGCCATGGGATACTGGATATCATTCGGAGTCGGGCCTATGTGCTCAGCCCGGAGCAGGAACACATGCTGGCCCTGCTGGCGGACCCGGCCCAGACCCCGGACAACGCCTTTTCCATGCTGTCCGAGGTGGATATGGTGCTGCCCTCCATTCAGGACGAAACGGGGGAGACCGTACAGCTGACCCACGGCAACTATGGGGTCTATCGGGAAAGCAAAGACCGGGGGGTGCGGCAGCGGGCCTTTGAAGCCTACTTTGGGGCGTTCAATGGGTATATCAACACCTTTGCCGCCCTGTATGGGGGCAGCGTAAAGCTGGATTGTTATTTCGCCAAGGTGCGCAAACATGCAAACGCCCAAAGCGCCGCTTTGTTTGCCAACAATGTCCCCACTGCGGTATACGATAGCCTCATTGCAGCCGTGCATGAGAAGCTGCCCGCCATGGAGCAATATTTGGCCCTAAGGAAAAAGGCGCTGGGGCTTTCTGAGCTGCACATGTACGACCTGTATTGCCCCATGGTGCAGGGGATCGAGGAGACCTATACCCTGGAGCAAGCCAAGACGATGGTAAAGGAGGCCCTAGCCCCCTTGGGGCCGGACTATATCCGGCAATTGGAGCAGGGCCTAACAGGGGGCTGGATCGACGCCTATGAGAACAAGGGCAAGACCACCGGCGCATTTTCCTGCGGGGTCTATGGGGTGCATCCCTATGTGCTGCTCAACTATACGGACACCCTGGACGATGTGTTTACCCTGGCCCATGAAATGGGCCATGCCATCCATTCCTATCGTTCGGACCAGGCCCAGACCTATGCCAACCACGATTATGCCATCTTCGTGGCGGAGGTAGCCTCCACGGTAAACGAGGTACTTTTGACCCTATACCTGCTGGAGAAGGAAACTGACCCCCGGAAGCGGGCCTATTACCTGAACCATTTTCTGGAAGGGTTCCGCACCACCCTGTTCCGCCAGACGTTGTTTGCGGAGTTTGAAAAGCAGACCCACAAAATGGCGGAGGCGGGACAGCCCTTGACCCCGGAGGCGCTGAATCAGGTATACCGGGCGCTGAATGCGCAATATTACAAAGGGGCTGTGGTAGACCCCTTGCAGGATATGGAGTGGGCCAGGATCCCCCATTTTTACAATGCGTTTTACGTATACCAGTACGCCACCGGCTTTAGCGCGGCGGTAGCCATCGCCAACAAGATCCGGCAGACCGGGGACGCGTCGGGGTATCTCGCCTTCTTGCAGACCGGCGGCAGCGATTACCCCATCCAGGAGCTGAAGCTGGCGGGGGTGGATCTGAGCAAGCCGGATACGGTGGAAGCGGCGTTGGATGTATTTGCAAAGAGCGTTGCGGAGTTGGAAGCCCTGTTGCAGGGGTTGGAATAAACAAAAGACCAGCAGGAGGAAAGCGATATGCAGTACGATGTGGATATGCAGGAGATGCGGGCCTATATACTGGACAAGTTCCGCAAGGAAGGGGATTTTGACTTTTTGAAGGAAGGGGAGCTGGAGGCCATGGTGGACGCCCTGCTTCAGGAGGACCAGGCATATCTGGCCAGCCTGCCCGAGGACGGGGAATACGACGACGACGCGGCCTACGAGGCCCTATACGCCCACATGCAGGCCCGGTTCCCGGCGTATAAGATGTACGCCATGCGCCTGAGCGAGGATTATCTGGACTTTGCGGAGGAATACCTGGTAAGCGTGGACGCCATCGAGTGGGAATGATACACGGAACGCTGTAAACCCGCATAAATACTGGGTTTTTGAGGCTTCAAACAGCCTCATGACAACGTTTTGACAACACTTTAAGCATTACTCATAAATAAAGAGCTAACTGATTTTTGTTGGATCAGTTAGCTCTTTTTCTTTTGTCTGGAAAGGAAGTGGATAAAGATGTCAATCCTTCAGTTTCTTCTTGAACGCCTTAACCATGACATCGCTCAACTCCTGCGAGGGTACTTTTGCGGTGATCTGTGTGTCATCGTACTCAGGGTAATAATAGCGCCATTTGTCGTATTCATCTTTGCTGATCTCTCCGGCATGGTACTTCTCTGCAATGGTTGCCCATGCGGAAACCTGCTCGGAAAGCTGGGCTGCTTCTTTTCCCCTGCGGGGATCAATGCGGAAAAGAATCTCCCCATCTCTATTCTCGACAACGAGACCATAACGATCCTCAAGAGCGAACAAGGTGTGCATGAGACCGAAATAGCTGTCGATTTCCGGGACATTGAGGGCAAGCGGAGACACATCAAGCGCACCGGCCAAAGCTTTAGTCAGATCCTCCTTCGGAGTGCGTGTACCTGCCTCATATTGAGCCATGCGGATATCGGCGGTCTTCTCCGGAAAGCCGACCAAAGTACCGAGATATTTCTGCGTCATGCCCCGCAGGTTGCGGATAAAGCGTATTCTTTCGCCAATCGCCATAGGAAAAACCTCCTATATATGTACTTGCGTTCATTATAACAAGGATGTTTAAGAATGTCAAGAATAACTTAAGCAAAATCATTTAATATTTTCTCGAAAACCACTTGACTTTAACAGATGCGTTTAGTATAATGGGCAAGAACTAAGCAATATCGTTTAAGTTTCAACCGTCGTGTGTCACGGTAATGGCACATCCGCCCGGGCAAATCGGAAGGCGGCAAGAAAGTATTCCGACACTAAAGAAAACAACTGAATATAGAACAGAACGGAAGGAGGTAAAACATGGCGAGCAACACTTTTATGAAGGTGGACGAAGTGGCGGAAACGCTTGGAATCTCCAAGTCCTACGCTTACAAGATCGTTCAGAAGCTCAACGCAGAGCTTAAGGACAAAGGATTCTTAACCATTGCCGGACGGGTCAACAAACAGTACTTTATGGAAAAGACCTGCTATGGCACAGCCGAAAACAGAGAAAGGAAGTGATTTGAATGGCTGTCTACAAGGAACCGAAGACAAACAGATGGAAGGTCTACTATCGTTATACTGACTGGCAGGGAGAACGAAAGCAGACGACAAAGCGTGGCTTTCTGACGAAACGGGAAGCCCTGGCCTGGGAGCGTGAACAGCTCAATAAGACGAAAGCGGATCTGGATATGGCCTTTGCCAGCTTCGTAGAGACCTATACGGCAGATATGAAGAGTCGGATCAAGGAAAACACCTGGCATACCAAGGATCATATTCTCCGCACGAAGATTCTCCCGTATTTCGGGAAGCGAAAGATCAATGATATTCAGCCCAAAGATATCATCGCATGGCAGAACGAAATGCTGAACAGCAAGGATAAGAACGGAAATCCTTATTCGCCGGTCTATCTGAAAACGCTCCACAATCAGCTCAGCGCCGTTTTCAATCATGCGGTGAAGTATTACGGGTTGCATGAGAATCCGGCGGCAAAGGTCGGCAACATGGGTAAGGCCAGAAGCCGGGAAATGCTCTTCTGGACGCAGGAGGAATATCAGAAGTTTTCCTTTGCGATCATGGACAAGCCCGTTTCCTTCTATGCCTTTGAAATGCTCTACTGGTGCGGCATCCGTGAGGGCGA
>UQRU01000144.1 GCA_900543475.1 uncultured Eubacteriales bacterium
GAGGCGGAAGCCCAGTGAGCAAGGGAGTTGAAGGAAGCCGCTTTGGCGGCGACGCGCAACGACCTTTGCGAACTGCGAGAGGGGGCTGGCAGCCCCCCACGGGGTCCAAGGGCAAAGCCCCGGCGGGGGCCCCACAAATAGCCAACTTTACCCTTTTCCAGGGCAGGTAGATATGGTATGATATAGTGAATATGAATGGGATTTGGAGGTAATATTCCATGTTGGATCCACGAGCCCTCCCGGCATTGAATCGACTGGAGGAGCTGGACATACCCTATACCTTATATGAGCATCCGGCGGCCCGCACCATGGAGGATTGCGAAGGCATTGGCAGGGATGTGGGGGCGGCACATTTTAAAAATTTGTTTCTGGCCAACCGGGCGGGCACTGCCTTTTATCTGGTGCTGATCCGGGCGGATAAGAAATTTCATACCGGGGCGGTCAGCCGGCAGCTGGGGGTAGAGCGGCTCAGCTTTGGGACGCCGGAGCAGCTGGAAGAATTATTGGGGCTACAGCCTGGGGCGGTGACCCCTTTGGCGCTGATGAACGACCCGGCCCACCGGGTACAGGTGGCCATTGACCGAGATATCATGGCCCATGCCATGCTGTGTATGCACCCGTTGGTCTCCACGGCCAGCGTTGCCATGTCCCGGATGGGGCTGTTGCGTTTTATCAAGGCCTGCGGCCATGATTATCGTTACATTACCGCTGCGGATGACGGCGGGGAAGAATAAATGGGAAAGGACGTGATACCATGGAAGAACGGTTGACCCCAAAGAATTTTATTGAGGAATTTATCCAGCAGGATATCCAGGAAAAGGGGCTTTCCCATATCCAGACCCGGTTCCCACCGGAGCCCAATGGGTATTTGCATATTGGCCATGCGAAAGCGCTGTTCATCGATTTTTCCATGGCGGAAAAGTTTGGCGGCAGCTGCAATTTACGCTTTGACGACACCAACCCCACCAAAGAGGATGAGGAATTTGTGGACGCCATCCAGGAGGATATCCGGTGGATGGGCTTCCATTGGGACCATGTATTTTTCGGTTCCGACTATTTTGATACCTGCTATGAATTGGCGGTCAAGCTGATCAAAAAGGGCGTAGCCTATGTCTGCGACCTGAGCAAGGACGAAATGCGGGAATACCGGGGCACCCTAACGGAGCCCGGGCGAAATAGCCCTTGGCGGGACCGGAGCGTGGAGGAAAATCTGGACCTGTTCGAGCGGATGAAAAACGGGGAATTCCCCGATGGCAGCCGGACCCTGCGGGCCAAGATCGATATGGCTTCCCCCAATATGAATATGCGGGACCCGGCCATGTACCGGATCATCCACATGCGCCACCATCACACGGGGGATAAATGGTGTATCTATCCCATGTACGATTTTGCCCATCCCATCCAGGACGCCATCGAAGGGGTGACCCATTCCCTCTGCTCCCTGGAATATGAGGATCACCGGCCCTTATATGACTGGGTGGTGGAGCAATGCGAATTTGAACACAAGCCCCGTCAGATCGAGTTTGCCCGGCTGAACCTGACCAATACCATGATGAGCAAGCGGTATCTAAGGCGCTTGGTGGAGGAAGGGCATGTAGCCGGTTGGGACGATCCCCGTATGCCCACCCTGTGCGGCCTGCGGCGCCGGGGCTATACGGCGGAATCCATTCGGGATTTCCTGACCCGGGTGGGGGTCGCCAAGGCGGACAGCGTGGTGGAGACCGCCATGCTGGAGCACTGCGTCCGGGAGGATCTGAACGCCCATGCCCATCGGATGATCGCGGTATTGGACCCCATCCGGCTGGTGGTGGAAAACTGGCCCGAGGGCAAAACCGAGGCGGTGGCCATGGAAAACCTGCCCAGCGACCCTGCCGCCGGCAGCCGTACCCTCACCTTTAGCCGGGAGCTGTACATCCAGCGGGAGGATTTCAGCTATGACCCGCCTAAGAAGTATTTCCGGCTCAAGCCCGATGGGGAGGTGCGGCTCAAGGGCGCCTATATCGTCAAGTGCACCCGCTATGAGACCGACGAAGCCGGGAATGTGACCACCGTGTACTGCACCTACGACCCGGAAAGCCACAGCGGCGAGGGCCAACGCAAGGTAAAGGGCACCCTCCATTGGCTGTCCAAGGAGGACGCCGTGCCCGCCGAATTCCGGCTTTATGAGGATCTGCTCCTGCCCGAGACCCCGGAAAACGCCCAGCTGGATTTCACCCAGCGGCTGAACCCGGATTCCATGGTGAAAAAGCAGGGCTTTGTGGAGCCTGCCCTGGCCGCTTGCGCCCCTGGCAGCCGGTATCAATTCATGCGGGTGGGGTATTTCTGTTCCGACCTGGACCATACCCCTGCAGCCCCCGTATTCAACCGGATCGTAGGGCTAAAGGATAGCTTTAAGATGAATTGAGGAGAACCATGAGCCAAGTACGTACCCGTTTTGCCCCCTCTCCCACGGGGTATATGCATATCGGCAACCTGCGCAGCGGCCTGTATGCCTATCTGTTTGCCCGCAAGCATGGGGGCAAGTTCCTATTGCGCATCGAGGACACGGACCAGGGCCGCTTTGTGGAAGGGGCCACGGAGCTGATCTACCGCACCCTGAAGGACGTGGGCATGGATTGGGACGAAGGCCCGGATATCGGCGGGGATTACGGCCCCTATATCCAAAGCCAGCGTAAATCCCTGTACCTGCCCTATGCGGAGCAGCTCATCGCCTCGGGCCACGCCTATCGCTGCTTCTGTACCAAGGAGGAATTGGAGGCGCGCCGCCAGGCCGCCCAGGCCCGGGGGGAAACCTTCAAATACGACAAGCATTGCCTCCATCTGACCCCTGGGGAGATCCAGGCCAAGCTGGATGCCGGCATACCGTATGTGATCCGGCAAAACGTGCCCACCACCGGCACCACCAGCTTTTCCGACCTGGTGTTCGGGGACATCACCGTCAACAACGAGGACCTGGACGACAACATCCTCATCAAAGCGGACGGGATGCCCACCTACAACTTCGCCAACGTGGTGGACGACCATCTTATGGCCATCTCCCATGTGATGCGGGGCATGGAATACCTTTCCAGCGCCCCCAAGTATAACCTGCTTTACGAAGCCTTTGGCTGGGAGATCCCCCAATATATCCACATGCCCCCCATCATGCGGGACGCCCAGCATAAGCTCTCCAAGCGGGAGGGCGACGCCTCTTATGAGGATTTCATCAACAAGGGCTATCTCAAGGAGGCCATCATCAACTACATCGCCCTATTGGGCTGGAACCCCGGGGACGAGCGGGAACGCTTTACCCTGGCGGAGCTGTGCGAAGTGTTTGATGTGGACCGGATGAGCAAAAGCCCCGCCATCTTTGACCCGGCCAAGCTCACCTGGCTTAACGGCCAATACATCCGGGATCTTTCCCCACAGGACTTTACCGCCCATGCAGCCCCCTGGTATCAGCAGGCCGGCATCAGCCACATGGATACGGCGGTGCTTTGCCGTATCCTACAGCCTCGGGTGGAGATCTTTTCTCAGATCCCCGATATGGTGGATTTCCTTGCCGCCCTGCCCAAGGATTACAACGTAGACCTGTTTACCAACAAAAAGTCCAAAACCAACCCGGAGGTCAGCAAAGCCGTCCTCCAGGCGGTGATCCCCCTGCTGGAGGCCCTGCCCCAGTGGACGGAAACCGCCCTCCACGATACCCTGCTGGGCTATGCCGCCCAACAGGGCATGAAAAACGGCACCCTGCTATGGCCCGTGCGCATCGCCCTGGCCGGCAAACAGGTGACCCCCGGCGGCGCCATTGAGATCGCGTTCCTCCTGGGCCGGGAGGAGGCGCTGGACCGCCTCCGCTTCGGCTTGGAAAAGCTTTAACGGAGGTTCTCCCTTGACCTCGTTGGGGGCTGCCAGGGGCTCCGCCCCTGGACCCCGTTGGGGGCTCCGCCCCCCTCGCAGTTCGCAAAGGTCGTTGCGCGTCGCCGCTAAAGCGGCTTCCTTCAACTCCCTTGCTCACTGGG
>UQRU01000145.1 GCA_900543475.1 uncultured Eubacteriales bacterium
GCGAAGGCCACCAGCACGCTGATCCACCATTGGCTGGCGGCCCGCTTGGCTTCCGCCTCCGCTTGCTTTTGTGCCTCGGTCTTTTCCCCCCTCGATCACCGGCTGTTTGATCTCAGTGGAGACCTGGGTCTCCTCCGCGTGGGAGACCCCCTGGTCGTCCTGGTACGTGACCGTATAGGTGCCGGTGGTGGGGCCGTAGCTTTCCGTGTAGCCCTCCGTCATGGATAGCATCCCAATGAATACCTTCATTTCCCCATAGCCCGCCTCTCCCGGAGGGATGTCCCCCAGGAATACGCTGCTGGTGGGAAACAGTCCTGCCCCGGTGAGGGTCACCGTCACGTTCCGGAGGGTGCTTTTCCCCAGGTTGAATACGTTGGCCGGCAGGGATACCGTCTCCCCTGCGGCGATCTCCTTGGGCAGGCTCACCGGGTCATAGCCCATCACGGCGGGCTGGGTCACCTGAATGAGGAAGGTTCGGGTATTGGTATAAACGCCCCCATATAGATCCACATAGTCCAGGGTGATGTAAAAGGGCTGCTGCCCCGCCAGCACATCCTTGGTTGTCTTCATCCGGAAGGTCACCTCTGCCCTGTCCTCGCTGGCGATGTTGGGGAGGTGCAGGGCGTTGTTGGTCTCCGCCGGCACGATCCCCGCCGCCTCGCTGCCGTAGCTCAGCCGTACCGACCGGGCCCGGATCGCCCCCAGATTCTCTATGGTAACGGCAACGGAGAATTCCTCCTCCCCGCCCACCGTCTCCGGCTCCACCGTGCAGGCGGAAATGAACAGCTCCGGCTTTTCCACCTCCTGCCGGGGGACTTCATTGGGATCGGGCGGGGTCTTGCCGTCGGTTATGGTCACATATACGGGGAAGGTCTGGCTGGCCTGCTTGCCCGTCACGTCCAAATAGTCCGCCCGCAGCTCCACCGGATAGGTGCCGCTGTACCGCTCCATCAGAAGGGGGATCTCCAGGCCAAAGACGTATTTCCCATACCCCGTGACGGTCTGGCTGTAATTCCCGTAAACAAAGGGGCTGTTCTGCAATTCCCCCAGATCGGCCGTGACGGTCACCCGGTTATCGTAGGTCTGGCCCAATAGGGGCAGCACGATGTATACCCGGCCGTTGAGGATGGTGGGCACATACCCCTCAGCATAGGTGAGGGCCATGCCGGGATACAGGGTATGGCTGTCGATGGTCAGCTGGCCCGCCACCGGCGGGGGCGTGGGGGTCGGTTCCGCCCAGTTGGGGTCCTGGCCGTCGGAGATGGTCACCTGCACCGTGAAGGACTGGGTATAGGCCGCGCCGCCGGCGTCCGTATAGGCGCAGCGGAATTCCACCGGGTAAACGCCGTTCTTCCGGTCCGCCTTGAGAGGCAGGTCCAAGGTCACGGGGAAGATCCCCTTATCCGGATCCCAGCTTACGTTGAATTCGTAATTTCCATAGGAAAAGGGGCTGTCCACCCCGGCGTCGAATACCGGGGTGACCCGCAAAGGCGAAAGGCCCGCCTGGCCGGTGGTAAGGGGCAGGACGATATGGGCGGTGTTGTTGCTTACCGTGGGCACATAGCCTTTGCCGTAGGTCTGGCCCTCGATGGCGCAGCCCGTATGGATATACAGGGCGCTGCCCTCCGCCGCCAGGGCAACATGGGCGAAGCCCAGCAGTAAGGTTAGAAACACAACAAACCCGACGATCCTTTTCTTCATCCTTCATACCCCCTTATGGCCGTCATTGCTCCGGCGTCCATTTCGCATACCGTGTCGCACAGGGCGTCGATATCCCCCTGGTTGTGGCTGGCCAGCAGGATGGTCTTGCCCGCCGCCTGTAGGCCCTTGATCAGCGCCCGCATTTCCCGTACCCCGTGCTTGTCCAGCCCGTTCAAGGGTTCATCCAGAATCAGCAGGCTGGGATCCTCCATGATGGCCTGGGCGATACCCAGCCTTTGCCGCATACCAAGCGAATATTTTCCCACGGGCTTTTTCAGCATCGGATCAAGCCCGACGCGGCGTATGGCGTCGGCTATTTCCGAAAGCCCTATTTTTTTGTTCAGGGCCGCCAGTATCTCCAGGTTCTTCATCCCGCTATACTGGGGCAAAAACCCCGGCGTCTCGATGATCAGCCCCAGGTCCGGAGGAAAGTCCACATCCTTGCCGACCTGCTGGCCGTTGACAAACACCGTCCCTTCGGTGGGGAGGAGGAACCCGCAGATACACTTCATGAGCACGGTTTTGCCGCTGCCGTTGTTCCCCACGATGCCGTGGATCTTCCCACGTTCAAAGTCCCGGGTCACGTTATGGAGCACCCGTTCCGTCCCGAAATCCTTGGATAGGTTCTCCACCCGGATGGCGATATTCGTATCCTGCATATCTCCTCTTGCTTGACGCTGGTCGTGTTGTACTTGGGGGCCTACCCCTTGCCGGATCGTCCATTGGCTGCGCACTGCCTCAGCCCTCCGTTCCCGTAAAGTTGAAGTTATAGTTTCGCACCCCTCTGAGAGACAGGTAAAAGCACAGGGCGATGAGGATTGCGAATATAAGATACGTCTGCCACAGCCTTGGCAGCAGGTCGTAGCCGAAGTTGTGCATGTGGTAGGTAGCGTGGTTCAATGGGGACAGCCAGCCCACGGCCACATTGGCCTTATACATCAGCTCATCCGGCAGCTGGAAGATGGCCTTGATGGTTTGGGGGTTGAGCAAGAACCCATACAGGGAAAACCCCACTGTCCCGGCCACGCCGCCCAGCTGCCCCTTATGGAGGTTGCAGGTCAGCATGACGAAGGCGAGCAGCAGGGCGTACAGGAGCATGAGCAGGAAGATGGCGGCCATGCACTGGTAGGGCCGGCTCATTTCCAGGGTTTTGACCAGGGCGGGCAGGGCCACGGCCTGGCCTGCTCCGGAATAGCCCAGGATGGCTGCGGTCTCGGACCACATGTTTCCTACAAAGGATTGGCGCATACACACAAGGGCGGTGGAAATTAGCACGAACAGCAGGTAAAGGAAGGTGGACAGGGCCACATAGATGGCCTGGCCCAGGAGCCAGGTAGCCCGGTCCATGCGGCACAGGAAGAAGGGGGTGCCGGGGGAGAGGCCGGGCATGTCCGCGAAGAGCAAGAGAAGAAGCAAGGAGGATAGCAGGATGGAGTTGCTGTCACCAAAGGTCCAGACAAAGGCCTCCACGATCTGCATGGTGGTATCGTATTCCTGGGCGAACTTCACGGCCTTATCCGAGAGGAGGAAGCACAGCACAAAGGCCAGGGCAAAGGTGAGATAGATGCGGGGGTTGCGGCCCCAGCCCCGAAAATGGCTTTGGGCCACGATGCAGGCTTGACGGAATCGTTTCATATCTGGCGCAGCCTCCTTTTCGCCGCCCAGGCAAAGAGCAGGGCCATGAGGGCGCTCAATTCCAGCAGCAGCACCGCCACCCCGATCCGGCCGAAGACCCAGCGGTCCGAGGGCTCTAACCATTCCCGGGGATAGAGGACATACAGCTTATCGAAGTAGCGTTCATACAGGATCACCAGCAGGTAAAAGAGGACGAAGGGGGAGGCGTAGGCCATATACCGGCTGTTGGTGAGGGTGGCGAAGGTGAGGCCCACCAGCGCCCAGAAGGCCCCGGAGGCGAAGAACATGAGGAGCGTTTCCAAAAGCTGGCGAAAGTACCCGGGGGGCTCCAGCAGGTAATCCCGCATGGCCTCCAGGGGCAAAAGCAGCAGGGCGGCAAGGCCGTATGCGGCCAGGATGCCCAGCGAAAGGGCCAGGCCGCCGGATACGGCGCAGGCCAGGGCCCGGCTGGTGATATATCCTGCAACCGTGGTGCGGGGCAGGTATGCCTTGATGAAGCCGCTTTTCACATCATCCAGGAAGGCGGCGGTATAGGGCAGGGCGCAGAGAATGGGCAGGGCCAGGGCCATGCCCTCTGCGGACAGGGCGGA
>UQRU01000146.1 GCA_900543475.1 uncultured Eubacteriales bacterium
CTTCCGCCATGTTGGTTTCGCTCATGCACATGTTCCCGCTCTGGATGGAGGCTCGCAGCTCGGCGGCATCGCCGCTGCCCAGCCAGGCAAGCAGGGTTTCCCCCCCGCCGGGGACAAAGGCAGGGGCCTGGGCCGCGTCCTGGAAGGCGGCTGCATAGTCGGCGCTGGAGGCGATGAAGGCGGTCACAAAATCCTCTCGATCCAGCAGGAACATGCCGGCCGCCGCGCCGCCGCTCTCCCGGAAGGTAACCACGCGATTGGCCACGCCATCGGGCCCGGCCTCGATGGTAACGTCATAGGGGCCTACCTGGAAGGCGTCCCCCAGGGGGATCTCCACGGACACCTGGGCGGTGACCCGGACGGTTTCCGTATCCAGGCAGCGGCCGGACAGCACCGGGGTAGGGGAAATATGCCGGGTACCCAGCCAGGTATGGGCATAGAAGCCATCCTCCCGGAAGCAGCCGGGCTCCTGCCCGGTATAGGAATAGTAATAGGCGCCGGTCTCCAAATCCCCCACCGGGATGGTGACGGAGGCAGGCACATCGCCAAGGGCAGTGGTTTGGATTTCCACCACCGCGTGGTCCCGCACGGCCTGGGAGGGCTGCCGCACCTCCAGGCGCACGGCCCAGTAAACGTCCACGCCGTTGGCGGCCTGGGCGCTGTTGGCGGGGATGTAGTCATACAGGCCCTTTTCCTTGGTCACCAGGGCATACTTGATCACCTGGACGGAATAGCCGAAGTCGGCGGTCAGCTCCTCCAGGGTGGGGGAGACTTGGGCAAAAGCGGCGGCGGGCAGGCACAGCAGGAGGGCCGCCAGCAAAAAGGCCAAGAATTTTTTCATGGTAAAAAAGTGCTCCTTTCCGGCGGCCCAAGGGGACCGCCTACAGTGGAAACAGGATGGGACAGAGCCTATCCTGCCAAACGATGCTACTTATCTATAATAATTATACCACAGCCCCACCCTATAAACAACACAAAGGAGCCCCAGGGTCCCGGGGCTCCGCCGTGGAAAGGGATAAGGCTTGCCTATGCCACCGTTTGCAAAAGCTCCACGGTAAGCTGGGCCATCTGTTCGGGGGTTTCCTTGCAGCCGGATAGCACCCATTGCCGCACCAGGGCGAAGAGGGCGCCGGAAATGAAGGTGACCCGCCAGGAGGAAGGGGCCAGATCCAGGCTTCGGGCGATGCAGGCATCGCACACCTGGGTGCAGCGGCCGAGGAATTCCGGCCGCACATGGCAGGCCAGCAGCAGATCCAGGTATAGGCCGTGGCGCCGCGCCAAAATGAACAGCTGGACGAACCACTGGGCCTTTTCTTCCATATCCGCATGGGCGGGATATGCGTCCAGCAATTCGGTAAGGGCCTGGAAAAAGGTCGCTTCCAGCTGATCCAAAATGTCCTCCACATCCCGGAAATGGGAATAGGGGGTGGAACGCCCCACATCTGCCCGGCGGCAGACCTCACGCATGGTGATCTGACTTAAAGGCTCCTCCTTCATGAGCAAAAGCAAAGCCGCTTGTAATCGTTGGCGGGTTTTGCGGATCCGGCGATCCGTACCTATGTTCTCATCGGGACAGATGGGATCAAAGTTTAGCGGACCGCTGATTGCGGATTCGAGGGAAGGAACTTGATAGTCGGGCATAGAAAGGCCTCCTTTTGAAAATAAGATAGTGTGCTTGTCGGATTCCCATCATGGAAATGTACATATAATACTAAATATAATAGTATAATACACAAATATGGACGGTATGTCAAGAAAAAAAGGCTGCACTTTGTTTTACAATTTCAATTTGTGTTGATACAGTAATAACCAAGACAATATCATGCTTAATAGGGAATAATGGCCGCGGAATGTAGGAGAGGGAGGCCAGGGAGGAGGAAAGCCGGAAAACCGATGGCAGTAGCAGAAAAAGTATTTGGCAAGCGAATTAAGCAGCTGCGCAAACAACACAGGCTAACGCAAAGCGAATTGGGGGAGATGGTGGGCCTGACGCAGCAATCTATAACGGCCTGGGAAACGGGCCGAACCTATCCCGATGTATATACGCTGATCCGGTTAGCGATGCTGTATGAAGTATCTGTGGACTGGTTATTAGGCTTAACGGAAAACGCAGAACCCAGTCCCATGGTGGTACGCCGCAGCTGTGCAGCCAAGGCAGGCGGCAGCTGGGAATGGCAGCTATCGGCGGAATTGCGCCAGGCCATTTTAGAGCTGATCCGGGAAGAGACCCGGGAAACCCTGCTGGACCCAGATATCGCCACCCACCTTTCCCCCAGCTTAGTAGAAAAATTGCTCAACCGCATCTATGGGGCGAATCAATCGATATCCGGCACCACCTGCGCCGGCGGGGAATCCAAGGCGGCGGGTGAGCGCAAGTAGGACTTAATGAGCTTAAGGGCGGAGGCGTAGTAAAATCCATCGCAAATGCGTTCATCCGTGACAAAGGTATAGTCGATATACTTCCGGGCAGCCACGGAACCATCCGGTTGCAATTCCATAGCCTTACGTTTTGCACCAAAACTGCAAAATACAGGTACGTTGCCAAAATCATATAGGTGATGGAAAATGGGCGGTATCCCCAAGCTGCCCATGCTGGTAATATATAATGAACCATGAAATGGACTGACAGCTAACAATTTTTGCGGAATCAGACCGAAATAATCCAATAGGTTCAATAGCCACACCACGAATTTCATCAATAACCCTGGTATATAGTTGAGAAGGCGGGCCGTATCGTCAAAGTTGCTGTCCGCCTGCTTATTCTTTTGGATCTCTTCGTTGAGTATGGAATACACTTCCGCCGCCGTGGCGGTAGCGGGGAATTCCACCTTGATCACCGTATCCGGAGAATCGGCGGCCATTTCTTTTTTCACGGTGATCATCACCAGGATGTTCTTGCGGGCAAATACCTTTTGCCCGCCAATAAAGCGGTTGATGCCTGGTTTTTGGGATACCGTGCGCACATAGGCCGCTAAAAATACATGCAGAATCCCAAAATCATCCAGCCCTTCCCGCCGCTTTTCGTGGATATACTGTTCCATGGGGGTGATCTCTACGCTATCCCGCAAAAAATTAGAAGACGTATTTCGTGTCTTCATGATATAGGGGGAGATCCGGTCGATGGGGTTGCCAGAACGGATACGCCGGCCCTCGCTTCGGTCTCCAAAACGACGTTTGTATTCCATATGAATAACTCCCTTATATTGCGTCTGATTCTTATTGTAGATATTTTATCCTGAATGGCTGCATATGTCAAATCCCGTCTATGCATGGGGAAACCAGGTCAATTGGGGATAAAAGTCGACCAAAATTCGGGTTTCAATACATGTTTTTGTGACTTATGACAATTCTTTCCCATTGGCAACCTGGGTCAAGTAAGATAATGGTATTTTCGGCCCAAGGGAAAAGGGATACCTTATGCAAGAAAACGTGCATAAACAAAAAAAGGAGCCATTGGAACAACCAACAACGCCGCAGGATCTGAGCCAAAGCCAGGACCCGATAGGTCAATACATGCAGCCGCCATGGTTAGGCGGAATTCAGGGCGGAAAGGGATGGCGGATGGATGGGTTGGCCCATAAAAATTCCAGCGGCCCGTGGGGGGCGGCGGGGGCGCTCCGCGCCCACAACCCAGGGGCGGGGCCTTTGGCCCCCGCCCCTCAGTCTGTCGAAAAAGTGGCTTGCGCCACTTTTTCGAGGTTTTCATAGCTCCCTTGCGCCTACGGCGCGGCCAGGG
>UQRU01000147.1 GCA_900543475.1 uncultured Eubacteriales bacterium
GGGGCGCGGCCCGCCCCCCCCCCCCCCGTGGGGGGGCCCCGGCGCTTCTCCTTAGGCTGGCGGCGCCAGCTGGCTAAACAGCAGCCGGCTGGTCTCCGCCCCCAGGATTCCATCCTCCTCCAAGGGAGGGTTCGCCAGCCCTGCGGCGTTTATCTGCTGCTGGAATCCCAGCACGGCCGCCTTTGTGGCCTGGTCATATTGTCCGGTCAGCCTATCCTTAGCAAGGTAGCCAAGCTCCGCCAGGCGTTGCTGTACCGCCTCCAGGGATGCTTCAACCGTTTCCGCCTCCACCACTCGCAGGGCAAACCGGACGGAACGCCAGTTCCCTTCTCCGTCCTGCCAGGAGAAGCAGTAGCAGCGCAATCCCCCGCCTTCCAGCGCCTCCGGATGTTCCCTGGCGTAGTCGCTGGCGTCCAAGAACAGCGTGGCATGATCCCCTTCCAACCGGGCTTCCACAGGCTGGCTAACCGCAGATAGGATGGAGCCGTCCTCCCCCATGGCCACATAGCTGACGCTGGGGTTTTGTATGGCCTCCGGCTCCTCCCCGTAGACCTCCAGCCCGCCGCCTGCGTAGACCAAGGGTGCATCCTCCCAGGCCTCCGGATTGGTAAGGGTATAGTTCGGGGTATCGTCCTGTTCCAATCCAAACTCTACCAGGCCGATCCCCATCCCCGTTACGCTGCCGTCTGCATGGATGTAGATCGCCGGACCGGCATCCTCCGTCTGGGCCGGCATGTCGCCGCCGCTTACTGCAAAGCCCTCTTGGGTACGCAATACAAAGCAGCATTCATACAGGGCCCCGTTCTGGGTATATTGGAGGCTGAAGCACCGAAAGGTATCGTAGGGACCAAGGCTGGAGCGCAGCAGGTTCCATTGACTAGGTTCCAGGGTGTAGGTATATTGCCGACCGCCTTTGACCTCCATCGAGGTCAAGGGGTCTTCCTGGAGCAAGGGGTTTCCAGCTCCATCCCGATACAAGATGCTGCCGTCCTCCCCCAGGAGGGTTTCCTGTAGCGTCAGGCCCTCCGCCTCCACCCCATCGTGTACCAGGATGGAGATGGTCGGCGGGGTGGTCCCCTCGTTGCCGAATACCAGGGGGATGGGCGTAATGTCGGCAAGCTCCTCTAGTGACAGGCCATGGGAAAAGGCGGGTTCCGCCTGGGTGACAGGGTGGCTGGCAAAGTTAGGTAGGTTTACCCCCACCACGCCCCCTTCGGGCTGGAGCACCAAGCCATATGCCTGAGCGTTCTCCCCTTCCCCATCGGAGATCCAGATGGTGGTCGGTCCGTCTGCGCCGCCTATGATGCCCACGGTGTTGTCCGGGGTGCTTTTCGGGTTGGTCAATAGGGTGGCGCAAAGGAAGATCGCCACCAGGAGCAGCAGGGCGATCAACCAGAAGGCCGGCTTTTTATAGTGAAGGATCCGTTTGATCCGGCCCGCCACATCGCTTTCCCCAAAGGCCAAGGGCACGGCCAAGCCGCTGCGCTTGAGGCCCATCTCCAGCAAGCAATTGGCATAGGCCTGCCGCTGGGCCGGGCCCTGGTTTCGAAGCACCTGCTCGTCGCAGGCGCCCTCCATATCCTTCACCATATAATGAAAGGCCAGCCATGCCAATGGATTGAACCAATGGACGCACAACACAACATAGGCCAAGGGCTTGACCAAATGATCCTTGCGGGCGATGTGGGCCCGCTCGTGGGCCAGGATGTATTCCGTCCCGGATACATGGCTGGGAAGGTAGATCCGAGGCCGGAAAAAGCCCAATACCATAGGTTCCGGAACCATGTCGCCCCGGTATACGCCGCCTTCGCCCACGGCGAAGCGCAACCGGCTTTGTAAGCGCACATAGCTAAGGATGCCGTAACCCAATAGGACGGTCATGCCCACCAGCCACAGGGCCTTTCCAACAAAGCACCAGATCTGCAAAGGATTTACGCTGGCCGCCGCCGCAGGGGCGGACTGGGCCAGCGCCGGATTCACCGCGGAGTTGAGGGCCGGAATGCCGCTGTGGATCTGGGGCAGGGCCTGCAGGGTGATGTCCGTGGGGATGGGCTGGGCGCTGGGCAGAAGGCTCAGCATACTTTCTACGCTAAACGGGCAGATAAGCCGGAATAAGGGCAATGCCCAAAGGCTGTATAGCAGCCACTTTGGCGCCCGGGGCAGGAGCAGCCGCAGGCATAGCAAGGCCAGGATCACATACCCGGCGGTCAGGGACATATTCAGCAGGGTGATAAAGGCCGCGTCGCTCATTCCGCCGCCTCCTCGATCATCTTCTTCAGGGCCTCCGCCTCCGCCCTTGTCAGCTTCCGCCCCCCCAGCAGCGTGGCCACAAACAAAGGGACGCTCCCCCCAAAGGCCCGCTCCATCAGCGCCTCGCTCTCCGCCCGCTGCACCTCCGCCCGTTTTACCAGGGCGGTCACCGTGGCGCTTTCATTGCGCACCAGGCCCTTATCCGCCAGCTTGCGCAGCATATTATAGGCCGTGGACTTCTTCCAGCCCAGCCGCTCCTCGCAGAGCTTGGCCAGCTTGGTGGAATTGATGGGCTCCAGCTCCCAGATCAGATCCATAAACCGGTATTCCGCTTCAAACAGCTTCAACTCCATGGGTTTCTCTCCCTTCAACTGGTTGGTTTGTAGGAATAAACCAAGTTTATCACAACGAACCTCTCCTGTCAATCGGTAAAACCTGGGCTCTGGCAAAGGAAACCGACAGGGTCTGCAAAAAGTCTAGCCTCATCAATAGAAGGTGCGCGCCCTATTAAAAGCAGGGGATATCCTCACATCCCTGGCGCGGCAAGCGTCCAATGGAAGAAGCGCCCTGGGGTGGCCTAGGGGCGTTACCCCCAGGCGACCAACGCCCGGGCCCAGCCTTACCCTGCTCTGGATTTATCCTTTTTTTTATTGTAAAATCCATAAAAAGGGGGTGGGCGTTTGCGAGAATTGCTTATGCTGGGCGCGATTATAGCCGTGGCGTTTTGCCTAGGCTATGTGCTTTATCAAAACGGGTTCCTGGTCATCAATGCAAAATCCGCCCAACTTTATATGGAGTCGCCTCGATTTGGAAAAAAGAGGAACTGCATACAGGCCAAGTTTTCCGCTTGCAACGGCGTGATAAAAAGGGTGATTCGCCTCCCGCAAGGGGAAAAATACCGGTTTGTCTTTTCAACGGACCTGACAAGAGGAAGGGTTTGCATTGAAATCTATGGAAGTAAAAAAGAAGGCATTGTAACATTAAGCCCGGAACAGCCAAGCGCGCTGGTCTCCACAGGGACAAGGGCAACCTATTCCGTGGCTGTCAAATTTGCAAAAGCCACGGGAGAATATAAGCTCGTCTGGGATGCGGTATCGTATCCCCCGGAGACGCCCGTCCTGTAACGCTTTTTACGTCCTGGCGCCTTTCCTACCTGGCCGCCGGAATGGCCGCCGTAGGCGAAACCGGCTTCCGGCGTCCCGACCCCTCCCAATGCGCCGCCCCGATTATTTTTGTGGCCCGTGAAGCACCTGCTTGCCGGGGTTGGTGGAGACGCAAAGGCTTGCTGTGCAAGGCTTTTTCTGTGGCGTCCTGGACGTGGGCCAAAAAGGGCGCTGCGGCAGCCTGCAAAATGACGCCGACCATTTTTCCCCAACTTGAAAGGGACGCCTTTGGCGTCCCTTCAGGCTGTCGAAAAAGTGGCTTGCGCCACTTTTTCGAGGTTTTCATAGCTCCCTTGCGCCTACGGCGCGGCCA
>UQRU01000148.1 GCA_900543475.1 uncultured Eubacteriales bacterium
TAGCTCCCTGGCCGCGCCGTAGGCGCAAGGGAGCTATGAAAACCTCGAAAAAGTGGCGCAAGCCACTTTTTCGACAGACTGAAGCCCGGGCCGGAGGCTTTGCCTCCGGCCCGGGCTTTTCAGGGCGCTTCGCGCCCCGCCGCCGCCCCCCTCCGCTGGGTTTTCCGCCGACGGCAAGGCCGCATGAAATTCCCCGGCCTTTCCTCCATACAGCTCCGCTCTGCTCGCACCATTCCCCCGGGCAAAGCCGCTGCCCATACCCTACGGGCAGCGGCGGAACAAAGCCCTTGCCGCTGGCTACTAAGGGGGGGCGCCTTTACCCCCTCGTGCGCGAATCTCGCCGTGGGCGCAGCACAAAAAAGAGACCGGAAAACCGGTCTCTTTCGCTTATTGCTCGTGGGCGATTAAGCCGCAGGGGTAGCGGTGGCTTCGGTGGAAGCGGCAGCCGCATCCGTGGCAGCGGCGCCGCCGCCATAGAGGGTGCTCACAGGATTGACCTGCTTGAGGAAGAAGTAAAGGCGGGACTGCGCCTCATCGGAATCGTGGTTATCGCCGCAGGTGTAGATGGTGAGGAACTGATCCTCCGGGGTGGCGGTCACGCCGAAGTCATACTGGCTGCGCTCCAGCTGATAGTCGATCCACTCCTGGATATCCGCCTTGTCGGTAAGGTGGTAGTTGGTCTCGCCGGGCCACCAGGTGTTGTATTCCAGGGTCTTGGCGGGCTCGTCTTCCAGGGTCTCATACATGGAGAAGATCTCCCACTGGGCGTCGATGCCAAATACGGACACATCCCAGGTGCGGCCTTCCACGGTGGAGAAATCCGGCAGGGTGGCCTTATCCAGGGCGGCGTTGCACTTGGCGTAGGCGCAATTGGTCTTGCCCAGGTTCACTTCCTGCACGTGATGCAGCTCATGGAACATGGTCTTGCTGACCCGGGAATTGTGGGCGGTGATAACGATATTCTGGGTGAGGACGTTGTAATGGGAATATACAGCGCCGGACTCGATCTCCTCTTTCTTTTCGTTATGATTGGAATAGTACCAATTATCCCCGTACATGATCCCCTTATCGATGTTGGTGCCGGGAATGGCGATCCAGCCGATGCAGTCGCTGTTTTCCGCCTGCAGGGCGGCCAGCTTATCGGTATAGGGGGAGATGTAGGGCTCCGGCGTGGGCTCCACCGTGGGCGCTACGGTAGGGGTGGCAGCGGGGGTCGCCGTACTGGCCGGGGGCTCGATGGTCACAACTTCTTCCGTCTGTCCGCTGGAGCAGCCAACCGCCAGAATAGCGGTAAGGGCCAACAGAACGGCGATAATTTTTTTCTGCATTGTATTTCCTCCTAAAATTGGGCATTATAATGCATTTGCTACCCTGTATCATATCACAAAAGCCACATTAGGAAAAGATATAACCTTCTTTTTCATAATATGTTCATATTTCATCAGGGCGCAAAACAGCCAATCATATTGCTTATTTTCCCTGGGGCTTCATGGTGGGGAAAAGGAGCACGTCCCGGATGGTGGGGCTATCGGTAAGCAGCATCACCAGCCGGTCGATGCCGATGCCGATGCCGCCGGTGGGGGGCATACCGTATTCCAAGGCCATACAGAAATCCTCGTCGATCATCATGGCCTCGTCGTCTCCCTTGGCCCGCTCCATGGCCTGCTGCACAAACCGTTCCCGCTGGTCAATGGGATCGTTGAGCTCGCTGAAGGCGTTGGCGTATTCGTGGCCGGCGATGAACAGCTCAAACCGTTCGGTCACATGGGGCTGGCCGGGCTTGCGCTTGGACAGGGGGGAGATCTCCACCGGATAATCCAAAATGAAGGTGGGCTGCACCAGGCTATCCTCCACAAAGGCGTCGAAGGCCTCCGATAGGATCTTGCCCTTGGTGGCGGTCTTATCCTCCAGCTCCAGGCCCAGGGCCTTGGCTTTGGCCCGGGCTTCCTGGTCGCTTTCGCAGGCGTAGAAATCCACCCCGGTCTTTTCCAGCACGGCCTGGTTCATGGTCTTGCGGGCAAAGGGCGCCGTCAAGTCGATGGCCTGGCCCTGATAGGTGATCTTGGTATCCCCGTTTACCATTTGACAGCAATGGGAGATCAGATCTTCGCAAAGGGCCATCATGCCGTGATAGTCCGTATAGGCCTGGTATAGCTCGATGGTGGTGAACTCCGGGTTATGGGTGGCGTCCATACCCTCGTTGCGGAAGATCCGGCCGATCTCATACACCCGCTCCAAGCCGCCCACAATGCACATCTTCAGATGCAGCTCCGTGGCGATGCGCAGGTACATGTCCAGATCCAGGGCGTTGTGGTGGGTGATAAAGGGCCGGGCGGACGCGCCGCTGGCGGTGGTATTGAGCACCGGGGTCTCCACCTCGATGAAGCCCTGGCCGTTGAGCCGGTTGCGGATCTCCGCGATGATACGGCTGCGCTTGACAAAGGTCTCCCGCACTTCCGGATTCACGATCAGGTCCACAAACCGCTGCCGGTACCGCAGCTCCGGGTCCTTGAGGCCATGGAACTTTTCCGGCAGGGGCCGGAGGGATTTGGATAGCAGGATCAGGCTGTCCGCATGGATGGAAACCTCGCCGGTGCGGGTCTTGAACACCTTGCCTTTGACCCCCAGGATGTCCCCGATATCGTAGGTCTTAAAGGCCGCGTAGGCTTCTTCCCCCACGTCGTCCCGGCGCACATAGATCTGGATGCCCCCCTTATAGTCCAACAGGTGGGCAAAGCTGGCCTTGCCCATGATCCGCTTGGACATCATCCGGCCTGCCAGGGATACTTCCTGGCCTTCCAGGGCGTCGTAGTTTTCCACCACGTCCCGGCTATAGCAGCCCTGGTCGTACCGAACCTGGACAAAGGGGTCCTGGCCTGCCTCTTGCAGGGCCTTGAGCTTGTCCCGCCGGATCTGCAACAGCTCCGAAAGCTCCGCCTGGGTCAGTTCCTGTTCCGCCGCCAGATTTTGCTCCTTTTGCTCCATACTGTCCCCCTTATCCGATGCTTTCAATAAACAGCCGCATCAGCCCGCCAGGGGTCTGGATCTCCGCAATGTCCCCCAGCTTCTTGCCCAGCAGCCCCGCCCCTACCGGGGATTCGTTGGAGATCCGGTTCTCCCGGGGATTGCTCTCCGCGCTGCCGACGATCTGGAAGGTCATGCCCTGATGGGTATCCATATTCTTCACGGTCACCGTAGCGCCTACGGTCACCACCTCGGTGTTGATGTTTTCCTCGTCGATGAGGATCACGTTCTTGAGCATGGCCTCGATCTCCACGATCTCATACTCGATCCGGGCCTGCTCGATCTTCGCCGCGTCATACTCCGCGTTTTCGCTCAGATCCCCAAAGGAACGGGCGATCTTGATCTGCTCCGCAATCTCGGTACGGGCGGTGGTCTTTAAATACTCCAACCGCTCTTCATACTTTGCCACGCCCTCCGCGGTAAGACGCACTTCTGCCATTGCTTTCTTCCTCCATTCGCTTTCACATAGGTATAGACATTATAATGAACCCCTAGGCGAAAGTCAAGGCCGCGGCTCTGGGCGGACAACGGTGTCGCGCCCACGGCGAGCATCGGGCAGCAGTGGGGGCGATTGCCTGGGGGCGAAGCCCTTGCCGGAGCCTGGCCCATTCCACCCCGTCTCCCGCCAGCCATGGATGGGCCGGATAAGCAGGATGGTTGGGGATCGTGTTGCCCTTTGGCGGGCGCCA
>UQRU01000149.1 GCA_900543475.1 uncultured Eubacteriales bacterium
TTGACCATGCGCTATAGCCCCCTGGTGGACATCCGCTGCCGGGTGCTGCACGAGAGGGACGCGGCAGCGGTTGCCGCCGCCCCGGAAGCGGCGCGGGAAGAGCTGGCCCGAAAGCTGGCCTATTCCATCATCAGCCTGGACAATGTGGAGGACAAGGGGGAATACCTGGAGATCAAGCTGAGGAGGCGAAGCCCTGCATGACCTATGTGGAAGAACTGGTGGCCGCGTTGGCCCCCGTGGGGCTCCCCTGCGCCCAGGGCCAGTATATGGGGGAGGCCCAGACATACCTTGTGTTCAATTATGTAGCGACCCCGGTTTATGCGGCGGACGATACCCTCCAGTATGTCCGCGTGGCATGGATGGTCCACCTGTTCGCCCCGCCGGATACCGACCCAACCCCCTATCAGGCGGCCGTCGTCCAGGCCATCGGGGCCCAGTATGAGACCATCCCCAGCCGGGAGGACGCCTCCACCAAGGACGACATCCACCTCGTATTTGAATTTGAAAGCGTGGTGAACGGGGATGCATTTTCAGGTTGACGGCCTGGACGACCTGATCCGGGCCTTTGACGACTTGGCCAACCTGCCGGACGCGGTCACGGACGCGATGCTGTCCGTCCAGGCGGATCTGGTGGTGGAGGCGCAAAAGCGCACCGCCTCCACCATGCTCCAGGGCCCCTATTATGCCGGCGGCGTGGCCGGGGCAGTGACAAAAAGCCGGGTGAAAAAGACCTCCGGCGGCAAGGCGGTGGACATCGAGTTCAAGGGCACCCAGCACGGGGAATCTTTGGCCCGGATCGCCTATATCAACGAGTACGGCAAGACCAACCAGCCAGCCCGGCCCTTTATCAAGACCGCCAACGAGCAGGCGGAGGGCCCGGCTCTGGCCGCCGCCCAGAAGGTCTATGACGACTATCTAAAAAGCAAAAATCTGTAGGAGGAAGCAAAATGGCAAGTATTGGTTTGAAATATCTGGCCTGGGCCAAGATGGCCACGGAGCCGGTGGACGCGGTACCCACCTTTGCCCCCGGCAAGGTGATCGGCAAGGCGGTATCCACGTCCTTGACCGTCACCCGGGCGGAGGGCGAGCTGCCCGCCGACGACATGGTGGCGGAATATGCGTCGGAATTTTCCTCCGCCTCCTTTACGGCGGAGGCGGACAACATTTCCCTGGCCGATCAGGCGGAAATGTACGGCGCAAAGTATGTAGACGATGAATTTCAGGCCAGCGCCGAGGATACGGCCCCCTATGCCGGAATCGGCGGCTATCAGGTGCTGATGATCCATGGTGTGCGCAAATACCGTTCTTGGGTATTCCCCAAGAGCCGGGCATCTATCCCCGACTGGACCGGCACCACCAAGGGCACCTCCATCACCTTTGGCACCCAACCCATTACGGCCCGAATCATGGCCCCCACCTACGGGCCCTGGTACTATGCCAAGGAATTTACCACCGAGGCGGCGGCCAAGGCCCATGTGGACACCCTGCTGAACATCGCCACCTGGCGGCAGGTGAACGTCCAGGTCCAGGGCGGCGGCGCGGGCAAGGCCGTGGCCTATGCGGGGGCTGTGCAGGATGGGGAGGACGCCGTGATCACCATCCAGGGTACTCCCACCGCCCTGTATGACAACGGCGTAGACAAGGTAGGCGCCATTTCCGATGGCAAATATACGATATCCGCCATTTCTGAGGACCACAACATCGCGGTGATCTTCGGCGCGTGATATGGAATACCGGCTTCTGTACAATGCGGCGGCCCACTTTGCCGCCGCTGAACGGTACCCGGACGGCCTGCTGAACGAGATGAGCAAGCCCGGCCCCGCCGGGCTTGCGGCTTTGTGCTGGGCGGTGGCCGAGCTAGGGCAGCAGGCGGAGCTGGCCCGGCGGGCCATGGGCTACGACCCGGGGCCCCTGCCGGCTGAATCGGAGGTCATGGCCACCCTCATGCCCAAGGACATCCTTTCTGCCCGCAAGGCCGTGCTGGACGCCATGACCCGGGGACTTGGGGACGCGGGGGACGGCGAGGTGGACGAGGTGCTGCTGGAATTGCAAAAAAAAAAGGCGCCCGCATGTCCCGGGCAAAGTACCTGAGCCTGGCCATGGGCCTGGGCTTTAGCCTGCGGGAGGCCATGCTGGAGGAGATCGCCACGGTGCTGCTGATGGCGGAGGCCCGAGCGGAGGGCCGGAAAGGGAGCGGAAATGGCAGAACGGAACATATCGACTAGGCTGGTTCTGGAGGGCGAAAAGGAATACCGGGCCCAGATCAAGCAGCTCAATGCGGAGCTAAAGACCCTCAACTCGGAAATGAAGCTGGTGGAGAGCGCCAGTAAGGGGCAGGCCAACACCGTGGAGGCGTTGACCGCAAAGATCCGGGTGTTATCCGAGCAGATCACCAAACAAAACCAGATCCTGACTGCGGAAAAGGCCGCCTTGGACCAGGCCAAGCGCCTACAGGAGCAATATGCCGCCGCAGCGGACAACGCCCGGGCTAAGATGGCGGCCCTGGCGGACAGCACGGACGAGGCGGGCCGGGAAACCGACGAATACCGCCAGGCGATGGGCAACCTGCAGGCGGAGATCAACCGCTATGAGGATGCGGAGCGCAAGGCGGCCGCCGCCGTGGAGAGCCACGCCCAAAAGGCCAACAGCGCCGAGGCCAAGATCAACGATCTGAACCGGGAACTGGAGCAAAACAGCGCCTATCTACAAGAAGCGAAAGCCAGCGCCGATGGCTGCGCTACCTCCATCGACGCCTACGGCAAGCGAACCAAAGAGGCGGCCAAGGAATCTGCGGATTTTGGGAAAACCTCCGTGGACGCGGTATCCACCCTGGCATCCGCCCTGGCGGCCGCCGGCATCGGCATGGCTTTTCGGGAGATCGTGGACGCGATCAAGGCCGCCTCTGAAGCCTCCATGGAGTTTGAAAGCGCCATCACCGGCGTTTTTAAAACTGTGGACGCAACGGAAGAACAGATGACCGCCATCACCGAGGGCATCAAGGAGATGGCCCTGCGTATCCCCGCCGGCACCACGGAGATCGCCGCCGTGGCCGAGGCGGCGGGCCAGCTTGGCATTAAGACCGACGACATCCTCAATTTCACCGAGGTGATGATCAACCTGGGCGTCTCCACCAACTTGAGCGCCGAGGAAGCGGCCACGGCCCTGGCCCGGTTTGCCAACGTCACGGGCATGAGCGCGGACCAATATGAAGCCCTGGGCTCCACTATCGTGGCCCTGGGCAATAATTTTGCCACCACCGAATCGGAAGTGGTGAATATGGCTACCCGCATTGCCTCGGCCGGGGCCCAGATCGGCCTTACGGAGGCGGATATCATGGGCGTGGCTGCGGCCCTGTCCAGCCTGGGCTTGGAGGCGGAGGCCGGCGGCACGGCCATCTCCAAGCTGATGCTGGAAATGGCGGCGGCAGCGGCCACCGGCGGGGATGCCCTGGAGGATTTTGCAGGCGCAGCAGGCATGTCCAGCCAGGCATTTGCCGCCCTGTTCCAGCAGGACGCGGTGGCGGCCATGTCCGCCTTTTTCCAGGGCCTGGGGAGCGGCAGCGAGGACGCCATCGTCATGCTCAAGGACATGGGCATCGAGGAGGTGCGGCTGCGGGATACCATCCTGCGGCTGACCAGCGCCCAGGATCTTTTC
>UQRU01000150.1 GCA_900543475.1 uncultured Eubacteriales bacterium
CTTCGGTCCCCCCCCCCCTCTCTGGTGCCCGGTCGGGCGCCCCCGCCCCCCCCCCGGCCGGGGGGGGGGGGGGGGGCCCGCGGGGGGGGGGGGGGGGCCCCCCCCGGTTTTTTTTTGGGGGGGGGGGGGGCCCCGGGGCCCCCCGCCCCAAAAAAACGCCGCCGCCCCGGCGGCGGGACCCCTACGGCGCCCGCCTCCCCCAGGGCGCAGGCGCCCGACGGGCATGGAGCGGTTGCCCTGGGGGCACAGAACGGCCGTATTAGGCCCATGGACTCCCAGCCTGGGACGATGAAGGCCGCCAGGGAATGGGGAACTGGACGTACTCCCGGTCCGGGTCCACGGCATATTTTTCATCCTGGGCGCCAGGGGTATCGTAATAGCGGTAATCCGCCAGCAGGGGGGAATAGCTATAGACCCGTATCACGCCTTCCCCTTCATCCACCTGCAAAAAGCGCATATAGCCGCTGCCCCCTTCCTGGCCCGCCGCCTGGTAATTCCCCATCATCTGGTAGACCGTGCGGTCCTGCACTCCGTCCCCATCGTCGTCAAAGACGGCGGGAATGCAGGCCACATTGTACCGGTGGCCGCACAGCACCAGATATAGGTTGGGACATTGGGCGACAACCTGCTGATAATAGGCCTCCCCTGTGTCCGAGCGTTCCAGCTTGGTGGTAAAATAATCGTGCAGGCACAGCACCCCCACCCGGTCGGGATGGCTGTCCAGGGCTTCCCGCACCCATTGGATGGCCGCCTCGTCCGGGGCGTATCCCATATATACGAAAATATATTGGGTATTGCCCGCCTCCCAAAGGTCATAGTGGCCCCGGTTGTCCGCATAGGAGGCGGCATAGCAGGGGCGCAGGGACGCTTCCGTTTCCCCGAAATAACGGGAAAAATAGGAATAGTTCCCCTCATCGGAATGCACGTCGTGATTGCCCGCCAGCACCCCGCCGGGAATCCGGGCCAGGGAAGCCATGGCCCGGACGGCTACCTCCCATTGTTCCTCCTTGTTGTAGCTGTTTACCAGGTCGCCGGTATGGACAAAATAACGCAGGTTCAGCCGTTCCTGCTCATCCCGCAAAAACCGGGTCATGGCATAGAAAGTATCCGGCCACTTTTGGCTGTAATACTGGGTATCGCTGAGCCAGGCGATGGTATAGGCCCCATCCTGGGCGGTCAGGGCGTCCGGTACCGGGGTGGGGGTGGGGACCGGGGTGGGCGCCGGGGTAGGCGTTGGCGAGGGCGCGGGGGTCTGGAGCAGCGCGGGAGAAGGCGCTAAGACTTGTTCCGGCGCTCCGCAGCCTGTAAAAAGCAGGCACAGCAAAAGTAAATAAAGAAAGATCCTGCGTTTCATAGCTTTATCATAGCACAAGCCTCCCCCCAGGGGAAGCGGCGAATCCTCTCGAAAAACGCGGGTTTGACAAGGGCGGGCCTTGCGCGGTACAATGGCACAAGCAACCATGAAAAGAGGGCTGGAAATGGAGCGCAATACCCCCGTCCATATTAATAAAAAATTAAAAGGGCAATTGCTGGCGGCCAGCGAGACCCTGCATAAAAACGATCCCCCATACCGGCGGGCATCCAATCTGGATTTTCTCATCAGCCTGGTGATCTTTGTGACCTTGGCTCTGGCCATCCGTATGTTTGTATTCGAGCCGGTCTTGGTGAGCGGGGATTCCATGTATCCCACCCTGTTGGACGGGGAGCGGATGTTCGTGGAAAAGCTCACCTATCTGGCGGAACCGCCCCAACGGGGGGATATCGTGATCTGTCACTATCCCTTCTACGATGAAAACTGCGTCAAGCGGGTGGTGGGCCTTCCCGGGGAGACCGTATCCGTCCATTCCGGCCAGATCTATATCGACGGCCAGCCCCTGGACGAAAGCCAATACTGGGATGGGGTGATCTATGCGGATATGAACCCCCAAAAGGTGCCGGAAGACCATGTGTTCGTGGTGGGGGATAACCGAAACTACAGCACGGATAGCCGGGAACGTACCGTGGGCCCCCTGCCCTATACCCAGATCTTGGGCAAGGTGCATTATGTGATCTGGCCGGTCTCCCATTTCCGCAACGTATATACGGACGTTTCCCCCATGGAAGGGGTGGCGTACGTCCCCCCCAACGGCCTATTCCTCTGGAGCCGGTAGCGGCGGCGGAAGCTGCGCGCCCTATGCTTGTGGGGGCGAAAAACGGCGGAAGAGCGGATCGCGCCAGCGGCGGCATAAACCCCAGCGCCCAGGGGGGCGGCGGCGTACCGGCCTACCGGAAGGGCGGCGCGGGGGCGGCGGCGGTTTTGGGGGGGGGGGGGCCCGGGGGGGCCCCCCCCCCCCAAAACCACCCCCGGGGGGGGGGCCCCCGCGCCCCCCCCCCCCTGCGTTGTGCGCGCTGTGCGCGCCCGCCGCCCCCCCTTCCGCCAGGGTTTTCCACCAACGCCAAAAAGGCAGCGTAAAAGCCCGGCCCCGCAATCTATGGGGCCGGGCAAACAAACCAATGGTAAGAAAGGACGTGGTGACGGTTCCGCCCCCTTGGGCAAAGCCGCTGCCCATGCCCTACGGGCAGCGGCGGCTTCATCCGCTCCGCCGCGGGCTACGGGCGCAGGGCAACCGCGCCCGCTGTTGCGCGACTATCGCCGTCCGCGCAGGACCGCGTAGGGCCAGGAAAATTGTTCATTTGACCTTTTTCGCCGCATCCTGTACCATAGGCATATGAAGCTGACGATATCCACCCAAGCGAAAACCGCTGCCTCAAAAAGCCGCAGCCCCTATAGGCGTCCCGTTAAGCGCAGCTTGCGTCCTCGGGCCTTTGTCATGGCGGGGGTGTTGCTGCTCTGCCTTTTGACCATATTCTTTATAGGCCAGGCCAGGCAGCAGCTGCCCTACGAGCCGTTGACTCTGGAGGAGATCCAACAGGTACGGGCCGCCGCGCCCATTGAAACGCCCCTAAGGGAAGGGGTGGTGGAAGCAGGCCTGGAATTATTGGGCAAGGTAAACTATTTCTGGGGCGGAAAAAGCACCGCAGAGGGCATGGACCCGGCGTGGGGCCAACCCCGTTTGGTGGAGTCCGAGGGCAGCCAGTCCTCCGGCACCACCCGGCCCTATGGCTTGGATTGCAGCGGGTTCGTGGCCTGGTGCTATATCCAGCAGGGCTTCTCCAGCCAGCAGGTGGAAGAGTTGGTGGGGTATGGCACCTGGAACCAATGGGACCGGTCGGAATCCATCTCCTTTCACCAGCTGCGGGTGGGGGATTGGGCCTTTCAAAACAAATATCCCACCGACCAGGGCAATCACATCGGCATTTGCATCGGCTTTGACCAGAAGGGCAAGCCCTTGTTCCTACACTGCGCCTCCTCCTTTGACAACGTGGTGGTCACCGGCGCGGGGGATATCTTCCGCTATGCCCGCCGCCCGCTGATCTATTCCCAGATGGGGGTGGATTGACCAGGGCTTGGGGGCCTTCTCCGGATGGGGCGGATGCGGAACATCCAGCGGCCCGGGGGGGCGGCGGCGGGGCGCGAAGCGCCCTGAAAAGCGGGCGGAGGCAAGTGAAGTGACCCCAAAAAGTTAGACAATATTTGAAAGTAAAAATGTTTAAGCAGCCGAAAGGGCTTGTTGTCTGTGAA
>UQRU01000151.1 GCA_900543475.1 uncultured Eubacteriales bacterium
GGGGCCCCAATTTGTTCCCGGGGGGGGGGGGGGCCAAACCGCCCCCCGGGCGGGGTTTGGGGGGGGCGGCGCCCCCCCGCCGCCCCCCCGGGCCGCAGCGGTCCCGACGGCTGAAGGGAGGAAGGGGCGTGGAAAGGGGGATCGCCAAAACAGGCGCCAGGATCAAATGCCCCTGCGATAGAGCAGGTAGGAATATATGACCGGCGCCAGGGCGGAAATGGCGATGGCCGGGTATAGCAGCCACCACATGCCGGGCAGGGCGCATAGGAGCATCAGCAGGCCGCCGGCCATGAAGCACCAGCCTCCCACCCGATGGGTACGGGCCCAGTTCTCCGGGCTGTTGAGGGTCCAAGGGGTGCGGATGCCCATGGTGTAGTTTTGCCGGCACTTGGGCAGGTAGTTGCCAATGGCCATGAACAGGACGCCAATGGCCAAGGGGACGATCACCTCCACCCGCACGGGCATGGCCATGGCCGCCATGTAGGTGACGGCGCACAGCAGGATGCACAGGCCGGGCAGGATCCAGTAGGTGATGGCCCGCAGGGCCGCGCTCATGTTTTCCCGGCGGGGGTCGGTACGCAGCAGCAGGTGTACCAGCAGGTGGGCGCCCGCCATGATGCAGGGCAGGCCCACCACCGCCAGGGCCCGGGAGCCATAGTTATCCACCTGGCCGGCGGCGTTCCAGTGGATGGGCATCTGCTCGGGCAGCCGGTCCCACAGGAACAGCCCGGCCGCCATGGGCAGCAGGCAGAGGAGCGTGGTAAGTACCAGGGTCTTATCGGCTTTCTTCATCTTGGACCGCCTCCTTTTCCTCCGGGGCAAAGCCTTTGGCCCACAGGAGCAGTTCTTCAAATACCGAAGCGTTCAGCTCGTAATAGATATAGTTCTTTTCCCGCCGCTCCCGGATCAGGCCCGCCTGCTTGAGCAGGGAAAGGTGATAGCTGATGGTAGCCTGGCCCAGTTGGAATTGGGCGGCGATGTCCCCGGCCCGCATGGAACCGGCTTTGAGCAGCTCCAGGATATCCCGGCGCACCGGGTCGCTCAGGGCTTTAAAGGTTTCCTTCAGGGACATGGGGCGCCTCTTTGGGGCAACGGATGAAGCACCAGAGCCCTACCAGCAGCAGCGCCCAGCCGCCCAGCAGGCCCGCCAAGATGGGGCCCAGCAGGGGATTGGGCTGGGCGTCCAGGGCCAGGAACAGGGTGGGGGCGGCAGCCAGGGCATTGATGCCGCTATGGGCCATAGCAGCGGGCCATACGCTGTTGGTGCGGAATGTAAGGTAGGCTTCAAAGGAGCCGGCGGCCAGGCAAAATACCACCATGGTCAAAATACCGGTCACCGGATAGCCCCAATAGGTTACGCCATAGTTGTGGCCCATGGCGATCATGGGGGCGTGCCACAGGCCCCAGATCAAGCCGGAAAACAGGATGGCCCGCCGCCGGCCATACAGGTCCGCCAGCTTGGGCAGCAGGTAGGCCCGCCAGCCCAGCTCCTCCCCCAGGGTGAAGGGCACGTTGATAAAAGGCCCCAGCAAAATGCCGGTGAGCAGCTGGCTCCATATCACCAGCCCGGTCAGGCTGGGATCCTGTCCCAGGC
Organism: uncultured Eubacteriales bacterium; assembly: GCA_900543475.1. Classification (GTDB taxonomy): domain Bacteria; phylum Bacillota; class Clostridia; order Christensenellales; family CAG-138; genus Pelethousia; species Pelethousia gallinarum. The sequence continues at coordinate 1,595 of UQRU01000151.1, forward strand.
TTTCCAGCTGGGCGGCCACCAGTCCGCCCTGAAGATCCAGCTGGCCGGGGAACGCCAGGAAATACCCGGCCGCCCCCAATAGCACCATCAAAGCTGGGCCCAGGGCCGCCGCCACATAGCATTTCCAGCCGCCCTGCTTCCAGCCAAAGCCAAACCCCATCTTCCCAAACCCCTCCCGGGTGATCCACCGGGTGAGCAAGGAACTGATGGCCGGCAGGAGCATACATGCGAAAAAGCATAGGCTCATGCCGATCCCCCCATATGTAAGGCCCGCCAGTACACCGGCCCCCAATAGCCCCCAGGTCAGGCCAAAGGTCAGCCCCATATAGATCCATAGACGCCGCTTTTCCATATCCAACGCCTCCTTTTCCGAACCCGTGGAGCAGGTTCGGCTGTTAGGGGGAGTATAGCGCCGGGCGCCGGCTTTGTCAATAACTATTTCGATATTTTTCTAAATACCTTTTCAAATGACAATCCCGTTGCGCCAAATAGAATTTTTGTATTTGCATATCATATATTGGATTGACATCCTGGTGAAAAAAGGTTAAACTAAGCATGATTCTGAAGAAGGTTTATTTTTTCGGAACGATCTCATCATCATTTATTGGAGGCATGTATGGACGCGAAAAACATTTCCATTGCGGCTCTGGTCTGCGGTATCCTGGGTATCGTGGGTTCTTTTATTCCCGTGGTTCAGTATTTCACCCTGGTGTTAGCTATCCTGGGTATCGTATTCGGCGTCAAGGGCCGCAAGGCTGAAGGCAACGATAAGCGGGGTATGGCCACTGCCGGCATGGTGCTGGGCATTGTAGGCGTAGCTGCCACGGGCCTGGTGGTGCTATGCGCCATCTGCGCTGTGGGCACCCTGGCTGCTGCTGGCGCTGCGGGTGGGCTCAGCTGATTCTTGCCTAGGCGTCCCATATGCTATATGCCTCCTGGGCATATAGCATTTTTTTCATCGGGTAAAAAGGAGTCCCTATGATCCCCCCTGTGGAATTTCTCGGGAAAACCATTACCATCTATCCCGTCATGGCCCTGATCGGGGTGTTTGTCAGCGGCATCTTCGCCTGCAAGCAGGCTGTCAAGCGGGGCCTGGATGATAACGATATGATCTGCGTGCTGCTGTTTTGCGCGATAGGCGCCCTGCTGGGAGGCCATATGCTCTATGGCCTGCTGCAGCTGCCTGTGATGCTGCAAACCTTCCGCACCCTTTTTTCGCAGGGCTTTTCCCAGGCCTTTTGGGACGGCCTGATCCAAACCTTTGGGGGTTCCGTATTTTACGGGGGCCTGTTTGGGGCCATGGTCACAGGGGGCCTTTACTATAAAAAGAAGGGGTTTCCCCCGGTGTTTGCGGATCTTACCGCCATGGTGGCGCCCCTGTTCCATACCTTCGGCCGGATCGGCTGTTTCCTGGGAGGGTGCTGCTACGGCATTCCCTGCGATTTCGGCTTTATCTATACCCAGAACCCCATCGCCATGGCCAATGGCGTGCGCCGCTTTCCCGTGCAGCTGCTGGAAGCCCTGTTCTGCTTTTGCCTGTTCCTGCTGCTATTTTCCCTGTTTCGCCGGGGCCGGTGTAAAAACCGGCTGCTGGCCCTGTATCTTGGGGTATACAGCGTAGGCCGCTTCTTCCTGGAATACCTCCGGGGGGACGATTACCGGGGCTTCCTGTGGGGCCTGTCCACCTCCCAGCTCATCAGCATCCTGCTGCTGAGCGGCGTGCTTTTCTACCTGGTTGCAGCCCGGCATAAGAAACCCGCCTCGTAGCGCCTTAGGTTTTCTGCCCCCTGCCAGGGGCTCTGCGCGGGGGACCGCCCGCCCCCTTCCGCAGTTCCCAAAGGTCGTTGCGCGTCGCCGCCAAGGCGGCTTCCTTCAACTTCCTTGCTCACTGGGCTTCCGCCTCGCTTCTTCCGCCACTGGCGGCGCTCGGCTCCCGCAGTTCCCAATGGTCGTTGC
>UQRU01000152.1 GCA_900543475.1 uncultured Eubacteriales bacterium
TTCCCCTTTGGCGATGTACTTCTGTCCTGCCCGGTGGAGATACCACAGGTTGCCGCCGCCCACGATGGCAAAGCCGGCGATAGCCATCCAGAAACCGGCCATGGGAGTGGTGCCGAAGGCATTGGCGGGGAGCACGATGTTGTTGATAGGCATGCCGGGCAGGGTCTGCATTGCCACCGCACCGCCCAATACGCAGGCGGGGATCAGGCTACGGGAGATGCCGGCAGCCTTAAAGAAGGCAGCGGCCAGGGGATACATGGTGAAAATAATGACGAACACGTCGATGCCGCCCACAGACATGGCCAGGGTAGCCAGATAGACCGCCGCCACCGCGCTGGCGGGCCCCAGCTTGCGGAACACGCCCACGTCCACCGAAGAAAGGATGACGCTGGAATGGGCTTCGGAGCCCCGGAGCTTGTCCAGCTGCTGCATGGCCAATTCCGCGGTAGGGTTGGTGGCGGCGGAAATGGACAGGGCGATAAGGACCTCGTCCATATGGAGCCGGGGATTATGATTGCCCAGGTGTTCCACCTTCAGGTGTTGGATGGGCTCGATGACGATGGGGGAGATCAGATGCACCCCATCCTGGATATTGCCCAGGGTTTTGAGCACGTTGAGGAGCAAGGCGCTGGAAGCGCCCAATAGCTTGCTGGTTTTTCCGGTAATGATCCGGCCGTCAGGCAACTGGAGGGCGGCGGCGGGGCCATTGGTGGCTTCCGCCCGGTCCAGGGCGGCGGCGATCACCGGCCGGTCCGCCTCGGTGACGTTAGCCTGGTTCATCAGCAAACGGATCTTGTCCGCCGGTTCGGGGCCGCTGAGGCCCTGGCGGGCGGAGCACATGGCCGCATAGTACCGCCGGATGATCTCCTGCCGGGAGGCCTGGCGGCATACTTCGTCATCCACGATACAGTTGCCCACCATATTGACCCCCATGTCGGTGGGGGATTTGTAAGGGGAATACCCATAGATGCTCTGAAAAATCGCCGACAGCACCGGGAAAACCTCCACATCCCGGTTATAGTTGACGGTGGTCTCCCCATAGGCTTCCAGATGGAAGGGATCGATCATATTCACATCGTCCAAGTCTGCAGTGGCGGCTTCATAGGCCAGGTTCACCGGATGCTTTAAGGGCAAATTCCAGATGGGGAAGGTCTCAAACTTGGCATAGCCCGCCCGGATGCCCCGCTTGTTTTCATGGTAAAGCTGGGAAAGACAGGTGGCCATCTTGCCGCTGCCTGGGCCAGGGGCCGTGACCACAATGAGGGAACGGCTGGTCTCGATATAATCGTTGCGGCCAAAGCCCTCCTCGCTTACGATGTGCTCCACGTGGGAAGGATAGCCCTGGATGGGATAATGCCGGTAGGTTTTTACCCCCTGGCTTTCCAGCCGGGCCTGGAAGGCGTCCGCCGCGCTCTGGCCCCGGTATTGGGTGAGCACCACGCTGCCCACATACAGCCCTACCCCTCGGAAGGCGTCGATCAGCCGCAGCACATCCAGGTCATAGGTGATACCCAGATCCCCCCGGACTTTGTTTTTCTCGATGTCCGCCGCGTTGATGGCGATGACCACTTCCGCCTGCTCCGCCAGTTCCAACAGCATGCGCACCTTGCTATCCGGCGCAAACCCCGGCAATACCCGGGCCGCGTGAAAATCGTCGAACAGCTTACCCCCAAATTCCAGGTACAGCTTGCCCCCAAACTGGGCCAGCCGGTCCATGATGTGGGCCGACTGCATGTTCAAATACCGCTGATTGTCAAAGCCGATGTTCATTCTATTTCCCCCAAAATAATCTTTTATCATTATAGGAACTCCCGCGCCACTTTTCAACGGGAAAAAAAGAGAACCCCCCCCTCGGTCTTTTCCTATGGATGCGGGTATGATATACTCTGCATGGGCTCGATGGCCGGCATAGGGGCGGGATCGAGGCTCGTTCGAAAAAATGGAACTGCCTGCAACCTTTGCGGGCGATCAAACGTATTATTAGCAGATGGGAGGGATACGGATGCCCGCGCGGGACATCGAAACCATCTACAGGACCTGCTCCCGCATGGTATACTGGGCGGCGTACGGGGTGACCCGACGGGAAAGCGACGCCATGGACGCTATGCAAAATACCTTTTTAAAAGCCATGTCCCACATGGAACAGCTGGAAGGTATGAACGACGCCCAGCTAAAGGGCTGGCTTTATCGGGTTGCAGTGAACCTGTGTAAGGATGCGCTTCGCAAGCAACGCTTTGAAACGCCGGCGGAGGAAATGACAGAGCCTGCGGTGGATAGCGTCTATGAGCTGCCGGAGGCAGCCATGCTATCCGCCGAGGAGAAGGGCCAGGTTCGCGCCGCCATTGACCAGCTTCCCCATATTTACCGGGAAGCGGTGCTCTTGCATTATTTTTCCGGCTGCGATTATAAGCAGATCGCCCAGCTTACCGGCACCACCGAAGGGAATGTGAAAAGCCGAATGAGCCGGGCCAAACAAAAATTATACGCTATTTTGAAGGAAGGAGGTGAGGACTGTGGCTGATAAGATGGACGCCCTATTGACTGCCCTTGGCCAGGAGGCCAACGAGCAGGTGGATTTTGACGGGGCCTTTGCCCAGATCCTCGCCCAGCATCAACAACAAGAAGCCCAAGCCGCCCCCCAGCCCCGCCGGCGTTGGCGGGCATGGCGGGGGACCTTATCCATGGCCGCCGGCATGGTGGTGGTACTGGGCACCGTGCTGCTCGTAGGCCGCTCCGGCCTGTTCAACGCAAAGGGCGCCGCGCCCGAAGCCGCCGCGCCTGCAGAGGCCAGCATGTATGCCACCGACGCCGAAGCCGAAATGGATGTTACCGCGGAAGCCCCCGCCGCCGAAATCCCCGCCGCGGAAGCCCCAGCCGAAGCGGCCGTCTCCCCATCCGTGGCGGCGATCCCCCGGGATGCGCAGCCCGAAGCGGAAACCGGGTCTTCCGCAGGGGGCGCCGGCCAAGAGGAAAGCGCCGAGGCCGCCCAAGCTACCAGCGAGGAAGCCCCTGTTGCGGTCCAGGTCCCCAAGACCGACGGGGTGCAGATCCAAGACCCCGATGGGAACCAATTGGAAGCCGGGCGGAAGAAGCTATCGGAAACCCCTGCCCAGACCGCCCTACAGCGCCTCCAGGATGCAGGCTATCCCGCCCGGCTTGTGGACGAAGTGGACGCTTCCGCCGACCTGCCCATCGGCTATGCCTACTATGCCCTGGACGGCGGCCTGGGCATATGGAACACCGGGGACGGCTATGTCTACCTATACGACCCCACGCTGGACGCAGACGCGCTCCTGGCCGCATTCCAGGCTGCCGTGAACCCGTAGCGTTTCCCAGCCAGTCCCCCTGGGCCGCAGCCTGCGGCCGCTGCCCCCTTTTCCGAGGGGCGGAGGGGGGCGGCGGCGTTTGGCAGGCCGGGGGCGGCCCTGCGGGCCGCCCCCCTCAGGCTGTCGAAAAAGTGGCTTGCGCCACTTTTTCGAGGTTTTCATAGCTCCCTTGCGCCTACGGCGCGGCCAGG
>UQRU01000153.1 GCA_900543475.1 uncultured Eubacteriales bacterium
GCTGTGGGGGGGGGGGGTGTTCGGCCCGGCCCGGGGCCCCCCCCCACCCTCTCCAACTCCCGTTTTTGTTTTTTTTAAAAAAAAAACCCCCCCGGCCCCCCCCCCCCCCCCCCCCCCCCCCCGCCAGGATATTCCGTTGGCAACCCCAAAAGCCTTCCCGCCAGTTTTCCCCCGCTTTTTTAAAAGCGGGTGGGGTGTGGGGCAAAGCCCCACAATCACACGGGCAGAGGGCCGTGGGGGCAAAGCCCCCACGTGAAGCCCTCCCGCTAGCGCACCACCAGCTCCTTGCCGTCGTAATCCACGGTAAACACCGTGTCCGGAGCAGGGTCCTCCTGGATGATGTGCCGGGCAAGCAGGGTCTCCAGCTTGCTCTGGAGCAACCGCTTGAGGGGCCGGGCGCCATACTGGGGATCGTAGCCGGTCTCCGCAATGTAGCGCTTGGCCGCGTCGGTGAGCTGCACATCCAGCCTGCGCTCCTTGAGCCGCGCCCGCAGGGCGTTCAACATCAGGTCGGTGATCTTGAAGATCTCAGTCTCGCTCAACGGCTTGTAGAACACGATGTCGTCGATCCGGTTGAGGAATTCCGGACGGAAGCTGCGCTTGAGCAGGCCCGATACCTGGGCGCGGGCTTCCTCGGTGAGCTGACCATCCCGGATACCTTCTAGGATGTAATTGGACCCCAGGTTGGAGGTCATGACGATAACCGTGTTTTTGAAATCCACCGTACGGCCTTGGCTATCGGTGATCCGGCCATCGTCCAGCACCTGCAAGAGGACGTTGAACACATCGGGATGGGCTTTTTCCACCTCATCGAATAGGATCACCGCATAGGGATGCCGCCGGACCGCTTCGGTGAGCTGGCCGCCCTCGTCGTAACCCACATACCCCGGAGGCGCGCCGATGAGCCGGGAGACCGCGTGTTTCTCCATGTATTCGCTCATATCGATCCGCACCATGTTGCTTTCGTCGTCGAACAGGGCTTCCGCCAGGGCTTTGGCCAATTCGGTCTTGCCCACGCCGGTGGGCCCCAGGAACAGGAAGGAACCGATGGGCTTGCCAGGGTCCTTTAACCCGGCCCGGGTACGGAGGATGGCGTCGCATACCGTGTCCACCGCCTCGTCCTGGCCGATCACCCGCTGATGCAGGATGCTGGAAAGATGCAGCAGCTTCTCCCGCTCCCCTTCCATGAGCTTGGATACCGGGATGCCCGTCCAGCGGGCTACGATCCGGGCGATCTCCTCCTCGGTGACTCGGTCCCGCAATAAGCCTTCCGCTTTCCCCTTTTCCATCTCGGCTTCCGCTGCGGACAGCTCCTCCTGGAGCTTGGGCAGCTTGCCGTATTTCAGCTCTGCGGCACGGTTCAGGTCATAGCTGCGCTCTGCCTGCTCCATTTCCCCGTTGCACTTTTCCATTTCTTCCCGCAGGGACTGCACCCGTTTGATGGCATCCTTTTCCGTTTCCCAGCGGGCCTTTAAGGTGGCAAACTGCTCCCGCTTTTCCGCCAGTTCCTTGCGGATGTCCGCCAAATGGGCTTCGCTCAGCTTGTCGTTCTCCTTGGTCAGGGCCGCTTCCTCGATCTCCAGCTGCATGATATGCCGGGAAATGTCATCCAGCTCCGTGGGCATGGAATCCATTTCCGTGCGGATCAGGGCGCAGGCCTCGTCCACCAGGTCGATGGCCTTATCCGGCAGGAACCGGTCGCTGATGTACCGGTGGGACAGGGTGGCGGCGGCGATCAAGGCATTATCCTGGATCTTTACGCCATGAAATACCTCATACCGCTCCTTCAAGCCCCGCAGGATGGAAATGGTATCCTCCACCGTAGGCTCCTCCACCATGACCGGCTGGAACCGCCGGGACAAGGCCGCATCCTTTTCAATATACTTGCGGTATTCATCCAGGGTGGTGGCGCCGATGCAGTGGAGCTCGCCCCGGGCCAGCATGGGCTTCAACAGGTTGCCTGCATCCATGCTGCCTTCGGTACGGCCTGCCCCGACGATGTTGTGCAGCTCATCGATAAACAGGATGATCTTGCCTTCGCTGCGCTTCACTTCCCCCAATACCGCCTTGAGCCGTTCCTCAAATTCCCCACGGAATTTGGCGCCGGCGATCAGGGCGCCCATGTCCAGGGAGAAGATCCGACGTTCCTTTAATCCGGCAGGCACGTCCCCCCGGACGATCCGCTGGGCTAGCCCTTCGGCAATGGCGGTCTTGCCCACGCCCGGTTCGCCGATAAGCACCGGGTTATTCTTGCTCTTCCGGGACAGGATGCGGATCACGTTCCGCACCTCGTCATCCCTGCCGATCACCGGGTCCAGCTTCTGCTGCTCCGCCAGCGCCACCAGGTCCTGGGCATATTTGCCTAGGGCGTCATAGGTATCCTCCGGGGTGTCCGTGGTGACCCGCGCCCCGCCCCGCACCTGGTTTAACGCCTTTAAAAATTCATCCTTCCGAATGTCATGGGCCTTAAACAGCCCTTTCAACGCCTCGTTGGGCGCCTCCATCAGCCCCAGAAACAAATGCTCTACGGAGATGTAGTCGTCCTTCATGTGCTCGGCCTGCTTTTCCGCGGCTACCAGGGCTTTGTCCAGCTGGGGGGTGATATACACTTTGTCCGCCTCCCGGCCTGTGCCCGTTACCCCCGGGATCTTTTGCAGCGCCTGCTCCAGGGACGAAATTACCCCTTCGTCCCGCCCCATGCGCCGCAACAGCTGCATGAGCAGCGAATTCTCCTGCTGCAATAGGGCCAACAATAAATGCTCCTGGTCTACTTGCTGATGATTATGTTGGATCGCCAGGCTTTGGGCGCTTTGCAACGCTTCCAAAGATCGCTGGGTCAATTTATTTAGATTCATACGCAAACCTCCTTTATCTTAGCTTGCTTCCCCTTACCCGCTCCTATGCTGGGAAAACGGGCGGTGCATTAGCACTCTCAACCTACGAGTGCTAATATACTCTATCACCTTGACATGAGCCGCATATTAATTTGAAAGAATTGTGAAACACGCTTGCATTCTTTCTGGAATTGTTGGATAATAAGATAAATCGGATTTGTAACATGGCACAGTAGGAGGTTAAGTTTTATGCGTATTAAGAACATTGCCGAACCCACCCGCTTCTTTTCCGCCGTGAATCAGTGCAAGGGCCGCGTGGAGCTCACCACCACGGAGGGCGATAAGCTCAACCTCAAGTCTACCCTTTGCCAATACATCGCCCTGACCCAGATGTTCCAGGATAAAAACATCGAAGGCGTGGAGCTGGGCTTGAGCGACCCCCATGATTATTCCATCCTGGCGGAGTTCCTCATTACCGAATAACTTTGCCAATCCTTAGGGCATGGCCTGCCATGCTTCCTTTTGCTGTCTTCCCTTGCGGCTGCGCTGCTGCTTTTGCCTGCGCAGCCGTTTTTTTGCCCCTTGGTTTTTTTGTGCCGGGGCGCCCGGGGGGCGGCGGCGGTTTGGGGGGGGCCCGGGGGGGGGCGGGGGGGGGGGGG
>UQRU01000154.1 GCA_900543475.1 uncultured Eubacteriales bacterium
CACGGGCCGACGCAGCGCGACCTTTGCGAACTGCATTGCGGCCCCCGAACCCCCGGGGGTTTTTCGACAGGCTGAGGGGGAATACCGTAACAGGTATTCCCCCTTTCCTTCCCCATGGATCGCAGATCCGCTTTTCCCCGGGGGTATCGTCATGGCCTTCCCCCTGGTTCCCCGGTCCTAAAGGGGCGTTCCTGATATGCGCGGGGTTTATCCCGCCTGCCGCCAGGCCAGCAACAGATCCACCATCATCCCATAGCTTTTTACGCCGCTTTCCTGCTGGTTGTGTTTAAGATAGCCATCGTTAAGCTGATCTACCGCCGCTTCCACTTGGCCTTCATAGCGATCCCAATATTCGTTATACCCTCGTAAGTCTCGGATCATACCCGGGGAATAGCAGGCTTCCCATACCGCCTGATAAGCGATGGGATCGGTTTTATACAGCTGGTTCCCACAATGGATCAGCGCCAGCATCACGCCAGAATAGCGAATACACGGGTCCTTGGAATGGATGCAGGCAAGATAGGCGATGAAGTTTGCCTCATCCTCTCGAGCAAAGCCTAAATAATGGGCCATTTCATGGGCGCCGCTGGACAGGAGCAGTAGGGGCGGCTGGTGCACGTTGACGTTGGCCTCTGCGGTGAAGGGGATATAGATGCCGGCGATCCCCGCCCAACTCATCCCCTCCGAAAGCCATACCCCCTTAGGCGATCTTGCCGGCTGGGAAAAAAGGGGTAGCTCTGCCCCTAGGTTCTCATAGGCGGCCGGAAGCGCGGAAAAGCTCTCCCGCCAACCCGCCGGCAAGCAGAACACCCCCCTTTCATCCTCCGGTACCTGTTCCCGAAGCCAGACGGCCTCTGTGGCCAATTCCCGGCAAAGTTCCTCCAGCTCTTCCACAGGCCGTTCCTGCACCGGTAGATCCAGTAGCTGATACAGGGTCGGCCTTGCGTAATTGAACCCCCATGCCAGGTAAAAAACATGGAGCAGGACCCCGCCCAGGATCCCTACGGTCAACACTGTCCGCAACAGCTTAACCAGCGGCCGTTTTTTTAAAATGGTGGAAAACACCCCCCATAACAGCCACCCGCACACCCCGATGATCAGCCCGTAAAGGAGAAATTCCGCTAGGGAAAAGGGAAATATCCCGCTGATAGCCCCCAAGAGCCTGCTGATCCAGGGATAGATATAGCGTGCATAAGCCTCCGCCGCCTCAGGATAGCAGGCGGCAAGCCTTGGCAGCAGCAAACCCAGGGGGATAAGCAGCAGCCAAGGCAATCGTTTCCATTGTTGGGCATAGGTGCAGGCGTTGGTTTCTTTCATGCTTTTCAGTATAGCATACTTCCCTGGGCGCCGGCAAAATTTGCCATGATATGTTCACAAGCCTTCGCGCCTTTTCCATTAGAAGTGGAGAAGGCCGGCCTAGGGCTCCAAAAAAGCGCCGCTGGGCCAGGTTCCCAGACGGCGCGCCAGTATACGGCGTGGGGATCGTTACGGTCACGCAGTGGTATATAGCAAGGGGATCACCCCTTCCGTTACCGTAAGTTCATATGGAATATCAAAGGCAAGCCGCAGGGTCTGGGCTATGTCCTCCACGGGGATCACATCGCAGGGTAAGCTGGCGTAAGCCTCTTCCCAATTGGCCTTTGGGATCAATACCGTATGGGCGCCCCCTTGAATGGCGGCATCCAGCTTTTCCGCTACGCCTCCCACCGGCCGCACCTCCCCTTGTACGGTGATCTCCCCGGTAAGGGCCAGCTTCGGTATGGGCGCCTTCCCGCTGATGGCGCCCATCAACGCCACCGCCAGGGCAATGCCTGCGCTGGGACCGTCCATGGGCAGTCCGCCAGGTATGTTGAACCGTACGTCGTAAGCATTGGCGTCCCATCCCAGGTTCTTTTGAAACGCCCCCAATACATTCTCTGCTGAGGTGCGCGCCGTTCCTTTGCGCCCTAACCTGCGGCCTTGCAGCTCCAGCTCCTCATATTCCACCGCCCCGCCTACCTCCAGGGTGCCCGCCCCCTTGCTGCGGGCAGGTTCCACCAAGCATTCGATCTCAATGGCGACCCCTACCCCTCCATTGCCCACCGCCAAGCCCACCGATACCCCGGCCTTAGGCGTTTCGGGAAGCTTTGGCTGAATATGCCGTTGGCAATTGCTGATTTGGGTCACCCAGCGCACATCCCCATCGGTGATTTGCCGCCGCCCTTCCCCATAAGCCGCCCCCGCTGCCAGCTGCACCATGTTCACCGCGTCCCGGCCGGAGGCGCAATAGCTGGCCAACAGCATGGCCGTATCCTGCTCTAAGCCATAGCCCAGCCGGGTGGCCGCCCCCAGGGCGATCCTGCATAGGCTATGGTCGCTCAAAGGCTTAAAGTATAATTCCACGCACCGGGAACGCAGGGCGGGGGGCAGCTCCTCCGGCCGCCTGGTGGTGGCCCCTACTAACCGGAAATCCGCCGGCATGCCGTTTTGGAAGATATCATGGATATACCGGGGAATGCTGGTATTATCTCCCGAATAATAGGCGCTTTCAAAAAACACCTTCCGATCCTCCAGCACCTTTAACAGCTTATTCATCTGCACAGGATGCAGTTCACCGATCTCATCCAGGAACAGCACCCCGCAATGGGCCCGGCTCACCGCCCCCGGCTTGGGTTGGGGAATGCCCTGGGCGCCCAAGGCGCCCGCCCCCTGATAAATGGGGTCATGCACGGAGCCCAATAGCGGATCTGCAATGGATCGTTCGTCAAAGCGGACGCAGGTGGCGTCTACCTCCACAAACCTGGAATCCCCGTCGAAGGGGGAATCCGGACAGCGTTTGGCCTCATCCAGTACCAGCCGGGCCGCGCAGGTTTTCCCGCACCCTGGGGGGCCATAGATCAGCACATGCTGGGGATTCGGTCCGCAAAGGGCGGCCCGTAGCGCCCGTATCCCATCCCGCTGGCCGATGATATCATCCATTTGGGCAGGCCGCGCCCGTTCGGATAGGGGCATGCTCAATGAACGGGCCCGCATCTGCTTTAACTCCCGCATTTCCCGGCATTCCTCTCGCCCATGCTTTGGTTTTTTTACCTCCTGGGTGCCGCTGGTCTTGGCCCGCTTGGCCACCAGATAAATGCTGAGCACCAATACCACCTGCATCACAAGCCATACCCAAATATCTTCCATGCCCATACCCTCCATTTATTTCGAAACTCGCTATGCAGTAGTATGTGCAATCCCCAGAATGGCCTGCGTGGAAATAACAGGGTTTTTGCCTATAAGCGGGAAATCCCCCGGTTTCTTGCCCGCCATCCATAAAACGGCTGCAACCCATTGGTTGCAGCCGCAGGCTGTCGAAAAAGTGGCGTGCGCCACTTTTTCGAGGTTTTCATAGCTCCCTTGCGCCGACGGCGCGGCCCGGGGGCGATGCAGGGGAACCCATGCTACCCAAGGG
>UQRU01000155.1 GCA_900543475.1 uncultured Eubacteriales bacterium
GGCATGGGCCTTCAGGGGCAGCCCTTTGGCCCCGTCCGCCTCGCACAGTACGTGGGTGGCCAGCCGGAGGGCGTCCTCCATGGGGGCGGCCTGGGTCAGCTTCCCCTGGGCAGCCCAAGCCCCCAGGGCGATCAACGGTTCTTGCTTTAGCAGCTGCTCCCCTTCCGCCAGGGTGCAGGCCAAGGGAACCCCTTTTGGGGGGAACATATGGGTGCTGGTGCATAGCAGCACCCGGTTCCCCGGCTCCCGGGCCAGCTCCCGGCCCAGGCAAAGCAGCAGGGTGGATTTCCCGCCCCCGCCGATGATGGCCGTAAGCCCCCGGGGGATCTGCAAGGCGTCCTGTAGCCTCACGGAGCCACCATCCCCTGGAAAATTTTCCCAAACAGGGCGTCCAGGCCCTGCTCCCCTGCGGTGACGAATTCCTCATAGCGCCGCAGCATGTCCTTGGCTTCCGGGGACAGGCTGGCGCCCCCGCCGTTTTTGCCGCCGGTCTGGGAGATCAGCAGCTTATAGCCCAGGGCGGCCTCGCTGTTTTTCACCATGCGCCAGGCTTTGGAATAGGCCAGGTCCATCTCCCCGGCGGCAGCCCGGAGGGAGCCGGTCTCCTGCACCCGGGTCAACAGCTCCGCAATGCCGGGGCCAAAGCATTTTTCCCCTTTGTAGATCTGGATGCGTACCCGATAGGAGAGTGGTTGTTCCATGGTTATGTTATCCTTCCCCGCCGCGAAGCAGGTCGTAAATGCCCTGCAACAGCTCGGCGTTGTAATATTCGATGATGATCCGGCCCCGCTGGCTACTGCCCTGGATGGATACCTTGGTGCCCAGCCATTCCCGCAGGCTGGCCTCCGCCGCCGCCAGATCCGGGTCCGTGGCCGGGGGTTCCTTCTTCTGCCGGGGGGGCTTTTGCCCCTGCTCCCGGGCCAGGGATTCCGCAGCCCGGACGCTAAGGCCCTCCCCTACGATCTTATCCGCCAGCACAGCCTGGGCTTCCGGGTCCTGTAAGCCGGCCAAGGCCCTGGCGTGGCCGGCTTGCAGCTTCCCATTGCGCAGATATGCCTGCACCGGTTCCGGCAGGGTCAGCAGCCGCAGGCTGTTGGCAATGGCGGGCCGGCTCTTGGAAAGCCGCTTGGAAACCTCCTCCTGGGTCAGGTCGTGCTGCTGCATCAAAAACCGGATGGCCGCCGCCTCCTCGATGGGGTTCAGGTCCTCCCGCTGCAGGTTCTCGATCAGGGCCACTTCCATCACCTGGGCTTCGTCCAGATCCTTGACGATGGCAGGCACCTTTTCCAAGCCCGCCAGCCTGGCGGCCCGGAACCGGCGTTCCCCGGCTACGATCACATACCGTTCCCCATTTTGCCGCAGGAGGATGGGCTGTACCACCCCGTGCTGCCGGATGGAGTCCGCCAGCTCCTGAAGCTTTTCCTGGTCAAAGTCCTTGCGGGGCTGGCCCGCGTTGGTATCGATCAGATGGATATCCAGCTCCTGTACCCCCTCGGGGGTAGGCTGGGTATAATCCCCCAGCAGGGCGTCCAAGCCCCGGCCCAATCCTTTTTTCATGGCCATATCCCATTCCCCCCTTTACGCGCCTGCGGCTTCCTGGCCGTTGCCGGCCATCAGCTCCTTGGCCAGCTCCACATAGGCCTTGGCCCCGGCGCACCGCTCGTCGTACAGGGTGATGGGCAGGCCGAAGCTGGGGGCCTCCCCCAGCCGCACGGAACGGGGGATGATGGTTTCATATACCTTATTTTTAAAGAACTTCTTCACCTCGGTGACCACCTGGGCGCTCAGGTTGGTGCGGCCGTCAAACATGGTGAGCACCACCCCTTCCACCTGCAGGTTTTCATTGAGCCGGTTTTTTACCAGCTTCACCGTGTTCATCAGATCGGAAAGGCCTTCCAGGGCATAGTATTCGCACTGGATGGGGGCCAATAGGGTGTCCGCCGCGGTGAGGGCGTTGATGGTGAGCAACCCCAGGGAAGGCGGGCAATCGATGAAGATATAATCATAGGCGGACCGCAGGGTATCCAGCGCCCGCTTGAGCACGGTCTCCCGGGCCAGGGCGCCCACCAGCTCCACCTCCGCGCCGGAGAGCTCCTTGCGGCTGGACAAAAGATCCAGCCCCTCTATCTGGGTGGGCACCACCGCCTGGGCCGGGGCTACGTCGTTGATGAGCACGTCGTATATGCTGTATTCCGGGGCTTCTTTATCTACCCCCAAGCCGCTGGTGCTGTTCCCCTGGGGGTCCAGGTCCACGCACAATACCCGCTTCCCGGCCTGGGCAATGCAGGCGGACAGGTTTACGGTGGTGGTGGTTTTTCCCACGCCGCCCTTCTGGTTGGCGACGGCAATGATCTTAGACACGGTTTTCCTCCCTATCGATGGCAATGGTTTTTTTGTTTTCATTATACGGCATTTGCCCTGGGAGAACAATCCCAAGATGTTGTTTCACGTGAAACATGCCTCTACTATGCAAGGGGCCCTTCCCTGTGTTTCACGTGGAACAAAGATACCTCTCCTACCTTCTATCCACAACGGGCATCGGCCCAGCCCAAGGCAACGCCCTGCTCCAGGCAAAAAGGGTGACGAGGGCTATTTCTCAGCAGTTTATTAACATTTGCAAAGTGGGAAATATTTTCACTTGTGATATGATTTAAATAAAAACCAACTTTGTTTTCTTAATATAAAAACTAATTTACACTAGCTAAATTAATTAAAAAAGGGGGGGATTGAACAACGCAGCTTTGTTTCCCGGCACAAACGCAAGCGGAAGCTGACGCCATATTTTCTGCGTTGATGCTTCCTATGGCGTCTGGCGAAACGATAAGAGGTTTTAATCGATGGCTATGTGACGGCAAATCGTACGACTATGACATCAAGCTCAGTATCGGTTAACGATACGGTTAAGGCAATCGTTCCGTCCGGCTCGACGCTTCGTGTGGGGTATGAATACCCAGCAAGCACACAAACATCAGGAGCGTTCGTGAATATCCAAAATTCTCTTGGGACCTATACAAAAACCTTTTCTGGGCCGTTTTTACCGTGCCAAATGCGGGCAAAATTTAATTATATAGCAGGCAGCTATACGGAAAACAAAGTCCTTAAAACACGAATGAATATAAGTGGCGGAACAGGCTATAGGACTATCACTGCATCCGATGTGAACAATCATCAAATTGCTGTGGAGATTGTTGGTTTAGCTTTATCTATTCTAGCTACCCCTAACGCTGCAAATGCAGGCTGTCGAAAAAGTGGCTTGCGCCACTTTTTCGAGGTTTGCATAGCTCCCTTGCGCCTACGGCGCGGCCAGGGAGCTATGCAGGGAAACCCTTGCTACGCAAGGCTTTTTGCGGATT
>UQRU01000156.1 GCA_900543475.1 uncultured Eubacteriales bacterium
GAAGCCGCTTTAGCGGCGACGCGCAACGACCTTTGCGAACTGCGAGGGGGGCGGCGCCCCCAACGGGGTCCAGGGGCGGCGCCCCTGGAGACCCAAGCGGATAAAGAAAAAGAGGCGCGGCCGGGGGAAAAACCATAGACGCGGGCATAAGGGGCAGGTATAATAAGTAGGATGGAAACCATAGCGACAAACCAAGAAAAAACGATCCTGCAAACCATACGTTCAGCCCTGGGGGCGCCTGTCCGGGACCCCCGGCAGCTGAGCCCATTGGTGCTGGCCTATGTAGGGGATACGATATACGATCTGTATGTGCGTACCCAGCTGATCCTGACCACGGACGCCACGGCCCACGGCCTGCACATGCAGGCAGCCCAACGGGTCTGCGCCAAGGGGCAGGCGGAAGCGTTGCGGCGGATATGGGACCAGCTCACCGAGGAGGAGCAAGGGGTCTATAAGCGGGGCCGGAACAGCCATATGGGGACGGTGCCAAAGAACGCGGCCATACAGGATTACCGGGCGGCAACGGGGCTGGAGGCCCTGTTGGGATATTTGTACTTAGGGGGACAGGATCAGCGGCTGACCCAATTGATGGGCTGGCTGCTGGGGAAGCAGGAGGAGGATCATGGCTGAGAAACAATTGTTGGTGCGGCTCCTTTGCCACACCCCCGCCCCGGAACAGGCGGTGGCCCTGGGGGGGCGGCTGTGCTACAGCGACGTGGGGATCGAGCAGCTATATACGGATATGGCCCCAAAGAGCGAAAAATTTGTGGGGAAGCTGACCAGCATGGGGCATTTATCCCCCATTGAACACGCCAGCTTTACCTTTGGCATCGAGGGGGTGTCCCGGGCTTTGTTGGCCCAGATCACCCGGCACCGGATCGCCAGCTTTTCCGTACAATCCCAGCGGTATGTATGCAAGACCCAGCTGGAATATGTGGTGCCCCCCAGCGTCAAGGCCCTAGGCCCGGCGGCGGAAGCCGCCTTTGGGGCGGATATGGAGCAGGCGTTTGCCGCTTATCAGCGGTGGCGGGAGCTGGGCCTCCCTGCGGAGGACGCCCGGTTCGTATTGCCCAACGCCGCGGAGACCCGCATGTTGGTCACCATGAACGCCCGGGAGCTGCTGCACTTTTTCCGATTGCGGTGCTGTATGCGGGCCCAATGGGAGATCCGGCGGCTGGCCTGGTGCATGTATGCCATGGCCTACCGGGAATCCCCGGCCCTGTTCCGCCACGGCGGCCCCGGCTGCCTGGGGGACGGCTGCACGGAAGGGGCCATGTCCTGCGGCCAGGCAACGAAGATCCAGGCATGGGCCCAGGAATTACAGGCGTTTTTGGCGGATAAGCCCGACGACCCGGCCATTGTGGATTGGGTGTTGGCGCGGATCTGAATCGGTTGAAAGAGAGGTGCGATCCATATGGCATATACCCCCAGGCCCGGCAGGAGCGGGCAAAGCGAAACCAAGGCCTCCGGCCGGAGCGGCTATAAGCCCGGGCCGGGTACCCGGCAAGGCCGGGGGAGCCGGCAGACCAAGGAGGAGCGGGAATCCCGGCCTGCTTCCAAAGCCCCGGCCCGGCCTTCCAGATCCCAACCCCGGCCCGCTTCCGAGGCGGATCGCCAGGCCTTCCGCCCCTTGGAGGACGAGCTGCCCTATCTCATCATGGGGCGAAACGGGGTGCGGGAAGCCCTGCGCAGCGGCCGGAGCATCGACCGCATCTTGGTGACCAAGGAGCAGGACGGCTCCCTGGGCGAATTGGTCAACATGGCCCGGGACCGGAACATCCAGCTGCGGGAGGTGGACCGGGCCAAGTTGGACGAGCTTTGCATGCCCTTTGGCCACGGCAATAAGCCGGGGAACCACCAGGGCATCGTAGCCCAGGTGCCGGGGGTGGATTACTGCGAGGTGGAGGACATCCTGGCCGTGGCCAAGGCCCGGGGGGAAGCTCCCTTCCTGATCCTGCTGGACGGCATCGAGGACCCCCATAACCTGGGTTCCATCCTCCGTAGCGCCGAATGCGCCGGAGCCCATGGGGTCATCCTGCCCAAACGCCGCAGCGCCTCCCTGACCGCCGCCGCCTGCAAAGCCTCCGCCGGCGCGGTGGAATACATCAAGGTGGCCCGGGTCGCCAACCTGGTAGAGGCCATGCGCCGGCTCAAACGCCAGGGCATCTGGCTGGCCGGGGCGGATATGCAGGGCGCCCCCATGGACCGGGCGGACCTGAAAGGCCCCTTGGGCCTGGTGATCGGCAGCGAAGGCAGCGGCCTGGGCAAGCTGGTCCAGGAAAGCTGCGATTTCCTGGTGTCCATCCCCATGTCCGGCCACCTGGATTCCCTCAATGCCGCTGTGGCTGCGGCCATCCTCATGTTTGAAAAGAAACGGCAGGGCTAAATGGAGGATCTTTCCAAATTATCCGATGACGCCCTGGCCCAGCTGGCCCAGGACGGCCACTCCTTCGCGGCGGAGTGCCTCTGCGAACGCTACAAGGACTTGGTGCGCACCATCGCCCGGCCCTATTACCTGGCCGGCGGCGACCGGGACGATCTGCTCCAGGAGGGCATGATCGGCCTATACAGCGCCATCCTCCACTATCAGCCCGGCCATAAAGCTTCCTTTCAATCCTTTGCCGGCATGTGCGTCACCCGGAAGATCATCAGCGCCGTGAAGCTGGCCTGCCGGGATAAGCATATGCCCCTGAACCGCTACGTCTCCCTGAGCGGCCCCCTGGACCCGGAAACCGACGCCCCCAGGGAGCTGGCCGACGTGCTCCCCGCCGCCGGCCAGGACCCGGAGGAAGCCTTCCTCCATAAAGAATCCGAATCCGATCTGCTTAAAAGGCTCAATACCTGCCTTTCCCCCTTTGAAAAGCAGGTGGCCCACCTGTTCCTTTCCGGCATGTCCTATCAGCAGATCGCCGATCACCTGGGCTGCTCCCGTAAAAGCGTGGACAACGCCCTCCAGCGCATGAAGCGCAAGCTCCATGCCTAACCCCCTCGCCGCCGGGGACTCCATTGCCCCGGCTCCAGCGGGGCAGGGGCGCAAAACCCAGCGCCGGGGGGGGCGGCGGCTGGGCGCGAAGCGCCCTGAAAGAGCGGGGGCCCGGGGGCCAAGGGCCCGGGCCCGCGGGTTTTTTTTGGGGGCCCGGGGGGGGCCCCCCG
>UQRU01000157.1 GCA_900543475.1 uncultured Eubacteriales bacterium
GGGCCGGGGGGCGGGGGGGGCGGGCGGGGGGCGGGGGGGGCGGGGGGCGCCCGCCGCCGCCCCCCCCGGGCCCTTCGCCCATATGGCGCCGATGGATTTTACATTCTGCCGGTAGCGGGCAAGGAAGAAATATTGTATGATAGAATCGCATAGCAAAAAGAAGGAGGTAGATCCCATGTTTACCATAGACCAGTATCAGCAAAGCGCAGAATACCTTCGCAGCCGGTTGGACGGTTTTGCGCCGGAATTGCTTCTCATCCTGGGCAGCGGCCTGGGGGGCCTGGCGGAACAGGTGGAGCGCCCTCTCTATATTCCCTATGGGGATGTGCCCTACTTTAAGAAAAGCACGGCCATGGGCCATGCAGGCCGGTTCGTGGCGGGTATGCTGGGGGGCAAGCGGGCGCTATTGATGCAGGGCCGGCTCCATGTATACGAGGGCCACACCATGGAGGAGGTGGCCTATCCCGTGCGGGTGGCCAAGCTGCTGGGCATTGAGACCCTGGTGGTCACCAACGCGGCGGGCGGGGTGAATTTGGAGCTTAAAGGCGGCAAGCTGATGCTGATCCGGGACTATATCAAGTTCACCCTGGACAACCCCCTCATGGGGCCCAATCTGCCGGAATTCGGCCCCCGCTTTCCGGATATGACCTATGTGTTCGACCGGGATCTGCGGGAAACCTTCAAGGCTGTGGCCGCCGCCCAAGGGGAATCGGTGGCGGAAGGCGTCTACTTTTATATGACCGGCCCCCAATATGAGACCCCGGCGGAGATCCGGGCCATCCGGGCCCTGGGCGGGGACGCGGTGGGCATGAGCACCGTGCCGGAGGTGATCGCTGCGAACCATTGCGGCATGAAGATCCTGGGGATTTCCCTGGTGACCAACATGGCGGCCGGGGTGCTGGACCAGCCCCTTTCCGGCCAGGAGGTCATCGACGCGGCCAACGCGGCCAGCGCCCGGTTTGAAAAGCTGATGATCGCATTTCTGGAGGCCCTGTAATGGAACCCATGGCGTTGGACGTGCTTTTTGAAGGCGCCACCATCCTAACCATGGTGGATAATGCCCCTGTAGTTACCGGGGACGTGGGGGTACGGGAGGGGCGCATCGCCTTGGTGGGCCAGGCGCCGCAAGGCGTAACGGCCAAGCGGCGGATCTCCTGCCGGGGCAAGCTCCTTATGCCCGGCCTGGTCAACGCCCACGCCCACACCGCCATGGCGGTGCTCCGGGGCTATGCGGACGACTATCCCCTCAAAACCTGGCTGTTTGAAAAGGTATTTCCCGCCGAGGCCAGGCTGGATGAACGGGCGGTGCTGGCAGGGGCCAGGCTGGGATTTGCGGAGCAGCTTTGCACCGGGACCACCAGCATCAGCGATATGTATTACCATGAGCCCGCCATCGCCCAATTGGCCCTGGAGGTGGGGATGCGGGTATCCCTGTGCAACGCGGTGGTGGCCCTTTCTCCGGATTGGTCCATGGAAACGGACCGGGGCGTCCAGGAGACCCTGGTGCTGGCCCGGGAATACCAGGGGGCCGGGGACGGCCTGGTGCAGGCGGAGGCCTCCATCCATGGGGAATATACCTCCAACCCCAGGGTATGGGCCCAGGTGGCGGAGCTGGCCCAACGGTATGACCTGGGCATCCAGCTGCATCTGAGCGAGACCCGGGAGGAGCATCAGGAGGCCCTTTCCCGCAACCAGGGTAAGACCCCTGCCCAGGCCCTGGCCGCCGCTGGGGTGTTCGAGGGGCGGGTCACCGCAGCCCATTGCGTATGGGTGAGCCAAGAGGACATGGCCCTGTTGGCGGAAAAAGGCGCCACCGCCGTCCACTGCCCGGTGAGCAACCTGAAGCTGGGCAGCGGCATGGCGGATGTAGCGGCCTTGCGCCAGGCCGGCGTAAACGTGGCCCTGGGCACGGACGGCTGCTGCTCCAACAACACCCACGACCTGTTTGAGGAGATCAAGCTGGCGGCCCTGCTGGCCAAGGGACAGCATTTGGACCCCACCGTGTTGTCCGCCTACGACGTGTTGAAGATGGCCACGGTAAACGGCGCCCGGGCCCAGGGCCGCCTGGATGTGGGCCAGGTGGCGGAAGGGATGCGGGCGGACCTGATTCTGCTGGATCTGGATCACCCCACCACCCGGCCCAGCTACGATCCCCTGGGGGCGGTGGCCTACAGCGCCACCGGCCGCAGCGTAACGCTCACCATGGTGCAAGGCCGGATCCTGTACGAGAACGGGGCATTTACCACCATCGATTTAGAACAAGCGTATCAGGAGGCCGAGGGCTATGCCAAGCCCTTGGTTTTGGAGGTATAAGATAAAACATGATCACACCGGAACAGGTAAAAAACGATCCCGCGATCCGTTCCTATATTCAAAAGGCGGACGCATGTTTAAGCGCCCTGGGCTATACGGAACATAGCTTTGCCCATGTGGGGCGGGTGGCTTCCGAGGCGAAGCGGATCCTATTGGCCCTGGGCAAGGGCCAGCGGCAAGCGGAGCTGGCGGAGATCGCCGGATATCTCCACGACATCGGCAACATCGTCAATCGGGAAGAACACGCCCAAAGCGGGGCCATTATGGCCTTCCGGCTGCTGGATAAGATGGGGATGGACCCGGAGGAGAGCGCTGAGGTGATCTGCGCCATCGGCAACCACGACGAGGGCACCGCCCAGCCGGTAAGCGACATTGCCGCGGCCCTGATCCTGGCGGATAAAACCGATGTGCGCCACACCCGGGTGCGGAACAAGCGCCAGGCTACCTTTGACATCCACGACCGGGTCAACTGGTCTGTCCGCCACAGCGAATTGACCCTGGAGCCGGAATGCCGCGCCATCACCCTGCTGCTCACCATCGATACCGAGATCTGCTCGGTGATGGAATACTTCGAGATCTTCATCGGCCGCATGGCCCTTTGCCGCCGGGCCGCCCAGCGGCTGGGCCTGCGCTTCCACATCGTCATCAACGGCCAGGAGATCCTGTGATCCTTGCGCCGAAAAGAGAAGGGCCGCATTACCAAATGGGTTAGGGCCCGTATAAAATCAAACAATAAGAACCGGCCGCCAAGGGAAACGGCGACAGGCGTTGGTTTATAACGGCGGC
>UQRU01000158.1 GCA_900543475.1 uncultured Eubacteriales bacterium
CCCCGCCGCCGCCCCCCCGGGGCCGCTGGGATTTTTTATAACCGCCGCGTCCAAGGCCCTTACGCTTCTAGGGGACGAACACAGCCAACCGCCGCCAGGGCGCGATGCGGATAGCAGCGCGACCCACCAGATCGGAGAAGGGAACCACCAGGCTTTCCTCTTCCAGCAGGGCGTGGACCCGGTCGTCGGGCAGCAGGAGGAACTCCGCCTGTTCCAGGGTCACGGGCGAAAAGGACTGGTCGCTCCCCTGGGTATAGGCCCGCTCGTCCAGGGCCGCCCCGTCGATATAGACCACACCGGCTTCCATTTGCACCTGTTCGCCAGGCAGGCCCACCACCCGGCCGATGCTCACGCCGCCCGCCTCGTTGACAAAGGCATAGGCGTCCCCCCGGCGGGGGGTATGGAAATGCTTGGCCAGCCGGTCGAAGAGGATGATATCCCCGTCCTGCAGGACGGGGGCCATGCCGGTATCGGTGATCTGGATGCTTTGGAACCAGAGCACAAACACCGCCGCCGTTACCAACAGAGCCACCACGCAGGACTGCAGCCAGCTATAGAGCCGCAGCCGTTTGTAGGAGCCGCTGTTTTGTTCCACCCGGCCCTTCATAGGCTCGCATCCTTCCCCAGGCGTTTTTTCGCCGCCCGTTCAAAGTCCTGCCGGGGCAGCATGACGATCCGGCCGCAGCCCAGGCATTTGATCTTGATATCGGCGCCGGTGCGGGTGATCTCCCACTGGTTGGCGCCGCATGCATGGGGCTTGCGCATCTGCACCCAGTCCCCGGTCTCGAATTCTGTGAGCATCTATTTTCCCTCCCGCAGCAGCACGGTTTCATGGGGCGTGGGGATGCCTTCCTCCCGGAAGCGCACCCGGGCCCGGCGGATGGTTTCCCGGGCGATGGACCACTGCTGCATGGCGTTGGCTTTCATGGTGACCCGCAGCACCACTCCCCGGTCGTTCACCGACATGATGCCCACCCGCTCCGGAGGCTGAGCGCCTTGCTCCTTCATGGTTTCGTATACCTGGACCGCTTCCTCATACAGGATCTCCAGGGCCCGCTCCGCATCCGCCTCCGGGGCCACCGCCAGCTCGATCACCGCCAGGTAATCGTCCCGGGAATAGTTGACGATGGCTTTGATCTGTCCATTGGGAATGATGTTCTTTTCCCCCCGGAAGCCCCGCACCGTCACCGTGCGCAGGGTGACCTCCTCCACGATGCCTTCCACCCCGGCGATGAGCACATAGTCGCCCACAGCCAATTCGTCCTCAAACAGCATAAAAAATCCGGAGGTAATATCCCCGATCAGGCTCTGGGCGCCGATGCCGATGGCCAAGGTGCCGATGCCGGCGGCGGCCAGCATGCTGGCCATGGCGGAGGTGAGGCCCAGCTCCCCGATGGAGATGGCCACGGCAATGAAATAAAACACATATTTGGCAATGCCCTGGCACAGGGTTACCCCGGTTTCGATGCGGCGGGCTGCCGTATCGTCGTGGGCAAAGCGCAGGGCCCGGCGTTTATAGGTTTTTTGCAGCACCTTGCCGGTGAGCTGGGTCAGGATCCGGGCCAGCACAAAGGCCAAAACAATATTGATCAGCGTGGAGATCCAGCCCAGGTTCAGGCTATCCATCAGCGCGTCCAGCGCAGGTATCAGCAAACCCACAGGGTATGATGCCATATGCATATGATCGTTCCATCCCTTCCTCTGGCAATATGAACCCATTATTACCTTATTTTATATTTTATTATTCTACCATAAAGATCTCTTGCCGCCAAGGCCTGCCGGTTTGCAAAACCGACGGTCTTCGGCTATAATGGGCCTGTACCCCATGCGGTATAATTCATAAGAATGGAGTGTATTTATTTTGTCTTATAAGATCATTACCGACGCCACTAGCGACCTGCCTTTGGCTCTGGCCCAGCAATGGGGGGTGGAAGTCCTTCCCATGGACTATACCCTGGACGGCCAGCCCCATACCTATGCCCCCGGCAATTCCGACCTCCCCCTGCCCGAGATCTTCAACGCCATGCGCAACGGCGCTGTGGCGGTCACCAGCCAAATCAACGCCTTTTCCTTTACCAAGGCCTTTGAGCCCTATCTCCAGCAGGGGTTGGATATCATTTATATCGGCTTTTCCTCCGCCCTATCCGGCACCGTGGCTTCCGCGGGCATCGCCAAAGGCGAACTGCTGGAAAAATATCCCGACCGGAAGATCGCCGTGGTGGACAGCCTCTGCGCCAGCATGGGCCAGGGCCTGTATGTATACTATGCGGCCCGGCTGCAAAAGGAGCTGGACTTTGACGCCATGGTAGCCTGGCTGGAGGAGAACAAGCTGCATTTTGTCCACTGGTTTACCGTGGATGATCTGGTGTATCTTAAACGGGGCGGCCGGGTCAGCGGCGCTACCGCGGCCATTGCCACGGTATTGCAGATCAAGCCGGTCATGCATGTAGACGAGCTGGGCCGCCTCATTGCCATCGATAAGGTCCAAGGCCGGAAAAAATCCCTTAAGGCCCTGGTAGACCATATGGTCACCTCCGTGGATAAGGAAAAGGCGGACGTGGTATTCATCGGCCATTGCGACGCCTACAAGGATGCGGAGCTGGTGGCCGCCCAGGTCCGGGAACGGGTGGGCATCCACAATATCGTCATCGACGATATCGGCATCGTCATCGGCGCCCATTCCGGCCCGGGCACCGTAGCCCTGTTCTTCTTCGGCAAGCGGGATTAACCCCCCTGTGCTACGCCCACGGCGGTCCTGCGCGGACGGCGGTATTCGCGCACAAGCGGGCGAGGTTGCCCGGGGTTCGTAGCCCGCGGCGGGGCGGTTTAAGCCGCCGCTGCCCGTAGGGCGTGGGCAGCGGCTTTGCCCGAGGCGTGGAGCCGTTGCCGCGTACCTTCCTGCCAACGTTTCGTGTGCCCGGCCCCATAGATCGTGGGGCCGGGCTTTTGCGCTGCCTTTTTGGCGTTGGTGGAAAACCCGGCGGAGGGGGGGCGGCGGCGGGGTGGGGCCGC
>UQRU01000159.1 GCA_900543475.1 uncultured Eubacteriales bacterium
GAGATCCGGGAGCTGGAGGACATGAACCATATTCCGGGCGGCGCAGGACAGATCTATACCGTAAACGGGAACATGATTCCCCTGTCCAGCGTGTCCAAAAATCTGCCGAAGGGAGCAAAAGCCAATGGGTAAATTTTGGGATTTTTCCATGCAAGCCTCGGGTGCCGGGGCGCTGACCCTATATGGGGAGATATCGGACACCTCCTGGTTTGGGGACGAAGTGACCCCCGCCGCCTTTTTAAAGGATCTGGAGGCGCTGGGGGAGATCGGGGCGCTGGATGTGTACATCAACTCCCCGGGGGGCGACGTATTTGCCGGGTATGCCATTTACAATATTCTGCGGCGGCATCCGGCCCGCGTGACGGTCCATGTGGATGGGCTCGCCGCCTCCGCTGCATCGACGGTGGCCATGGCGGGGGACCGGATCGTAATGCCGGCGGCCTCCATGATGATGATCCACCGGGCCTGGACGTTGGCCTGCGGGGATGCTGCCAGGCTGCTGGATATCGCGGCGGAGCTGGAGCGGGTGGACGGCCAGCTGGCCCAGATCTACGCAGACCGCACGGGCAAGGCCATCGAGGATATAAAGGCCCTAATGGCGGCGGAAACCTGGATGACCGGCGCCGAGGCGTTGGAGATGGGCTTTTGTGATGAGGTGGAGCCCAATAAGCGGATTGCGGCCCTGTGCGGGCCGGAGGCGCTGGCCCGGTACAAACACCCGCCGGAACTGCCTAGCGACGGGGGCGAAAGCCAGCCCGTGGAGGATAAAAGTCCCCAAGATGGGGAACGGTTGGCGGCGCAGAGGCGCCGTTTTTCTTTGCGACAAAAAATATTGGAGGAGAAATAAGGATGAATCTGTACGACATGTTACAGGAGCGGGCCCGGATCTATGAGCAGATGAAGGCCCTACAGGACAAGTATCTGGATAAGCCCATGGAGGGCCCCGACGGGGATACCTACGGGAACCTGGAAGGGGAATTTGACAAACTGACCGCCCGCATTGAGGCAAAAAAGCGCCAGGATGAGCGGGACCGGCTCATGGGGGAGACCCAGATGCCCCAGCAGCCCCAGAGCGAGAAAAGCCTGTTTGTCAAGGCCCTCACGGGGGACGTGGACAGCCTGCGGGAGCTGCGGCAGGTCAAAAACAGTATGCAGCTGGGCAACGACGGCCAGGCGGGCAGCCTGACCGCGCCCATGGAATTTCGGGACGAGCTGATCAAGGGCCTGGACGACATCCTGTGGATGCGGCAGATCAGCCGCAACGTTGGCAGCATTGGCGCGGCCCAGTCCCTGGGTTACCCCTATCGCAAGACCGAGGCCGCGGACGCGGAATGGGAGGGGGAGGTGGACGAGGCTGCCGAGGAGACTACCCTGGCCTATGGCCGCCGGGAGTTCAAGCCCAACCGCATGGCCAAGCTGATCAAGGTCTCCACTACCCTGGTTTCCCACGCCCCCAACGCAGAAGGGGTGATCCTGGAGGAGATGCGCTACCGGGTGGGCATCACCCAGGAAAAGGCCTACATGACCGGCAACGGCACGGGCAAGCCCCTTGGCATTTTTACCGCCTCGGACAGCGGCATTCCCACCAGCCGGGACGTTGCCGATGGCAACACCGCAACTGAGGTGACTTTCGACGGCCTGATCAACGCCAAGTACAGCCTGAAGGAGCAGTACCTGCGCGGGGCCAGCTGGATCATCCACCGGGATCTTGCCAAGATGCTGGCCAAGCTCAAGGACGGGGAGAGCCGCTACATCTGGCAGCCCGCCGTGGCTCTTGGCCAGCCGGATATGCTGCTGGGGCATCCCGTCCACATGAGCGAATACGCCCCCAATACCTATACCACCGGCCTGTATGCGGCGGTATTTGGCGATTTCCGCTACTACTGGATCGTAGATGCGGATCAACTGCTGGTCAAGGTCCTCAATGAGCTGTATGCCACCAGCAACCAGATCGGCTACCTGCTCCACTACTTTGGCGACGGCGCCCCGGTGCTTGGCGAAGCCTTTGCCCGGGTGAAGCTGGGCGCATAAGGATTGCTGCCTATGAAAGTACGGTTTTTGACCCTGTCCATGGGCCCCCGGGGCATGATCCGCCCTGGGGATGTGGTGGACGTGCCGGCGGGGGAGGCGAAGCTCCTGCTGGCCGGTAAGTATGCGGAGCCGGTGGAACCGGCGGAACCGAAGCCAGACAAGGAGGAGGCGCCCCAGGATGTACATGGTAACGAACCCGCCGGCGGCGGAGCCGGTCACGCTGGACGCCGTAAAGGCCCATCTGCGAATAAACCCCGGTGACACCTCCGAGGATGCGGAGATCCTGGAGCCCCTGATCAGCGCGGCCCGGGAATACTGCGAGCTGCGCACGGGCCGGGCCTTGGCGGTGCAGACCCTTGCAGCGGAGCTGCCCGCCGGGCGGCAATACCTGCCCCGGCCCCCCATCCTAGAGATCCTATCCGTCCAGGATGGGGACGGGGACGTATCCTATACGGCCAACCTGGCCCATGGATGGGTCTATCTGGATCGGGCGGCTACCGTCACCTATCGATGCGGCTACGAGACATTGCCGTTGTCTTTGCGGCAGGCCATGCTGCTGCTGATCGGCCACTGGTACACCAACCGGGAGGCGGTGGTGGTAGGGGCCTTTGCTTCGGTGGAGATAGCGGAGACGGTCCATAGCCTTTTGGATCTATATAAAGTGTGGTGGTTTTAGATGGCAAAAAGCGCCCTTGCAGGAGAACTGCGGACCAAGGTGGTCATACAAGGCGAGACCACGGCCATCAATGCAAGCGGTCATACCCAAACAGTATGGGAGAATCGTTTTCCCGGCCCGGTGTGGTGCAAGTGGGTGAACGCCCACGGCACGGAGGCCTTTGACGCCCTGCGGCTGGAGCTGGGGGAGGTGGTCACATTGACCATGCGCTATAGCCCCCTGGTGGACATCCGCTGCCGGGTGCTGCACGAGAGGGACGCGGCAGCGGTTGCCGC
>UQRU01000160.1 GCA_900543475.1 uncultured Eubacteriales bacterium
AGCTTCGTCGCCGCGGACTCCATCCGCTCGGCCCCGGCAATAAATTGCCGGGGCCTTGCTCATTCCGTCGCGGCTCCTCTCCGAAAAAAGGCTCGCTCGGCTCGCCTGCTCGGTTGCAAGCGCCCTCGCGACGGCTCGCGGCCGCTACCACCTTTTTTCGGGTGGAGGCCGGCGCGGGGCTAGATAGCTCGAAGGGCCCTACGCGGGCAGCGGGCTGGCCCGGGCGGGAGGCTAAAGGATACTGTTGAACCATACGGTGCAAATTTAAGCCAATGTATGGTATAATGGCTTATCGTAATGGGATGGAGTGTGGAAATATATATGAAGAAATTTGTATCCTGGAATGTGAATGGGTTCCGTGCCTGCCTGCAAAAAGGCTTTGAACAGGCCTTTGCAGAGCTGGATGCGGATTTCTTTTGCCTGCAAGAGACCAAAATGCAGCCGGAACAAGCGGACTTTTCCCCGGAAGGCTATCAAGTGTTTTATCATAGCGCCCAAAAGAAAGGCTATGCTGGTACCGCCATCTTTGCGCGGGAAGCCCCGTTATCCGTTACCTATGGCCTTTCGGACGCGCATCTGGACGAAGGCCGGGTGATTACCTTGGCTTATCCTGATTTTTATCTGGTGACCTGCTATTCCCCCAATGCCCAGGAGGAGCTCAAGCGGATCGACTACCGGATGGAGTTTGAAGACGCCATGCGGGGTTATCTATCCAGCTTGGCCAAACAGAAATCCGTGATCCTGTGCGGCGACCTGAACGTGGCCCACCAGGAGATCGATTTAAAAAACCCCGGCCCAAACCGGGGAAAAGCTGGGTTTTCCGATCAGGAGCGGGAAAAGTTCGGCAGGCTCTTGGAAGCTGGGTTCATAGATACCTTCCGCTACCTTTACCCCGACGCCACAGGGGCGTATTCCTGGTGGAGTTACCGGTTCAACGCCCGGAAGAATAACGCAGGATGGCGGATCGACTACTTCCTGGTCTCCCAGGACCTGGCCCCGCGGATCGCTGGGGCGGGGATCCGTTCGGATATATTCGGCAGCGACCATTGCCCGGTATATTTGGAGCTGGATCTATAAGTATGGGTTCCTAAGGCCCGTTCAGTCGCGACTGAACGGGCCTTTATTTATCCCTCCAATGCCCTGGTTAGATCCGCCAGAAAGCGGGCTTGTTGCCGTTTTAAATAGAGCTTGGCAAAGGGGGCGAACAGTTTGCTTTTTACGGTCACCGCTTCGGTAAACTCCACCTGGGTGGCGCTGCCAGCTTCTTGAAACGTACCGGTCCAGCGGCCTGTTATACGGGTGCTTTCCATGTGGAATTCCCACCGGCTATACGGCTCCCATACGTCGACCGTAAAGGTGGTGGGGAAACCGTCTAGGGTATATTCGATAAATTGCCGTTGGTTTAGGATCTCCGTTCTGGAAAGATCACTCCGCCAGGAATAATCCTTTACATTGGTAACCAGATCCCACACCCTTTGCAAGTCTCCTGGTAACGTAGCCTTGATCTTACAAACTACCATGCGCCCACCTTTCCCTTTGGAAGCAATTTTCATATAAAAGATTAACACAGGGGTAATATGTTGCGCAACGGATTTTTAGGGGACCATCAGGAACGGTTATCCCTATGCATGCATACTATGCATCATAGAACCGGCGCCTGATACAGGATAGCCGAATATCCAAGGAGGAACCCATATGATGCGCAATACCAATGGCAGGTGTGTTTCGTGCAACCTGCAGCCGCCTTGTGCCACCGCAGGCGTTATGGTACCGGCGGGCGAGGCTGCCAACCAACCCTGCGATAGCTTCGGGACCGCGGCCCAGCCTGTGTTGGCCCAAATTCAATTTCCCATCCAGCAGTATGCAAGCGGCTTTTGCCCCTGCGAAGCCCTGCAAAGCGGCACCCTTTTCCCGGAATTGGTGGGCTGAGGAGGTAGAACATGAACGGATTGAGCCAGAGTGAACTGATCCGCAAGATCAGCGAATATCAATTTGTAGCGGTGGAGCTGAACCTATATTTGGATACCCACCCGGAGGACCAAGCAGCCCGGGCAGATTATCTGTATTACGGCAGCATGCTCATGGACATGATCAAGAGCTATGAAGCTCAGTTTGGCCCCCTGATGAACTTCGGCCATTCTCCCACGGACGTGGGGTGCTATGTATCCAGCCAATGGCCTTGGGAGTAAGAAAGAGGAGAAAAGAATATGTGGATCTATCAGAAAAAACTGGAATACCCCGTAAACATCACCACCCCGAATCCCCGTATGGCCAAGGCGTTGATGGCCCAATACGGCGGTCCGGATAGCGAGCTGGGGGCTGGCATGCGATATTTGACCCAGCGGTTTTCCATGCCGGATAACCGGGTCAAAGCCACCTGTAACGACATCGGCACGGAAGAGCTGGCCCATTGGGAAATGATCGGCACCATGATCTACCAATGCATCCGGGACGCCTCCCTGGCGGATATGGAAGCCGCTGGCTTGCTGGGATATTATACCATGCACAGCAAGGGCGTTTTCCCGGCCAACCCAGACGGCGTACCCTTTACCGCCAGCTATATCCAATGCACAGGCGATCCCATTGCGGACATCGTAGAGGACATGGCGGCGGATGGTACGACTGCGTAAGAACAACAACGCCGGAAACCCGCATAAACACTACATTCTTGTTAGGACAAGCCTTTTCCGGCTGCGTTTGTGTAAGAACAACTTGTAGTCAAAAATGATAGGACAAGCTGTTTTCAACTGAAATATTGTACCGCACAAGTGGCGTTACCTTAACCCCTTTTAGGGGAGAAAGTAACGCCGTTTTTTATGCCCGCAGGAAAGGAGGCGCAGCCGGAATGTATTTCACAAAGGGCAAGCAGCGGGCGTTTGAATTGCTCATGCAGCAGAAGCCGGGATTTGACCG
>UQRU01000161.1 GCA_900543475.1 uncultured Eubacteriales bacterium
GGGGGGGGCGCCGCCGGGGGGGGGGGGGGGGGGTGCTGCCCGGCCCGGGGCCCCCCCCCCCCCCCCCCCCCCGGGCCCCCGCCAGGCAAAGAGCCTTTTAGCCTACGTCCGGTACAGCCGAACGACTTCATAATACAGCCGGACGATCTCATCCAGCACCGCCTTGTGGGAAAAGTCCCGCTGATAGATCAGGGTGGTCTCCCGGATGATGCTCAGGTTCTCCACCGGCAGCAGGGTGATCTTGCCCTTGCGCAGCTCATCCATGCAGGCGGAGCGGGCCAGGATGGATACTCCGAAGTTGCTGCGCACCAGGTCCTTGATGGTGGCGATGTTATCCACCTCCAGGATCACGTTAAAATCCTCAATGTGTAGGCCCCGGCTTTCCAGGTGGGCTACAAACAGGTTCCGGGTGCCGCTGGAGGGCAGCCGTAGGATCATGGGCTGGCGCCGCAGCTCCTCCAGGGTAACGGAGCTTTTTTTGGCCAAGGGGCTCTCATTGGATACGGCCAGCATGATGGAATCCGTATCCAGGAGGATGGAATTGAGGGAGGGGTCGTTCAGATGCCCCTCCACCACCGCCGCGTCCAGCTCATAGGACTTCAGGCGATTGTAAAGATTATTTATGGTATCCGAAAGGATCGTTATGTGCACCCCTGCATGGTCGTTGCAATATTGGGCCAAAACTTCCGTCATGGCCCGGTTTTCTGCAGTGGGGGTCAGGCCGATGGAAAAGCGTTTTAGCTGCCGTTTGTGGTCCTCTAAGGCCACCCGCAGGTTCTGATCCAGGACCATCATCCGACGGGCATATTTGAGCACGATCTTCCCTTCTTCTGTGGGTTTGAGCTGTCCCTCGCTACGAAAAAACAGCCGTACCCCCAGCTCTTTTTCCAGCTGCTTCACGTGCTGGCTAATGGCAGGCTGGGTGAGGGATAACGTCTCCGCTGCCCGGGTAAAACTTCCGGATTCTTGTACGGCGATCAGGCTTTCCAATTTGGGATCCAGCATACATGCCTCCAAATTATTAGGGTTTATTATGAAGGGCAAAGCAAATATAATTTTACTTTATGTCCCCAAGGGAATAATATAATATTATCCAAAAAAAATCAAGGGATTTCCCAGAAGGGAGCAAAGCACATGGAGCGGATCTATTTATATATCAATCGGCCGGCAGCCATTATGGTGGTGTTGTCCGTGTTATTGTTTGGCGGATTTTTGGTTACCCGTTTGACCAAGCGGGCGAAGCTGCCCAACGTGACCGGCTACATCTTGGCTGGGATCGGTCTAGGTCCCTGCGCCTTGGGCCTGGTACCGGGGGAGATCCTGGAGAATATGGAATTTGTCAGCGATATGGCCCTGGCGTGCATTGCCTTTGGGGTGGGGAAGTACTTCACCCGGGAGTCCCTGCAAAAGGCCGGTGCAAAGACCATGGGTTTGACCCTGGCGGAATCCTTGCCTGCAGGGATCCTGGTGGCGTTGGTCACCCGCCTGGCCTTTAAGATGGACTGGAGCTTTTCTTTGCTTTTGGGGGCTGTGGCCACGGCTACCGCGCCGGCTAGCACCATGATGACCATTTCCCAGTATGGGGCCAAAGGGGAATTCGTGGACGTGCTGCTCCAGGTGGTGGCCCTAGATGACGCGGTATGCCTCTTGGCCTTTAGCGTGGCGGCGGCAGCCATCTCCGCCGGCGGCGTGCGGGCGGCCCTGCTTCCCCTGCTATATAACGTGGCTGCCCTGGTGTTGGGCGCAGGCTGCGGCCTGCTGCTGGGCCGGCTGCTGGCCCCCGCCACCCGGAGCCGGGAGAACCGGCTGATCCTGACCATTGCGCTGCTTTTGGCCCTGACCGGGGTATGTACCCTGTTGGATGTGTCGCCTTTGCTGGCCTGCATGGTGTTTAGCGCCGTATACAGGAACCATACCGATGATGTGGAGATCTATAGGGAGCTGGAAGGCTTTACACCCCCCATCATGGCTCTGTTCTTTATCATTTCCGGCATGAACCTCCAGGTGAACGCCCTGGGGCAGGTGGGGCTCATCGGCGTGGTATATTTTATTCTACGGATCGTGGGCAAGTACGGCGGCGCCTATGGCGGCAGCCGGATGCTGGGGTATTCTACCCCCATCCAGAACAATCTGGGCTTGGCTTTGATCCCCCAGGCAGGGGTCGCGCTGGGCCTGGCGTTCCTGGGCCGGCGGATCCTGCCCCCGGCAGAGGGGGAACTGCTTTTCGCGGTGATCCTTTCCTCCTCCGTGCTGTATGAGCTGGCCGGCCCGCCCTGCGCCAAGCTGGCCTTACTACGCAGCGGCGCCATCCCGAAACAGGCTGCCTGCCATTGCCAAGCAGAAGCGGCCCAAGGGCACAAGCAGGCGGCTCGCTGGCCTCAGCAAGCCGCAGGGGAGAAGTAAACAAGCCGGCTTGGGAGCGGCGGTAAGACGAGGCCGCCTTTGCCTGCCGGAATGCCGGAGCCCGGGGGCGGCGGCGCTGCGGCTGCGCCGCAGCGGTCCGGCAGGGGCCGCAGGCCCCGCCGGGGGAGTGGGCTGCGGCCCCCCCCCCCCCCCCGCCCCCGCCCCCCCCCCCCCCGGGGGGGGGGGGGGGGAAGGCCAACGCCCGTGGGGGTAAACCCGGGGGGGGCGGGCCCCCATTTTTGTGGGGGTTTAGCCCACCCCCCTGG
>UQRU01000162.1 GCA_900543475.1 uncultured Eubacteriales bacterium
GGGGGGGGGGGGGGGGGGGGTGTTTTTTTTTTTTTTTTTTTTTTTTTGTTTGGTTTTTTTTTTTTTTTTTGGGGGGGGGGGGGGGCGGGGCCCCCCCCCCCCCCCCCCCCCCGCCGCCCCCCCGCCCGGCCAACGAAAAAAGCGCCGGGACTTCCGTTCCAGCGCCACAACTTGACACTATAAGCATAGCCGCAAAAAAGGGCCGTTTCAACAGCAGGTTTCAGGCAGTATTCAGGCGGAAAAGCGCCGTTCCGCCTCCCAGACCAACGCTTTGTCCAGCAGGCAAAGGTATACGTCCATGAAATGGTTCCCCAGCCAAGCCTTTATGGTATCCACTGCGATCTCCAGGGCGGACTGGATCGGATAGCCATAGATGCCGGCGGAAATCAAGGGGAAAGCGATGGAGCGGCAGCCAGACTTTTGGGCGAGGGCCAAGCTGTTTGCATAACAGCTGGCCAGCGTCTGGGCTTCCCCTTGGCCGCCGCCCCGCCACACGGGGCCGGGGGTATGGATCACATAGGCAGCGGGCAAGGCAAAGCCTGGGGTGATCACTGCCTGGCCTGGGGCACAGCCGCCGATGGCCTTACAAGCTGCCGCCAGATCTTTGTAGCCTGCCTTGGCGAAGATGGCCCCGCATACGCCGCCGCCAGGAAGCAAGCTGGCGTTGGCGGCGTTTACGATAGCATCCACCTGCATGGTAGTAATATCCTGTTGTATTGCAAAAAAGGGCATAGTTCCTCCTTATGTTCCCTTATCCATCCGGCGGTACAGGAGCCACCCGCCCAAGCTCAAGGCCAGGGTAACGCCAAATACCGCCAAGGCAAACCAGTAGTCCTGCAAGCCCAAAGCGTTTCCGCCGATGGTAGAGGTGACCACCGATGGGATGCGGGCGATGGTGCTGATTAGCAGCCAGGTACCCAAGGGCATATCCGTAAGCCCGGCGCAATAGGTGAGGATATCTTTGGGAGTGCCGGGGATGAACATCAGGATAAAGGTCAGGGCGTCCCGTTTTTTCCGATCCCTTAGCAATTTGGAGGATAGGATCTTTTCCCGGGGAAAAAACACCTCCACCACCCGTATGCCCCAATTGCGCACAAACAGGAATACGGTCAAGCTACCCAAGAAAATGCCGATCTGGCATAAAAGGGTGCCCTCCCAGAAACCAAAGGCATAGCCAGCGGCGATCTCCAAAGGTTCCCCGGGGATGATGGCCACCACCACCTGGAAAAACATCATCCCTACAAAGGCGATCCGGCCCCAGACCCCGTGTCCATCCACCCAGGCGCGAAAGCCGCCTGGGTCCTGGATGAACCGCAGCATGGGCCGGCCCACCGCCAGCAGCAAAAAAATGCTTAGGGCCACAAAGGCGGCTATGGACATCCCGCTCCAAAACCGTTTTTGTTGCTCTGTCAATTTTCCTTCCAGCCGTTTTGAATGTTTCATGCTCATGGATATAGGGTACCCGAAAAATGTTGCCTACCTGTCAACGCTCGCTTAATTTTTCTTTAAAGAACCCCTTACA
The DNA here is from genome assembly GCA_900543475.1 of uncultured Eubacteriales bacterium. GTDB lineage: Bacteria > Bacillota > Clostridia > Christensenellales > CAG-138 > Pelethousia > Pelethousia gallinarum. The sequence continues at coordinate 1,523 of UQRU01000162.1, forward strand.
TTTTTATAATGTGCCGTATGGCCTCTCCCGCGCACAAAAGCCCCGCCGCCCCGGGCACGAAGCTCACGGTGCCGGGCACCGCCCGCCGGCCGGGGGCGGCGTCTTCCGGCTGGAAGGCGGGCTTTCTGGGCGGTTCCGGGGACCACACCACCCGTACCCCCTGGATGCCCCGCTTGCGCAATTCCCGCCGCATGACCCGGGCCAGGGGGCAGCCGTCCGTCTGCTGGATGTCGCTCACCCGGAAGGCGCTGGGGTCCAGTTTATTGCCCGTCCCCATGCAGCTGATGATGGGGGTGTCCGCCCCTTTGGCCCGTTGGATCAGCAAAAGCTTGTCCGTCACCGAATCGATGGCGTCGATCACATAATCCCATTCCGAGAGGGGGAAGGCATCCGCCGTCTCTTGGGAATAGCGGCACATACGGGCGTCCACCTGGATGGAAGGGTCGATGTCCCGTATCCGCTCCCAGGCCGCCTGCACCTTAGGCATACCGATGGTGGAACGCAGGGCGTACAGCTGCCGGTTCAGGTTGGAGGGGGCTACCAGGTCGTCGTCCACCAGCAAAAGCCGGCCTACCCCGGCCCGGGCCAACGCCTCCGCCGCATAGGAGCCCACGCCTCCCAGGCCAAATACCGCCACGCCGGCCTGGCGTAACCTTTCCACCCCCGCCGTCCCGATCAGCATCGCGGTGCGGCTTTCCTGTTCTCCCATGGTTCCCTCCTTCGCGTGCGTTTTCGATAGTATAGCACATTTGCATCCATCTTGCATCCATGCCGGCCTTGCCCAGCAACGGCTTTTATGGTAAGCTATCCGCAAAGATGGAATAACCGGTTAGAGGCATATATATGGAAAGAAGATCCAAGGGCTTTGCCCTCATGTTGTTCAGCCTGATCCTGCTGCTGGGCTTCCAAAGCCTGGGCTGGGACCATATCCTAGATCTTTCCCTCACTTGGCAGCACCTGTTTCTGCTGATGGGAACGGTGGGGTTTGGCATGGCCTTCTTTGAACCGCCGAAAGAATAATCCTGCGAAAACAAAAAGCCGCCTGCCGGTAGAGCCGGACAGGCGGCTTCAGCCTGTCGAAAAACCCTTGGGGGTTCGGGGGCCGCAGCCCCCGGAGGCTATAATCGGATTTGGCGGCGTGT
>UQRU01000163.1 GCA_900543475.1 uncultured Eubacteriales bacterium
GGCGGGTGCGCGGGGCGCACCCGGCCGCCGGGGGGGGGGGGGGGGGCCCCCCCCCCCCCCCCCCGGGCGGGGCCGCCCCCCCCCCCCCCCCCCCCCCCCCCCCGGGGCGCGCCCCCCCAACCCGCCGCCGCCCCCCCCGGGCTGCTTCCCCCAAGCGCCTCTGAGAATCAATACAGCCAGCTGGCCGGCAGCAAAAACAGCCAAGGGGCCGTAAGCGCCGCCATCAGCAGGGACAAGCGTTTGGCCTGCCCCGGCTCCAGGGAGGTATGCCGATACACCAGCTTCCGATTGAGCCAGTAGATGCTCACACCGGACACCCCCACCGCCAGCAGGGCCCACAGGGTTCCCCATAGGTTGGTAAAGGGATTCCACATCAGGGAGGAAAGCTGGTCGTGGAAGAAGTGCCACAGGGCGTTCTGGCTGGCCTGGGCGCCAGGCTGCCAGAGCCAGTCCTGGGCAAAGGTGGGCAGGAGCATCAGCAGCACCCCGGGCAGGTCCCCCAGGAAGCCGCAGCCCCACACCTTGCCGATATGGGCCTTGTAAAAGGGCTTTTTCTCCGCCAGGCCGATCCATTTCATGCCCAGATATAGTACCAGGCTATCGATGGCATAATTGCCCAGCAGCACCACCGGCCACAGATAGGGTATGAACCCCAGGAGCAGCCATACGGGCATAATGATGTTGTAGAGGGTCGCGGATCGTTTCATTCTGGTCTCCTTTCCCTCAGGGCAGGGGCGCGCCCCCTGCAAAGCTCCCTGTTCCATCCCCCTGGCCATAATAGGTAAGACCCGTAAGGTGGGCGATGCGGTTGCTTTCAATAAAGGGGCGCGTCCGGCATAACCGGGATGCCAGCGCAGGTTTTAGCTGATCGTAGACCCGGCGACCCGCCTTAAGGGAGGCGTTCATGATCACAGCGATATAGGCCGGAGCCTGGGGGTCGGTATGCTCGTCCAGTCCGCCGTACAGCTGTAGGCCCGCCATATCCTTGGGGCGCAGGGCCTGGAGCAAGGCCGCCAGGCATTCCTTTTCAAATGCGGCCTCCAAGGTATCCCCTGGAAGGGGAAATCTAGCCCCCAGAGCAAAGCGAAGGATCTCCATGGGGATCAAAACCCTCCTTTCAAATAGGCGGCCTGTTCTTCCGTCAGCCGGTCCAGCCCTATGCCCATGGCCGTAGCCTTCCGGGCCGCCACCTCCCGGTCGATGGCCGCCGGCACCGGGTATAAGCCCCCTGCCAGCCCCTTGCCCTCCCGGGCCAGATGCCGGGCGCACAGGGCTTGCAGGGCAAAGGACATGTCCATGATCTCCGCCGGATGGCCGTTGCCGGCCACGATGTTCACCAGCCGGCCGTCCGCCATCAGGTTTAATACCCGGCCGTCCGGCAGCCGGTACCCGTCGATAAAGGGCTTGCGGTTCTCGATCCGCACCGAGATCGAACGCAGGTCCTCCTTGTTGATCTCCACGTCAAAGTGCCCCGCATTGGCCAGGATGGCGTTGTGCTTCATCCGCTCCAAATGGGGCTTGCAAATTACGTCCTTGCACCCGGTGGCGGTCACGAACACATCCCCCAAGGGCGCCGCCTCCGCCATGGGCATGACCCGATAGCCTTCCATGGCCGCCTCCAAGGCCCGATGGGGATCTACTTCCGTAACGATCACGTTGGCCCCTAGGCCCTGGGCCCGCTGGGCAATTCCCCTGCCGCAGAACCCAAACCCTGCCACCACCACCGTGCGGCCCGCCACCATGTTGTTGGTGGCGTACATGATCCCATCCCATACGGATTGGCCGGTGCCGTGCCGGTTGTCAAACAAATGCTTGGAATCCGCATCGTTTACGTCCAGCATGGGAAAGGGCAGCCGCCCCTCCCGGGCCAGGGCCCGAAGCCGGTGTACCCCGGTGGTGGTCTCCTCGCATCCGCCGATCAGCTCCCGGGCATATGCCCGGTGTTCCCCCAGCAGCATGTTCACCAGATCCCCTCCATCGTCGATGACGATGTGGGGGCAAAATTCCAAAGTCTGTCGAAGGTGCTCCCGGTATTCCGCCTCGGTGGCCCCAAACCAGCCGAACACCTCCACCCCCTCCGCCGCCAGGGCCGCGCATACGTCGTCCTTGGTGGACAGGGGGTTGCTGCCCGTGGCCCGCACTTGCGCGCCCCCCGCCCGCAACACCAGGGTTAAATAAGCGGTCTTGGCCTCCATATGCACGGACACGGCAATGCGCAATCCCCGAAAGGGCTGTTCCCGTTCAAAGTCCTCCCGGATCCCGGAAAGGACCGGCATGAAATCCTGCACCCATTGGATGCGTTGGCGCCCCAATGGGGCCAATGATGCGTCTCGGATGGCGGGCATACTCCCATTTCCTCCCTTATTCTTGTGGCTGTTTATTTGCTTATTATCCCACGAATATCCCCCGGGAGCAAGGGTCTTGTAGGGCGCCGGAGCCGGCCCGTTCCCGTTTGGCCAGGGCGTGGGGGCCGGGCCCCGGGGGGGCGAGGGGGAGTGGTGGGGGGAAAAAAAGGGGCTGGAAAAAAAAACCACACACCACCAACAAACCACCCACAAAACCAGCCACCACCAAACCCCACAACAAACCACCCACAAAAACCCACAAACAACCCACCACAACCACAACAACAACAACAACCCCCAAAACC
>UQRU01000164.1 GCA_900543475.1 uncultured Eubacteriales bacterium
TTGGTACCCGGTAGGGGAGTCGAACCCCTGTTCCCGCCGTGAGAGGGCGGTGTCCTAGGCCACTAGACGAACCGAGCGGAGAAACACGCTACGTTCTCCATTATACACGAATTCCCACGAAAGTCAATCTTTTTTATTCATCTTTTGCATCGGATTTTGTGCGGGTCAAATACTTCTGAATGCGCGCCCGAAGCAGCTCATGCCGGGAGCGTGTTTCCACATGGGCGCAAGTATCGATCAGGGCCTGGTAGCGCTTGAGGGCGCGCTCCAACACCACAGACCAGGGGATAGGAATGGTGGAACGGGCGTTGGCGCCGATGGCCTGCAGGTCGTCCCGCTCCAAAGCCAGACGGATCACCCTTGCGAGATCCTGGCTGGTATTTTCCGCTAGGAAGCCGTTTTCCCCATGGCGCACCACCTCTGCCGGACAGCTATCCAGGGTAACGACAGCAGGGGTTTCCATGGCGGCAGCCTCCCGCAGCACCAGGGAGGAGGTATCATAAACCGAGGGGAACACAAACAGGTCGGCCAGTTGGTATAAGCCCCGAAGCAGGCCGGCATCCAGGATATGCCCGGTAAACACCGTGCGCGCTTCCAGTCCCAGCTCCGAAGCCTTGGCCTGTATGGCAGCCTGATCCGGCCCCTGGCCGGTCATGACCAGGCGGAAGTTTATGCCCTCCTGCTGCAGCTGGGCGCAGGCCTCCAGGATATGGAGGATGTTCTTTTTCCAGTTCATCTGCCCCACATAGAGCAGGACCCACTCGCCTGCCTGGGGACAAATGAGGTCGGCAGCCTGTTGGCGCTCCTGGGGGGACAGGGGCGGAAGGTCGGTTCCATTGTCCATGACCACGATGTCGCCCTTAAAGCCATAGGTGCGGAGCACCTGGGCAGAAGGCTGGCTTACAGCCCAAACCTCGTCGCAATGGCCGTAAAATTCCACCACCAGCTTTACCCCTAGGGATGCTAAACGATCATTCCCCCGGGTGATCTGATAAAAATCGTCATAATACTTGGAATGGAAGGTGGCCACAAGGGGCGTATCGTATTTAAGGGAAATGCGTAACGCCTCCTGTCCAGCAAAAAAGGGGGAATGGGCATGGACCAGATCCGGCTTGATCCGGGACATGCGGGCATGGTAATGCTTATCCAGCACTGGCAGGCCCATGGAATACTGGGGGGACCCGGGTACCGGCGCCCCCCAGAAATCCACCAGCTCAAAAGGCCAGCCGCCCCGGTATCCTGCATCGGCCATGGGGGCGCAAACATAGCTTTCGTGGCCCATTTGGCCCAAGGTAGCGGCATAATTGTAGACTACCCGGCCTACGCCATCTACAATGGGAAGAAACGAATCAGAGCATTGCAAAATCTTCATACGTTCAATATACCATAGGGCAGGTGGGAATACAATTCCTTCGACGCTTTTTCGTAGCCCCTCTTGACAAATATATCGCCACCTGATATATTATATATCGCAACACGATATATCGTTACTTGAGTTATTATGGGAGGTGATCCAATGGAACGGTCCATGCCCCTTACGGAGGCGTTGTACTATATTCTGCTGGTGTTAGGGGAGCCCTTGCACGGATATGGGATCATCCAGACCGTATCCGCCATCACCGGGGAGCGGGTGCTCCTGGGGCCAGGAACCTTATACGGGGCCCTGAACACCCTGCTGGAAAAGGGATGGATCAAGCTGGTGCGGGCGGATACGACGGCCCGGAAGAAGAAGGAGTATATCCGCACAGAGGAAGGCCGCCAGGCCCTGCTGGAGGAGATGGTCCGCTTGGAGGCTATGGTGGCGGATGGGAAGCGGGTATTAGATCGCAATGGGGAGGTAGAAAGATGAAACGGTTTCGGTTATATTATGATAAAGACCTAGAGGAAGCCTGGCTGCAAGAGATGGACGCGGCAGGCTGGGCGTTGCAATCCTTTTGCCTTGGGGTATATACCTTTGTTCCCTGTGAAAAGGGGAAATACACCTATTGGCTGGAGCTCAGGCATAAGGATGCGCAGGCCCAGGCCGATTACGAGGCCCTGTTGCAGGAGAGCGGCATGGAGGTGGTAGAACGGTGGTTCTACTGGATCTATTTGCGCCGGGAGACCGCCAAGGGGCCTTTCACCCTGTATTCGGACCCGGCATCCAAGGCGGGGCAATACCGTAGGATCCGTGGGCTGTTCCTGGCCGGGTTGCTGTTGGAGCTGCTGTGCTTTGGGATGGAGGTTGCCTCTGCGCTGGAGACTGGCGAGCCTGCATTCTGGGCGTTTTCAGGGCTGCTGCTGGCCATTGTGTTTGCCTTTGCCCGGATCGTATATAAATGCACCCGGAAGATCCAAAGGCTGGAGATGGGCATGGAGCAATGAAAAACGGCGCCTTTGGACATGGCAAGCGGCCGGGGTAAGGCAAAACCTGTTCGCAGCGGCGGCAGGGGAACCTCGGCAATCGCCCCATAGGAGCTGGTCCAGCCAAAGGAGAGCCGCTTTCCCCGAAGGAAAAGAAGCCCTTGAAAAGGGCTTCTTTGGCTGTCGAAAAAGTGGCTTGCGCCACTTTTTCGAGGTTTTCATAGCTCCCTTGCGCCTACGGCGCGGCCAG
>UQRU01000165.1 GCA_900543475.1 uncultured Eubacteriales bacterium
CGCCGCCAGTGGCGGAAGAAGCGAGGCGGAAGCCCAGTGAGCAAGGGAGTTGAAGGAAGCCGCTTTAGCGGCGACGCACAACGACCTTTGCGAACTGCGGGCCCGCTGCCGGGCAAGGCCCGGCAACGGGCCCGCAGCGGGGCAGAGCCCCGCTGCGCCGCCGCCCCGGCGGGGCGCTGGGAGCATGTGCCGGCTATGCGATCCATCCGCCAACCTTTTTCGCCCCATATCCCAGCCCGCAAAGCCCCCCCACAGGGCCCCAACAGGGCGGGCCGGGCGGCGGCCCTTGGGATGGGGATAAAGCCGGCAAAATAGGATTGTTAAGGATCCATCTTTTTATGAAGCTTTTCTTAAGATTGGGGCCCGGCTTCTTGTCAGTTTTCAGGATGCATTGTACAATGAGTGCGTTATTTTATTCTATTCATTTACCCTGGGAAAGCATTTCATCCAGGGAGAAAAGGGAGACGCGCAACCATGGAATTATTTGCCAAATGCAGCCACCCCCAGGCGGAAGCAGCCCGGGCGGCGGGCATCTATCCCTACTTCCATGAGCTGGAATCCCGGCAAGCGCCGGAGGTGGTCATGGAGGGCAAGCGCCGTATCATGTTGGGCTCCAATAACTATTTAGGGCTGACCACCCATCCCCGGGTGATCCAAGCCGGCCGGGATGCCCTGGAAGCCTTTGGCTCCGGCTGTTCCGGTTCTCGATTCCTGAATGGGACCTTGTGCTTGCATGTGGAACTGGAAAAGGAATTGGCGGATTTTTTAGGGAAGGAAGGGGTCATGACCTTTTCCACCGGGTTTCAAACCAACCTGGGGGCCATCAGCGCCCTGGTGGGCAAGGACGACTACATCCTATGCGACCGGGAGAACCACGCCAGCATCTATGATGGCTGCCGGCTCAGCTACGGCACGGTGCTGCGCTATCGGCACAACGACATGGAGGATCTGGAACGCAAGCTGGCCCGCATCCCTAAGGAGGCCGGCAAGCTGATCGTGACGGACGGGGTATTCAGCATGGGGGGCGATATTTGCAAGCTGCCCCAGATCGTGGCCCTGGCCAAGGCGTACGGCGCCCGCACCATGATCGACGACGCCCACGGCCTAGGGGTATTGGGCCCCGGGGGCCGGGGGACCGCCGCCTACTTTGACCTGGTAGACCAGGTGGATATCATTACCGGCACCTTCAGCAAATCCCTGGCCAGCCTGGGTGGGTTTATGGCGGGGGACGCCCGGGTAGTGGATTATGTCCGGCATGTATCCCGGCCCTTCATCTTCTGCGCCTCCATCCCGCCGGCCAGCTGCGCCACCGCCCGGGAGGCCCTGCGCATCCTCAGGGAAAATCCCCAGATGCCCCAGCGGCTCCTGGAGCTGAGCGCCTATATGCGCCGGGGCCTGACCCAACGGGGCATCCCCATCCGGGAGAGCGCCACTCCCATTATCCCCATCTATACCTATGAGGCAACCCGGACCTTACAGATGGCCAAGCGCCTGTATGAGGTGGGGGTATATGTGAACCCGGTGCTGCCCCCCGCTACCCCGGCCACCGAATGCCTGCTGCGTACCAGCTATATGGCCACTTTAACGGAAGCCCTGCTGGATGAAGCATTGGATATTTTTGAAAGGGTGTTGAAAGGCCATGGAGAAGCATAACCCCGTCCTCCTCATCACCGGCGCGTCCGGGGGCATCGGCAAGGCCACGGCCCTGCTGTTTGCCAGCCGGGGCTACCGGGTCTACGGCTTGAGCCGCTCCCCCTATGATAGCGGCCCCGTACAGCACATCCCGGCGGATGTGACCAAGCCCGATACCGTCGCCGCAGCGGTGGAACAGGTGCTTTCCCGGGAGGGCCGCATCGATCTGCTGATCTGCAACGCGGGCTTCGGCATTTCCGGGCCGGTGGAATTCACCAGCCTGGAATCCGCCCACCGCCAGTTCGACGTGAACTTCTTCGGCGCCATGACCTGCATACAGACGGTCCTGCCCCATATGCGCCAGCAGGGCTATGGCCGCATCCTGTGCGTTAGCTCCGTGGCAGCCGTCTTATCCATTCCCTTCCAGAGCTTTTATTCCGCCGCGAAAGCCGCCCTCAACGCCCTGGTGTTGGCCCTGGCCAACGAGGTGCGGCCCCATAACATCCAAGTGGCCGCCCTCATGCCCGGGGATATCCGCACCGGCTTCACCGCCGCCCGGGAAAAAACCCTGGAGGGCGCCCAGGCATACCCCGCCTTGATCCCCTCCGTGGCCCGGATGGAACAGGACGAGGCCAACGGCATGGATCCCGGCGTTATCGCCCGGCGGCTCTATCAGCTCAGCCGCAAGGGACGCCTTAAGCCCCTCTATTCCGCAGGGCTTCAGTACCAGCTGTTCGTCCTGCTGCAAAAGCTCCTGCCCTGCCGGCTGATCAATTGGCTGGTGGGCCGGCTTTATGCCAAGTAAGGCCGGCCCTGCCCTTGTCCGGCGCAGGTGAACATCCAGCGGCCCGGGGGGGGCGGCGGCGGGTTGGGGGGGGGGGGGGGGGGGGGGGGGCGGGGGGGGGCCCCCCAAAAAAAGGGGGGGGGGGGGGGGGCCCCCCCGGGGGGGGGGGGGGAC
>UQRU01000166.1 GCA_900543475.1 uncultured Eubacteriales bacterium
GCCGGATCCACAGAAAGAAAGCACCCTAAGGGTGCTTTCTTTCTGTGGCTTTGGGAACGATGTATTTTCCATGCCGGTAAGCCAGCACAGGGTGCTGGCGACACAGGGTCGCCGCCCGCTGCCAGTGGCGGGCCCTACGCGGGCAGCGGGCTGGCCCGGGCGGGAGGGCTGCGGAACGCGGTAGGGTGGGGGCTCCAACAGGACCAGGGCGTTCTACCTGCGACAGGGCGAGGCGGAGCTGCTGAAAACAGGGAGGCCGTAGCGAGAGGACGCCTGGCCCGACGGGAATGACCATGCCGCACAGTCATGGAAAGATAGGTAGCTTCGTCGCCGCGGACTCCATCCGCTCGGCCCCGGCAATAAATTGCCGGGGCCTTGCTCATTCCGTCGCGGCTCCCGAGGGGCATGGGCCAGGGGCGGGTACGCCCCGTCTTCACGGCCCTGCCGCCCCCAGGCATTGTTGTCGTCGGTCAGCGTAGGCGCCGGCTACGCGCTCCCTCCTCCGCCGCGCCTGGGGGCGCCATGGCCGCAAATCCAAGGCATACAGCCCCTGCCCCATGCCCATGAAAAAAGGCTCGCTCGGCTGGCCTGCTCGGTTGGTGCTACGCGCACGGCGATATTCACGCAACAGCGGGGGAGGGCGGACCACGGTCGCGCCCGGGACAGGGGGTCGAGGTTATTTGAGGCAGTTGTTTTACGACGGCTCGCGGTCGCTACCACCTTTTTTCGGGTGGAGGCAGGCGCGGGGCTGGATAGCTGGAAGGGCCCTACGCGGGCAGCGGGCTGGCCCGGACGGAAGGGCTGCGGAACGCGGTAGGGTGGGGGCTCCAACAGAACTATGGCATTTTTCTTGCGACTGGGCGAAGGGGAGGACCATGGCCGTAGACCTGGGGAAATTGAATGAGGCATCTGCATTGGGGCATTAAAGGCTGGTTTTGTTTGACGGCTTTGCCATAACCTGTTAAACTTAACCTCGCAGAGCTATTCGGTTGCGGGACAGGATCGGTTGCGTAAATGCCCCCAACATACAGGGAGGGAACAACGTGGCGCCTGACATGAAAGAGACCATTGCCCAGGCGGCAAAGTCCATTTTGTTGGAACAAAACGTAAAAAAATTAACGGTAAAACATATTGTGGACGCGTGCAAAATTACGCGGCAAGCTTTTTATTACCATTTTGAGGATATACCAGCCTTGTTTCGCTGGATTTTAGAACGGGACACCCAGCGCACCTTGCTGGAAGCTAAGGCGTTGGGAAATGGGGAGGCCCGGCTTCGCTGCCTGTTTATTATGGGCATCAACGCGCTTCCATATATGAAGAAGGGTATGGAAAGCAATTATCGGGACGAATTGGAACGGATGCTTGCCCAATACTTGCAGCGCTTGTTTGAGCAGGTTTGCGATGCGGAGGGCCTGTACCAAACCTGTACCCGGGCGGAAGTCAAGCTGATCCTACGCTACCATTGCCAGGCATTTTTGGGGATCTTACGGAATTGGACGGCGGAGGATACAAAAAACTTAGATCAAATCGTGCATGTCGCCTTCCGCTTGATGACGGAAGGGATTTCGCCGGTGGGCGATCCATAAAGGGTATCTCTTTGCAGCCCTGCGGCCAGATGGAATTGACAGAATCGCCAAGGTGTAAAAAGGCTTTACACCTTGGCTTTTTTGTCTATACATACGCCCATTTGTGAAAATTGAGCATTTGCCGGATATTTCCTACAATGATGGGGAAAGGGAGGTTGTGATATGGCACATGAAATTCTCTCTGTGAAGCTTTGCCAATTGGATGAGCGGATGGAACGGCTCCATAGCCGTATCCATATAAGCGAAACCGCATCCCGAAACCGGCTGCAGCAGGAGATAGACGCCTTGACGCAAGAATGCGATCAGGCGGAAGCAACCCTGCGGGAGAGCTTGGCACGCTCAAAGTCAGGGGTAGCGTCCGTCTTGTCCCAGGGCTACGACCAAGTGGGGCAGATCATCCGCAGCACCAAGGATCGCCTACAATCCATCGCCACGGCAAACCCTGACCAGGAGGCGGCTGTGGAGGAGAAGATCCTGCTGGCAGAGTATGCCCTGGACTTTGCACACCAGGCGGCAGACCGGGCGTTGCTGCTCAGTATGGATGCCATTAACGCCCAAATGTTTCAGCAAGAAGAAGGGAGGAGCCTATGAAGGAAGTTAAATCCCCCCAAAGGCCGTTGCTTTATTATTATCTTATCGCGCTTGGGGTAATCTTGCTATTCAATATGTCCCTTGTCAATATGGGTGGTAAGTACAAACTCGTACTTGCCACCCAATATTTCTTTTGCCAGCTGCATCCCGATCTCATGGGCTTCCTCGGCGGAGACCTCCCCAGGCTCAAAGGCTTGGATCAGGTGGCGGCCCAGGTGTGTGCCCTTGTCGATGGAATGGCGGCGTGTCCATTCAAATTCAATGTCGGCGGTCTCGGCGGCGCAGCCGAAGGAGGACACCAACAGCTTCCCGTCCGTCTTGTCAGGATTGCAGATATAGTCAATCGCAGCTTTCAGCGTTGACTTAATAGGATGCGTCTTTG
>UQRU01000167.1 GCA_900543475.1 uncultured Eubacteriales bacterium
GGCGGGGGGGGGGCGGGGGCGCGGGCCCGGGGGCGGCGTGGGGGGGGCCCCCCCCCCCCCCCCCCCCCCCCCCCCCGCGCCCCCCCCCCCCCCCCCTTCCGGCGGAGGGGTCCAGGCAGAAACAGCGGCGGGCCGACCCAGGCCGGATGGGCTTAGGCGCCCACCCGTTGGCAGATGCGCCGCTCCAGATACGCCACGCCGTAATACATGATGGCGGCCAATAAGCATAGGATCACAATGCTGGCCATGACCAGATCCAGGTTGAATACCTGCCCGCCATACACGATCAGGTATCCGAGTCCAGCCTTGGATACCAAGTATTCCCCTACGATGACGCCGACCCAGCTCATGCCCACGCTGATCTTCAGGGCGTTCATGATGGTGGGCAGGGAAGCGGGGAGCACCACCATGGTAAGGATCTGCATTTTGGAGGCGCCCAGGGTGCGCATCAGCAGCTGCTTTTCATCGGTGATGGCGTTAAAGCCGGCCAATACGCTCATGATGGTCACCACCAGGGAGATCAAAAGCCCCATTACAATAATGCTTTTCATGCCCGCGCCAAACCAGACGATCAGGATGGGGCCCAGGGCGATTTTCGGCAAGGCGTTCAGGATCACCAGGTAGGGATCCAGGATGCGGTTAAGCGTGGCGCTCCACCAAAGGAACACCGCCGCCAGGGTGCCCAAGAGGGTGCCGGCGACAAAGCCCACCACGGTTTCCAGCAGGGTAACGCCGATATGGCCCCAAAGCTCGCCGGCCTGATACAGCCGGAGGATGGCGGCCCACAGCCGGGAGGGGGAGCTGCCGATAAAGGGGTCGATCCAGCCCACCCGGGCGGCCAGCTCCCAAAGGGCCAAACAGAATAGCAATAATAAATACCGCATGGCGGTAACGAAATGATCCTTCCGCCGCAGGGCGCGAAGATAGGCGCGATGGGCCTCGCTGTAAGCGGGGGCTTTTTTTTCATTGGTCATGGCGATCCAGTTCCTTCCAGATGGCGTCAAAGTAGTCTTTAAATTCCGGCGCATTGCGGCGCTGGATGGGGGAATCCGACCCGCTTAGCACGATGGAATGGGTAGCTTTCAGGCGGGCGGGACGGCTGGAGAAAACCAATACCCGGTCGCTCATAGAGATGGCTTCCGCGATGTCATGGGTCACCAGGACTGCCGTTTTTCCCTCCCTACGCAGGATGCCGTGGATCTCATCCCCCAGGGTAAGGCGGGTTTGATAGTCCAGGGCGGAAAAAGGTTCATCCAGCAGTAGCAGATCCGGAGAACAGGCAAGGGTGCGGATCAAAGCTACCTTTTGCCGCATACCGCCGGATAATTGCCCCGGATAGCTTTTCGCAAAATCCGCTAAGCCATAGGTTTCCAGCAATGCCATGGCCTTTTCCCGGGTTTCTGGATTTAACCGCCCCTGTACCTGCAAGCCCAATACTATGTTGCCTTCGATGGTACGCCAGTCTAAAAGATGATCTCGCTGGAGCATATAGCCAGGCCGGCCGCCTTCTATGGTGAGTTGCCCGGCGCTGGGGGCGATCAACCCCGCCAGCATGGATAACACACTGGTTTTCCCGCAGCCGGATGGCCCGACGATGGATACGAATTCCCCCTTGGATACGGTAAAGCTCAACCGGTCCACCGCCAGGGTCTCCCCGTTTATTTCATGATAGGTGAGGCATATATCCTTTGCCTCCACAATGGTTTTTACCATGGTTTTCCTCCCCAAAGTGATATACATACAATGTATTCCACAATTGTCGGGATGGTGTCCCCTATCCCTTGCTTGCTGCGCACCCTTAGGCGCCTCTAGGCGTAATATATAGGTAAGGAAGCGAGGGAAAGGAGGTCTTTGCATGCAGACGAGACCCAGTATGGTGTATGTTCGGCGCCGCTGTTGCCGGCGCAGGGCCATGCGCACTTGGATCATGTTTCTGATATTTTGTATTTTGTTGCTTTGCTGCGGTCTATCATTTATTTGGGCGGTGATTTTGGCTGGCGGACTTACGTTGGCCTTCCGATTGTGGCTGTGCAGGCTGCCTTAGGATGGTGGAAAACGGCGTCCCATTTTGTCGGGATAAGACGGTAAATCCGTTGCGGGCGGGGGGGGGCGGGGGGGGGGGGGGGGGGGGGGGGGGGGCGGCGGGCGCGGCGGGGGGGGGGGGGGGCCCGCAACCGCAGCCGCAAAACAAGAAGCACAAGAAACAGCACC
>UQRU01000168.1 GCA_900543475.1 uncultured Eubacteriales bacterium
GTGGGGGGGGGCGCGGGGGCCCGTGGGGGGGCCCCCCCCGCCCGGGGGCCCGGGGGGGGGGGGGGGGGGGTTGGGGGGGGGGGGGGGGCCCCCCCCGCCGCCAAACCAAAGCAAGGGCAGGGGGCCTCCGGGCCCCCTGCCCTTGCTTTGCGCGCGCTTTGCGCGCCCGCCCCCCCCCCGCGGGACGCAGGCGCTTACCCTTCCCCTGGATCGGCTGCCAGGGCGTCCCGGAATTCTCCCAGCAGCCGGGCCATGGCGTCAGCGGAAGGGGCCAGGTTGATCCGCGCCCGCAGCTGGGCGCCCCCCCGTATGCCCCGGATGTACCAGGCCATGTGCTTACGCATCTCCACATAGGCCCGCTCCCCCTTATATTCCACGGCCCGGCGCAAATGCTCCAGGGCCATGTCCAGCCGCTGGGCCGGAGTGGGGGGGGTGTAGGGCCGCCCTGCCAGGGCCGCCTGGATCTCCTGGAAAATAAAGGGGTTCCCTTGGGCGCCCCGGGCCACCATGATGCCGTCGCAATGGGTATACGCCCGCATGGCCAGGGCGTCCGCTCCGGAAAACACATCCCCATTGCCGATCACCGGGATGGACAGGGCCTGCTTTACCCGGGCGATCACATCCCAATCCGCTTTTCCGCTGTACATCTGCTCCCGGGTGCGGCCATGGAGGGTCACCAAGGCCGCGCCGCTTTCCTGGGCCAGCTTGGCAAATTCCAGGGCATTGCAGTGGGCCGCGTCAAAGCCCTTGCGAAACTTTACCGTCACCGGCAGATCGCTGGCCTTTACCACCGCTTCGATGATTTGGGCCGCTAATTTGGGTTCCTTCATCAGGGCGCTGCCCTCCCCGTTGCCGGTGATCTTGGGGGCGGGACAGCCCATGTTGATGTCGATCAACGCCAATTCCCCCCGGTTTTCCCGGCATAGCTTCCCGGCTACCTCAGCCAGGATCGCCGGCTCCCGGCCAAAAAGCTGCACCCCGCAGGGCCGCTCCTCGGGACTGGTCTCCAATAGGGCGGCGGTGGCGGCGGCGCCATAGCGCAACCCCTTGGCGCTGACCATTTCCGTATAGGTGAAGTCGCAGCCCAGCTCCCGGCACAACCTCCGATAAGGTAGGTCTGTCACCCCCGCCATAGGGGCCAGCAACACGGGAAACGCTGTATGAAATATTTGCTGGATCATGGGGTAGGGGAGGGGAGCAGAGACATATCTGGGGTGGGGTTGGCTTCCTGCTGGGGATTTTCCTCCAACACCACCAGGTCGCAAATATACCACCGGCCGTCGATCTGCCGGAGCTTTACGCTATACCGGGTCGGCGTCCAAGGGGGAATGGTACTGCTGGCAGCGTTTTCATTGGGGGTGCCGGATAGGGACAACATGCTCTCCGTCACCTCCATGGAGGCGGTCACATCCCAGGGCAGCACAAATAACCCGGTGGGATCTTGCTTATAAATGAAATTGGTAATGGTATAATCCGCATACTTCCCATCGTATAAGGCGGAATCCGAGGCGATGAAATCCTCGGTAAAATATTCCGTCAGCTCGTTGATGGAACCGCCCTTGAGGATGCAGGATGCGCGCAGCTCCATTCCCTCGCTGACCAGGATATAAATATTGCTCACATGCATGGCCCCGATAAACGCATATAGGGCAATGACCACCACGGCCACGATGGCCAGCATGGTGCGCAGCACATACCATATGGATTTTCGAGCTACCGTGTACCGGTTGCGGGACATGTTCGTCCTCCCTTCCCGTTTTTGTGTATCATAGCACACCCGGCCCATTTACGCAATTCTTCCCTTTTCCCAGCCTTCTATCCGGGGGTGGGCCCGGCCCTTTTTTCGCCGGCTCCCCCGCAAACCCAGGGGCTGGGGGGGACCGCTGCGGTCCCGCGGGGGGGCGGCGGGCGCGCACAGCGCGCACAAAGCAAGGGCCGGGCGGGCGTTAGGGGCGCCCGGGCCGGGCGTTTGGGCCGGGGGGGCGGGGGGGGCCCCCCCGCCCGGGGCGGGCGGCCTGGGGGGCGCGCCGGCCCTTGGTTGGGGGGGGGGGGGGCGGCCCCCCCCCCCGGCCGCCAAACGCCGCCGCCCCCCCGGCAGCCCCCGCGTTTTCCCTTCCCCCGGGCCAATGCAAAACGCCCCCGGGAACCGGGGGCGTCGCGCGCATTTGTTAGGCTAAGGGGT
>UQRU01000169.1 GCA_900543475.1 uncultured Eubacteriales bacterium
GACGAGACGCGCGGGCTAGTAACATAGGGCTTTGCCCGCATAAGAAATACCCCCGGCTTTGCCGGGGGATCATTATTAGCAGCGGTTGATTTATGGCTCTAGGCGGAGGGCGCCATCACCCCATTCCCAGCAGCGGGCATAGCCGTCCACAGCGTTGTGAAAGGTGAGAAACCCTTGGTCATTGCTTTCCAGAGGCCCGCCGGTCATGTCGTACAGCCCCAAGGTAACGCCATCCCAGCGAAGGGTTAGAATTTGGCCATCGCTTTCCTCCAGCCGGATCACCCAGCCCTGGGGTGCGCGCAAAATTAGGATCTGGTATACGGGGGCTTGCGCATCGGGGAGGGTGGCCCCATAACGCAGCCGGTAGGCAGTAAGGGTACCGGAAAGTTGTTTCCCATCCGTGTGCTGAAAGCGCAGCGCAGCGGTGCTGCCGGAATATTGGATGGAACCGGTCCCTTGGAACGCCCCTTCCACAGAAGAGGAATAGCTGGCATAGGGATCTGTATCGCTGCTGGAATCCGAACGGAGCAATAATCCCAAGGTCATCATCCCTTCCGTTAGGCGGGACTCCAAGGCGGAAAGAAGCAATTCCCCATCTAGGCAGGCAGAATCGCCTGCCGCATCCGCCCCTTGGATAGGGGTGGCGGCTAAAGCTTCATGGAGCTGGTTCAAAGGGGCGTCTATGGCGTCATACAGATCTTGATAAAAGATCCATACTGGGTTGCCGATCCTGGGCGTAGGAGAGGGCGAAGGGAGAGACGCAGGCGAGACGGAGGCTGTGGGGGTAGGCGTAGGGGCCTGATCGGGTTGGAAAAGGGAGCAGCCACAAAAAAACAGGCACGCCGCCAGGAGTGCCGAAAGAAGGGGCCGAGTCAGGCTATGAAACATAAACAACCACCTCAGTCTTGCTGGAAGTAGGAGACGATGCCATTATAAATGCCGGTAGCGCAAGCAATCTGATAGGAATCCAGCCCTAGGCGAACATCGTCTTCCGCATTGGATAGATAGCCCATTTCAATGGCGATAACAGGGAAATCCGACCAATTGAACCCAGTTTGATCCATTAGGGCGGTGATACCGCCATCCGTAGCGCCGGTCGCGTCACAGAACCCCGCCATCACCTGCTTGGCAAGACGTAGGCTATCTGCATAAATATCTGCGTTGTAAGCCCGGGAGGGGATCAACCCATGGGCGCCGCTGGTACGTTCCGAGGAGGAAGCATCGCAATGAAGCCGCACCCAACAATCCACTTGATTTTGATTCATGAGCTGAGCCCGTTCGATATTGGAAATATTTACGTCATTGGTGGTGCGGGTCATGACGACGGATGCGCCGCCCGCTTCCAGCATGGACTTGAGCTTTAGGCCAATGGCAAGGTTGATCTGGCATTCGGACGCCCCTGTCTTGACCCCCACGGCGCCTTTGGTCATGCGGGGCTTGGTACGCTCGCTGTCCGGCAGCAAAGGTTCTAAGCCGGTATCCTCATCGGTTTGGTGACCAGGATCGATACCGATAATTTTGCCAGCCAAGGGGGCGGTAGCCTCTTGGTCGGCGGGCTTGACTAGGATGCCATCCGCCAAGGCGGCGACATAGGCGCTGGCGGTTTCCGGACCATAGGCGCCATCCACCTCCACGCCCAGCACCTTTTGTAGTGCGATCAGCGCATCTCGGGTATCCGTGGAAAAGGTCCCGCTGATCTCCCCCTGGTAGAATCCCAGGTCGGAGAGCTCCTGCTGTAATTCAGCCACCTGGCTGCCATAATCGCCTACCTCCAAAACACCTTGGGGCAGGGCCATGGCAGGTTGGGTCAGAATCAAAATCCATATGAAGGCCAGCAGGCCAATACATTTTCGCGTACTTCGTTCCATGCTATAGATTGTAACACGTTTCGCCCTTTTTGTGTGGATATGGGTATAAATAATTTGTGAATAATGGTAAACCAGGGAGGCAAAAAGCCCGCGAAATAATGATCCCCCGGCAAAGCCGGGGGTATTTCTTATGCGGGCAAAGCCCTATGTTACTAGCCCGCGCGTCTCG